>JBDHQQ010000056.1:0-14956 GCA_039807145.1 Pseudoxanthomonas sp. | reverse complement strand
TGGCGGCCGGGGCAGCGGCGTCGGCAGCGGCGGCGGCGGCGTCGGCGGTGGCCTTGGCGTCGGCAGCCGGAGCGGCGTCGGTAGTGGCCTCGGCGGCCGGAGCGGCGTCAGCAGCCGGGGCGGCCTCTTCGGCGGGCTTCGAGCACGCGGCCAGGGCGGCAGCCAGGGCCAGCGCGATCAGTGCCTTGTTCATGGTCATTTTCACAGTTCCTCGTCGTTAAGTGGCAACGCGCAATTGCGCGCCGCAAGTAATGATGACGGGCGGCTTCCGACTGTCAAGCGGTTCCGTATTCATTTTCGTGAAACAGTTGTAAAACCCGCCCGTTGCGCCTGCGCTGGACCGCCTAGAGCAACTCCACCGCAATGGCCGTCGCCTCGCCGCCGCCGATGCACAGCGAGGCGATGCCCTTCTTGCCACCGCGCTTGCGCAAGGCGTTGAGCAGGGTCACCACCAGGCGCGCGCCCGAGGCGCCGATGGGGTGGCCCAGCGCGCAGGCGCCGCCGTTGACGTTGACCTTGGCGTGCGGGATGCCCAGTTCCTTGATCGGCGCCATCGCGACCACGGCGAAGGCTTCGTTGATCTCGAACAGGTCGACGTCGTCGATCTTCCAGCCGAGCTGCTTCAGCAGCGCGTCGATGGCGCCCACCGGCGCGGTGGTGAACCACTCCGGCTGGTGCGAGAAGGTGACGTGGCCGGCGATGCGGGCCAGCGGCTTCAGGCCGCGCCTGGCCGCTTCGTCCGCGCTGAGCAGCACGGTCGCCGCGGCGCCGTCGGAGATGCTGGACGAACTGGCGGCGGTCACGGTGCCGTCCTTCTTGAACGCCGGCCGCAGCGACGGGATCTTGGAGACGTCGGACTTGCCCGGCTGCTCGTCGCTGGCGAACTCGACCTCGCCCTTGCGGGTGGAGACGGTGACCGGGACGATCTCGCCGTCGAACGCGCCATCGGCCTGCGCGGCCTGCGCGCGCTTGACCGATTCGATCGCGAACGCGTCCTGGTCCTCGCGGGTGAAGCCGTACTTGGCCACGGTGGCCTCGGCGAACACGCCCATCGCCTGGCCGTCGTAGGGATTGGTCAGGCCGTCCCAGGCCATGTGGTCGATGGCCTGGAAGTTGCCGTAACGGTTGCCGGTGCGCGAATTCGGGATCAGGTGCGGGGCGTTGGTCATCGATTCCATGCCCCCGGCGACCACCACGCTGGCCGAACCGGCCTTGATCAGGTCGTGGCCGAACATGATCGCCTTCATGCCCGAACCGCAGACCTTGTTGATGGTGGTGCAGCCGGCGGCGTCGGGAATGCCGGCGGCGCGCGAGGCCTGCCGCGCCGGTGCCTGGCCCAGGCCGGCCGGCAGCACGCAGCCCATGATCACTTCGGACACGTCCGCGCCCGGGATGCCCGACTGTTCCAGCGCGGCGCGGATGGCCGCCGCGCCGAGGGTCGGGGTCGGCACGCCGGTGAACTGGCCGAGGAAGGAACCAATGGCCGTGCGCTTGGCGGCGGCGATGACGACATCGGACATGGGATAACTCCTCGGCAGTTGTAGGGGTTCCGCCATTATCCGGCTTGGGCGGGGGCGCGGCAAACGGCCCCCGGCCGCATTTCGCGCGCGCCCGCAGGCCGTGTGCTATAGAGGCGTCGGCCATGCACAAGGAGGCGGAAATGAGTGGGAACGGGCGATTCCGTGGGGCGCTGGCGCGATGCACTGCGATCGTTGCGGCCTGCTTGTTGCTGGCGGCGTGCGGAGGCGGCGGTGGCGGGGGTACGGTGCGCTCCGATCCGCCTGCGGGAAGCAGCGGGAGCGGAATCGGCTTCACCCCGACGGTAGCCAACGACGCCAGCCTGACCCAGGTCAATCCGCCGGCGGTTCCTGCCCAGTCCGCACCGGTCACGTTCGCCGACCCGAACATCAACCAGCACCTCGTCGCGATCAATGCGGCGGGTGCGCTGGGCGCGGGGCTGAAGGGCCAGGGCGTGACCATCGGCTTGCTGGATACCGGCGTGAACCGCAACCACCCGGCACTGAGCGGGCGGGTGACGCGCAATTTCGTCAATGTCGGCTCAGGCAACGATCTTTCGGTGGACGACAAGGTCGGCCACGGTACCGTGGTGGCGTCGCTGGCGGCGGGTGGTCCGGCGACGGGCCTCTACAGCGGTGGCGAAACCGGTCGTTGGGGCGGCGGCGTGGCGCAGGATGCGACCATCGTTTCCTCGCGCATCATCAGCGATGCCCCGCCGCCGGACGATGGCTCCGGCGAGGGCAACGAAATCGGCCCCGGCGATGGCGCGGGGGATTACTTCGGCGATCTGAATGCCCAGCTGGCCAATGCCGGCGCGAAGATCATCAACAACTCGTGGGGAGGCCTGTACTGGACCAATCCGGCGCTGACCACCGAGTTGGCGGCCTCCTGGCGCGACTTCGTCGGCAATCGCGGCGGGTTGATCGTGTTCGCCACCGGCAACGAGGGGCGCGCCGATCCCAGCGACAACGCATCGTTGCCCAGCCAGCAGGGACCGGGCGGTTCGCTGCCGGCCGCGGACCTGGAGCGCGGCTGGCTGGCGGTGACCGCGGTCGATCCGGCGAATACCAATCGGCTGGATCGCTACACGGACGACAGTGGAACCACGGTCGTCTATCCGAACGCTTGCGGCATCGCGATGAATTATTGCCTGGCCGCACCCGGTACCGCGGTGTTCATTGCCGCGAATGCGACCTCGCAGGCGACCAGCGGCCTGTACCAGGGCAGCGGCACGTCTTACGCCGCGCCGCTGGTGTCGGGTGCCGCGGCCGTGGTGTGGTCGGCGTTCCCGTACTTCAGCAACGACCAGGTGCGGCAGACGATCCTGGGCGGCGCGAAGGACATCGGCGCGGCGGGCGTCGATCCGATATTCGGCTGGGGCCTGCTGGACGTGACCAAGGCGGCCAATGGTCCCAGCAATTTCGCCTGGGGGGATTTCAGCGTGTCGTTCACCGGCAACTCGGTGTGGCGCAACGACATTGTCGGAAGCGGCGGACTGGTCAAGTCCGGCACGGGCCTGTTGACGCTGACCGGCCTCAATCGCTACAGCGGCGATACCCGCGTGCAGGAAGGTGGGCTGTACGTGTACGGGAAGCTGTACGGTTCCGACCTGTATGTGTCCGATGGCGCGACGGCATGGCTCGGTTTCAGCGGCGTGCTGGGCAAGAACGTCAGCAACAGCGGCCGCTTGCTGGTTTCGACAGCCACGGCGCCGAATTCCGGTACTTTCCCCAGCATCAGCGGTGATTTCGTCCAGACCGCGACGGGCAATCTCGGGGTCTGGCTGGCCGGCGACGGTTTGCAGCTGCGGGTTTTCGGGTCGGCGACGCTGGCCGGGCAGGTGTCGGTCCTGGGCGTGAAATCCGGTTACACGGCCAAGGACCAAAGCAAGGAAACCCTGCTCACGGCACTGGGTGGCATCAACGGGACATTCGCCACCCTGAAAGCCGCGCCCAACGTGTTCCTCGATGCGTCGTTGAGCTACGACGCGCAGAACGTCTTCCTCGACATCAAGCGCATCGATGTGTCGAAGGCGGTGGCCGGCATGGGATTGTCCGGCGTCACCCAAGTGTCGGCGACGCGGGTCGAAGGCGCGATGCAGGCCATCGATGGGCAATTGGCCGGCGCTGGTGGCGGGATCGGCGCGGATTTCATCGGCGCGGCCGGCGCGCTGCAGCGCGTTGCCGGCATCACCCAGGCCGACCGTGCGATCCGCAGCCTGTCCGGCGAACTGCATGCGGCAGCCGATGCGGCCAGCTTGGATAGCCTCGAGGCCAGCCGCCGCGCGCTGTCGGCGCGGTTCGGCAGTCTCGCCGGCCGGTCGCAGTTGCAGGGCCATTGGTACCAGCCGCTGGGCCAGCCGGGGCAGGGTGGTTCGGCGTTCGGGCAGTTCCGCAACGACGGTTGGCTGATGGGCAGCGACCTGCCACTGGGTGCGAACGCAACGGCCGGTTTCGCCTTCGGAACCAACGATACCGACGGGCTCCTCGGCACGGGCTACGACCGCAGCCACGAGCGCCAGACCCAGGCCAGGTTCTACGCCGGGGCGATGCGCGGCAACGGCTATGCCATGGGCCAGTTCGGCGTCGGCCGGTACGAACGGCAACTGCGCCGCCAAGTGTTGCTGGGCGACAGCGTCGATGGCGTCGCGACCGACTATGCCGGGCGCTTCACCACGGCGAATCTCGAAGCGGGTTATCGATTCGGCAATGCCAATCGGTCGCTGGTGCCGTACGCCGGCATCGATTACGTGCGCCTGGATCGCGACGGCTTCATCGAGAACGGGGCCGCCGGTTTCGGCCTGAAGGCGAACGGCGGCATCGCCGAACGCACGCTGGCGGTGGCGGGCCTGCGCGCCGAGCGCGCATGGAAGAGCGGCGCCGGCATCAAGCTGGCCTTGCGCGGCCATGCGGAATGGCAGCGTTCGGTGTCGGAACGCGGGCTGCTGGTGGATGCCAGCTTCGTCGGCGCGGCGTCGTGGGCGCCGCTGTACGGCGAGGGCTTCGCGCGTTCCTCGGGCCTGTTCGGTATCGGGCTCGATGCCGCGCTGTCGCGTCGCGCGAGCCTGTCGTTCGGCTACGACCAGCGCTTCGGCTCTTTCCGCGACGACCGGCAGTGGTCGGCGAGGCTGCGTTACGGGTTTTGAGGGGTGGCTGTAGGAGCGCGCCAGGGCGCGACCGGGAATCGTCCGGACTTGCGGAATCATCCGCATGGCTCCGTTTCACGGTCGCGCTCAAGAGCGCTCCTACGGGCGAGTCACGCCGCTTTCTTCGCGGCCAACTGGCGAAGCACGTAGTGCAGCAGGCCGCCGTTGCGGAAGTATTCGACTTCCTTCGGCGTCAGCAGCAGCACCTTCGCATCGAAGCGGATTTCGCGGCCGTCGGGGCGGCGCGCGACCACCGTCGCGACCTTGGATGCGCCGTCCTCCAGTCCGGAGATGTCGAAGGTTTCGGTGCCGTCCAGGCCCAGGGTCTGGGCGTTCTGACCGTCGACGAACTGCAGCGGCAGCACGCCCATGCCGACCAGGTTGGAGCGGTGGATGCGCTCGAAGCTCTCGGCGACGACCGCCTTCACCCCCAGCAGGTTGGTGCCCTTGGCGGCCCAGTCGCGGCTGGAGCCGGTGCCGTATTCCTTGCCGGCGATCACCACCAGCGGCACGCCATCGGCCTTGTACTTCATCGCGGCGTCGTAGATCGAGGTCTTTTCCGGCGGGGTCGCGCCGAAGTACAGGGTGTTGCCGCCTTCCTCGCCGCCGAACATCAGGTTCTTGATGCGGATGTTGGCGAAGGTGCCGCGCACCATCACGTCGTCGTTGCCGCGGCGGCTGCCGTAGCTGTTGAAATCGACCGGCTGCACCCCGCGCGAGACCAGGAAACGGCCCGCCGGCGAATCCTTCTTGATGCTGCCGGCCGGCGAGATGTGGTCGGTGGTGATCGAGTCGCCGAACAGGCCCAGCACGCGCGCGCCGCGGATGTCGGCGATGCCGCCGACCGCCATGGTCATGCCGTCGAAGTAGGGCGGGTTCTTGATGTAGGTCGAGGCGTCGCTCCACGCATAGCGTTCGCCGTCGGGCGATTCGATGGTGTTCCAGCGGGTGTCGCCCTTGAACACGTCGGCGTAGTTACGGCGGAACATCTCCGGGCCGATGGTCGCGGCGATGGCGTCGCCGACTTCCTTCGCGCTGGGCCAGATGTCCCGCAGGTACACGGGCTGGCCGTCGCCGCCGGTGCCCAGTGGCTCGGTCGTGAGGTCGACGTCGACCGTGCCGGCGATGGCGTAGGCGACCACCAGCGGCGGCGAAGCGAGGTAGTTCATCTTCACTTCGGCGTGGATGCGGCCTTCGAAATTGCGGTTGCCCGACAGCACCGAGGCCACTGCGAGGTCGTTCTGCGCGATGCCTTCGGACACCGCCTGGGGCAGTGGGCCGGAATTGCCGATGCAGGTGGTGCAGCCGTAGCCGACCACGTAGAAGCCGAGCTGCTCCAGGTCGTCGATCAGCCCGGCCTTTTCCAGGTAATCGGTGACCACGCGCGAACCCGGCCCGAGCGAGGTCTTCACCCACGGCGCGGCCTTCAGGCCCTTCGCCACCGCGTTGCGCGCCAGCAGGCCCGCGCCCAGCATCACGGCCGGGTTCGAGGTGTTGGTGCAGGACGTGATCGCGGCGATCACCACCGAGCCATCGCGCAGCTGGTGCTCGCCGTCGTTGATCATGATCTTCGAAACCGGCTTGGCGGCCAGGCGTTCGGCCTGCGGCTGGTCGCCGCCTTCCGCGACCAGTTCCTGCACCGCGCAGCCGACCTTGCGGTTGGCGACCAGCCCCTCGACGTTGGCGTTGAAGTTGGCCTTCATGTCCTGCAGCAGCACGCGGTCCTGCGGGCGCTTGGGGCCGGCCAGCGACGGCTGCACCGTGGCCATGTCCAGTTCCAGCACGCTGCTGTATTCGGCGTGCGGCGAATCCGGCGTGTGCCACAGGCCCTGCGCCTTCGCGTAGGTCTCGACCAGCGCGATCTGTTCCTCGCTGCGCCCGGACAGGCGCAGGTAGTTCAGCGATTCGCTGTCGATCGGGAAGATGCCGCAGGTGGCGCCGTATTCCGGGGCCATGTTGCCGATGGTGGCGCGGTCGGCCAACGGCAGGTGCTGCAGGCCGTCGCCGAAGAATTCGACGAACTTGCCGACCACGCCGTGCGCGCGCAGCATCTGGGTGACGGTCAGCACCAGGTCGGTCGCGGTGCTGCCTTCGGGCAGCCGGCCGGTCAGCCTGAAGCCGACCACCTGCGGGATCAGCATCGAAGAGGGCTGGCCCAGCATCGCCGCCTCGGCCTCGATGCCGCCCACGCCCCAGCCGAGCACGCCGATGCCGTTGATCATCGTGGTGTGGCTGTCGGTGCCGAACACGGTGTCGGGGTAGGCGAGGGCCTCGCCGTCCTTGCCGGCGGTCATCACCACGCGGGCCAGGTTCTCCAGGTTGACCTGGTGGACGATGCCGGTGTTCGGCGGCACCACCTTGAAGTTGCCGAACGCCTTCTGGCCCCAGCGCAGGAAGGCGTAGCGTTCCTGGTTGCGTTCGAATTCGATCTTGCCGTTCAGGTCCAGCGCGTCGGGACGGCCGAACACGTCGACCTGCACCGAGTGGTCGATGACCAGTTCCGACGGGATCAGCGGGTTGATCGCATGAGCGTCGCCGCCCAGCTTGACCACCGCGTCGCGCATCGCCGCCAGGTCGACCACGCAGGGCACGCCGGTGAAGTCCTGCAGGACCACGCGCGCGGGCATGAAGGCGATTTCGGTGTCCGGCTCTTTCTTCGCGTCCCATTTCGCCACGGCTTCGATGTGCTCGGGGCCGACGGTCTGGCCGCCGTCCTCGTGCCGGAGCAGGTTCTCCAGCAGGATCTTCATCGAGTAGGGCAGGCGGGAAATGTCGAACTTCTGCCCGAGCTTGGGCAGGCTGAAATAGGCGTAGGACTTGCCGTTGGCTTCCAGGCGGCTGCGGGTGGCGAAGGAATCGTGCATGGCGGGCTCCTCGGGGGCGGGCTGGGGCCATTATCCGCCAGCCTTCGTGACGCGCGCCTGCGACCTTGGTGGCGGCGCGGCCGGCGCCGGGCCGGCAGGGCCATTCTCGCCCCGAAGTGCCTGTCCGGATTGAGTATGCGCGGGAAGGTATGTATCATTTACGCATACCCAAACCGGCATGCACAGATGGAAGCAACCGTCGCCGAACGTGGCCAGATCACCCTGCCCAAGGCCGTGCGCGATGCGCTGGGCCTGACCAAGGGCAGCGTGCTGAAAGTCGAACTGGACGGCAGCCGTATCGTGTTGCGGAAGAATGTCGACGACGCGATTTCCCGCGTCCGCGGCAAGTTCGCCCTCGACGCCGAGGCCGGCAAGCACAAATGATCGCCGTGGATGCCCCCGTCCTGGTCGAACTGCTGACCGACGGCGCGCGCGCCGACGCCGTGGAAGCCTGCCTGCGCCAGTGCCTTGGCAGCGGGCGCGTGGTGCTGTGCGACGCGACGCTGGCCGAACTGTGCTCCAGCTTGCGCAACGGTGCCGACGCACTGGCCGCGCTGGAGGAAATGGGCGTGCATTTCAGCGCCGTCGAAGCCAAGTCCGCCCTGCGCGCCGGCGAGATGCAGCGCCGTCACCGCGCTCGCGGCGGCGGAGAACGCCCCATCGCCGATTTCCTGGTCGGTGCGCATGCGCTGCTGCAATGCGACGGACTGGTCACTTTCGACACCGCCTTCCATCGCGACTACTTCAAGGGCCTTAAGCTGATCGTGCCCGCCGTTTCCTGATTCCTGCCCTATTCACCGGAGAACGCCATGTTGCAAGCCTATCGCCAGCACGTCGCCGAACGCGCCGCCCTCGGCATCCCGCCGCTGCCGCTGACCGCGCAGCAAACCGCCGACGCGATCGAACTGCTGAAGAACCCGCCCGCCGGCGAGGAAGACTTCCTGGTCGAACTGATCAGCCAGCGCGTGCCGGCCGGCGTCGACGACGCGGCCAAGGTCAAGGCTTCGTACCTGGCCGCCGTCGCCTTCGGTACCGAGAAGACGCCGCTGATTCCGCGCGAGAAGGCCACCGAGCTGCTCGGCACCATGCTGGGCGGGTACAACGTGCATCCGTTGATCCAGCTGCTGGACGACGCCCAGGTCGGCGCCATCGCCGCCGAGGGCCTGAAGCACACGCTGCTGGTATTCGACGCCTTCCACGACGTGGAGGAAAAGGCCAAGGCCGGCAACGCCAACGCCCAGGCCGTGCTGCAGAGCTGGGCCGACGCCGAATGGTTCACCAGCAAGCCGGAAGTGCCGCAGTCGCTGACCATCACCGTGTTCAAGGTGCCGGGCGAGACCAACACCGACGACCTGTCGCCGGCGCCGGACGCGACCACCCGCCCGGACATCCCGATGCATGCGCTGGCGATGCTGAAGAACAAGCGTCCCGATGCGCCGTTCGTGCCGGAAGAAGACGGCAAGCGTGGCCCGATCCAGGCCATCCAGGATCTGAAGCTGAAGGGCCACCTGGTCGCCTACGTCGGCGACGTGGTCGGCACCGGCTCAAGCCGCAAGTCGGCGACCAACAGCGTGCTGTGGTGGACCGGCGACGACATCCCGTACATCCCCAACAAGCGCGCCGGCGGCGTGACCCTTGGCGGCAAGATCGCGCCGATCTTCTACAACACGATGGAGGACGCCGGCGCGCTGCCGATCGAACTCGACGTGTCGAAGATGGAGCACGGCGACGTGGTCGAGCTGCGTCCGTACGAAGGCAAGGCGCTGAAGAACGGCGAAACGATCGCCGAGTTCGAACTGAAGTCGGAAGTGCTGCTGGACGAAGTCCGCGCCGGCGGCCGCATTCCGCTGATCATCGGCCGCGGCCTGACCGCGAAGGCGCGCGAATCTCTGGGCCTGCCGGCGACCGACCTGTTCCGCCTGCCGGTCAATCCGCCGGATACCGGCAAGGGTTTCTCGTTGGCGCAGAAGATGGTCGGCCGCGCCTGCGGCCTGCCGGAAGGGAAGGGCATGCGCCCGGGCACGTACTGCGAACCGAAGATGACCTCGGTCGGCTCGCAGGACACCACCGGCCCGATGACCCGCGACGAGCTGAAGGACCTGGCCTGCCTCGGCTTCAGCGCCGACCTGGTGATGCAGTCGTTCTGTCACACCGCGGCCTATCCCAAACCCGTGGACGTGAAGACCCACCACACGCTGCCGGAATTCATCTCCACCCGCGGCGGCGTCTCGCTGCGCCCGGGCGACGGCATCATCCACAGCTGGCTCAACCGCATGCTGCTGCCCGACACCGTCGGCACCGGCGGCGACTCGCACACCCGTTTCCCGATCGGCATTTCCTTCCCGGCGGGCTCGGGCCTGGTCGCCTTCGCCGCCGCCACCGGGGTGATGCCGCTGGACATGCCGGAATCGGTGCTGGTGCGCTTCAAGGGCAAGCTGCAGCCGGGCGTGACCCTGCGCGACCTGGTCCACGCGATCCCGCTGTACGCGATCAAGGCCGGCCTGCTGACGGTCGAGAAGAAAGGCAAGAAGAACGTCTTCTCCGGCCGCATCCTCGAAATCGAAGGGCTGCCGGACCTGAAGATCGAGCAGGCCTTCGAACTGGCTGACGCTTCCGCCGAGCGCTCCGCCGCCGGCTGCACCGTGCGCCTGAACAAAGAGCCGATCATCGAATACCTCAACAGCAACATCACCCTGCTGAAGTGGATGATCGCGGAAGGCTACGCCGACGCGCGCACGCTGGCCCGCCGCATCGCCAAGATGGAAGCCTGGCTGGCCGATCCGCAGCTGCTGGAGCCGGATGCCGATGCCGAGTACGCGGCGGTGATCGAGATCGACATGGACGAGATCGTCGAGCCCATCGTCTGCTGCCCGAACGACCCGGACGACGCCAAGACCCTGTCCGACGTGGCCGGCGCGCAGATCGACGAAGTGTTCATTGGTTCGTGCATGACCAACATCGGCCACTTCCGCGCCGCGGCCAAGTTGCTGGAAGGCAAACGCGACATTCCCACGCGCCTGTGGGTCGCGCCGCCGACCAAGATGGACGCGTCCGAACTGACCCGGGAAGGCGTGTACGGCACCTTCGGCGCCGCCGGCGCGCGCATGGAGATGCCGGGCTGCTCGCTGTGCATGGGCAACCAGGCGCAGATCCGCGAGGGCGCCACCGCGATGTCCACCTCGACCCGCAACTTCCCGAACCGCCTGGGCCGCAACACCAACGTGTACCTCGGCTCGGCGGAACTGGCGGCGATCTGCTCGCGCCTGGGGCGCATCCCGACCCGCGAGGAGTACATGGCGGACATCGGCGTGGTCAACGCCAACGGCGACCAGATCTACCGCTACATGAACTTCGACCGGATCGAGGAATACAAGGAAGTGGCGGACAAGGTCGCGGCCTGATCCATCTCGTCATGATGTAAAGGAAACGCCCGGCAATGCCGGGCGTTTTCGTTGCCTGCAGCGTCGGGTCACCGGCGCTGGTGGCGAGGCGTCGTCAGCCGCGCAGCCAGCCCTCGACCGTCTCGCGCATCGCCTTGCGCGAGAACAGGAAATCCCAGTAGCTGCCGCCCAGCTGCCGCCACAGCACCGCCGAGCGCACCGCGGCCAGCAGCAGCGCGCGGATCTCGGCGACCACGGCCGGCTGGGCGAGGTAGTGCGGGTTGCCTTGCACCATCACTTTCGGGCGCAGCTGGCTGAGGGTTTCGGCGTACAGGCCGCCGAGCGCGTTGAGCACGTCGGGGTGCGCGCTGTCGGCTTCCGCGCGCGGGGCGATGCGGGCGATGCCGTTGCCGACCGCTTCGACCATGTCGGGCTGGCCGCTGAAGCGCCGCTCCAGTTGCAGCACGGACAGCGTCAGGCGCAGCAGGGCTTCGTTGCGCCCCTGCGCCTGCTTGTCGAAGTAGTCGCGCAGCACGCGCAGTCCGGGCGCCAGCGCGCTGGCCTGGCCGTACACGGCTTCGGCGCTGGGCGCGTCGATGCGGAACACGCTGTCCACCACGGCCTTGGCCGCGGAAGGATCGGACTGGCCGTGCTCGGCGATGCGGCGCACCTGCGCCAGCGCCTGGACCAGGCCGGCCAGGGCCAGCATGCGGTCGGCCATGTGGTTGGAAGCGTTGCGACTCATGCGGCGCGTTCTGCCAGTTTCTGTTCGAGGGGAGCATCGGTACGTTCGATAACGGCGCCGCCCAGGCATTCCTCGCCGGCGTACAGCACCAGCGACTGCCCGGGCGTGACCGCCCGCTGCGCGCGGACGAAGCGCACGGCCAGCGTGCCGTCGTCCTCGACGGTCACGCGGCAGGCTTCATCGGGCTGGCGGTAGCGGGTCTGCGCGGTGCATTCGAACTGTCGCGCCGGCGGCGTGCCGGCGACCCAGTGGGCGGACTCCGACCACAGCCGGGTCGACTGCAGCCAGGGGCTTTGCGTGTCCTGGTCCACGTACAGCACGTTGCGGGCCACATCCTTGCCGACCACGTACCAGGGCGCCGCGGCGCGACCGCGCACGCCACCGATGTTCAGGCCTTCGCGCTGGCCCAGGGTGAAGAAGAACACGCCGGGGTGGGTGCCGATGACCTGGCCATCCGGATCGCGCATTTCGCCCTGTTTCGCCGGCAGGTACTGGCCGAGGAAGTCGCGGAAGTCGCGTTCGCCGATGAAGCAGATGCCGGTGGAGTCCTTCTTGTCGTGCACGGGCAGGCCGGCGTCCTTCGCCACCCGGCGCAGGTCGGATTTCTGCATGCCGCCGATCGGGAACAGCGTCGCCGACAGCTGCGCCTGGCCCAACTGGTGCAGGAAGTAGCTCTGGTCCTTGCCGCGGTCGGCGCCGCGCAGCAGCTTCCACCGCCCGCCGCTTTCGGCGACCTGCGCGTAGTGGCCGGTGGCGATCTTCTCCGCGCCGAGTTCGCGCGCGGCGTCGAGGAAGTGCTTGAACTTGACCTCGCGGTTGCACAGCACGTCGGGATTCGGCGTGCGCCCGGCCGCGTATTCGGCGAGAAAATGCTCGAACACGCCGGCCCAGTATTCGGAAGAGAAGTCGCGGAAATGGAACGGGATGCCGAGCCTGCCGCACACCGCCACGGCGTCCTTGCGGTCTTCCTCGGCGCGGCACTCGCCGCTGCCGTCGTCGGCCCAGTTCTGCATGAACAGGCCAGCGACCGATTCGCCGGCTTCGACCAGCTTCAATGCGGCGACCGATGAATCGACGCCGCCCGAAACGCCAACAATGACGCGTGGCGCGCTCATGCCAACTGCTGCAGCAGGGACAGCGGGCTGCGCCGCCCGGCGAGGAAGTCGGCCACCGCCTGCCAGACTAGCGGGCTGCGGTGGCGATGGCTTTCGGCCTGCAGTTCGGCCGGGGTCAGCCACAGCGCGCGCTGGATGCCGTCATCCAGTTTGCGTCCGGCGTCGTGGCGCAGGGGTTCGGCGGCGAAGGCGAAGCGCAGGTAGTGGCGGTCGGTTTCGGCGGCTTTCCACTGGTAGGCGCCGATGAAGCCGGTCAGGTTCACGTCCCAGCCGGTTTCCTCGCGGGTCTCGCGCAGCGCGGCCTCGAACAGGCTTTCGTCCGGCTCCAGGTGTCCGGCCGGCTGGTTCAGCACCAGGCGTTCGCCGTTGGCGAATTCCTCGACCATCAGCAGTTTGCCGTCGCGGGCGACCACCGTGGCCACGGTCACGTCCGGCTGCCAGAAGCGGCCCTCGCGGTAGCTCATACGGGGTTCCCCGGCCAGCGGGCGGACCTGGAAAAGTCGGGAACGGGCGTCATCTGCGCGGTATCGGCATCCATGGGCGGTGATTGTGCGGGCGCGGCCGCGCGTCGTCCAATCTGCGGCCGTTCCGTATAATTGCAAGCATGTCGCGCAGGACCGAGCAGGAACACGAACAGGGCGTGCTGGTCGAGACCGGCAAGCCGGAAGTCGCACGCCCGCCGCTTTACCAGGTATTGCTGTTGAACGACGACTACACGCCGATGGACTTCGTGGTCGGCGTGCTGCAGCAGTTCTTCTCGCTGGACCTGGAGAAGGCCACCCAGGTGATGCTGCACGTGCACACCCGCGGCCGTGGCGTCTGCGGCCTGTACACCCGCGAGGTGGCCGAAACCAAGGTCGCCCAGGTCAACGAATTCTCGCGGATGAACCAGCATCCGCTGCTGTGCACGATGGAGAAGGGCTGAGGTTTTCTCCTCCCACTTCAAGGGGAAGCCGGGCCAGGGACGGGTTTCCCGTTGGATCGGGGGAATGCCGGCTCGCGACGACCCCACCGCCATCCGGTCACCCTTCCCCTTGAAGGGGGAGGACTCGATCGCAACCCATCCTGAACGCTGCGATCCACCCGGTTTGTGGAAATCCGCCCGGCAGGCCGCATATTGTGCGCATCTGCGGTTGGAGTAACCCATGTTCAGCAAAGACCTCGAACAGACCATCGGCCAGTGCTACAAGCGCGCCCGCGAGGCGCGGCACGAGTTCATGACCGTCGAGCACCTGCTGCTGGCGCTGCTGGACAACGCGTCCGCGCAGGCCGTGCTGAAGGCCACCAATGCCGATACCGAGCGCCTGCGCGCCGACCTGGAGCAGGCCATCGAGGCCTCGGTGTCGAAGCTGGCCGAGGACGACGGCCGCGACACCCAGCCCACGCTGGGCTTCCAGCGCGTGCTGCAGCGCGCCGTGTACCACGTGCAGTCCTCGGGCAAGAAGGAGGTCACCGGCGCCAACGTACTGGTGGCGATCTTCGGCGAGAAGGACTCGCACGCCGTGTACTACCTGACCCAGCAGGACGTGACCCGGCTGGACGTGGTCAACTACCTGTCGCACGGCATCGCCAAGCAGGGCGAGGGCGAGGAGCCCGCGGCTTCCGACGGCGAGCACCGTTCCGGCGAGGCCGGCGAGGGCGAAGGCAAGGGCGATGCGCTGGCCGAGTACGCCAGCAACCTCAACGAACTGGCCCGACAGGGCAGGATCGACCCGCTGGTCGGCCGTGCTGACGAGATTGAGCGCACCATCCAGGTGCTGTGCCGCCGGCGCAAGAACAACCCGCTGTACGTCGGCGAAGCCGGCGTCGGCAAGACCGCGCTGGCCGAAGGGCTGGCCAAGCGCATCGTCGAAGGCAATGTGCCCGAGGTGCTGCGCGAGGCGACGATCTATTCGCTGGACCTGGGCGCGCTGGTCGCCGGCACCAAGTACCGCGGCGACTTCGAGAAGCGGCTGAAGGCGGTGCTGGCGCAGCTGAAGAAGATCCCGCACGCGGTGCTGTTCATCGACGAGATCCACACCATCATCGGCGCCGGTTCCGCCAGCGGCGGCACCATGGACGCCTCCAACCTGATCAAGCCGGCGCTGGCGTCGGGCGAGCTGCGCTGCATCGGTTCGACCACCTTCCAGGAATACCGCGGCATCTTCGAGAAGGACCGCGCGCTGGCGCGGCGCTTCCAGAAGATCGAC
>JBDHQQ010000242.1:0-2948 GCA_039807145.1 Pseudoxanthomonas sp. | reverse complement strand
TTCGCTTGCCACAGGATCGGCAGCTGCTTGCTCATCGCATCGAAGCCGGTGCGGCTGTGGTAGGCGCCCATGCCGCTGGGGCCGACGCCGCCGAACGGCAGGTTGTTGATGGCGAAGTGGAACAGGGTGTCGTTGACCGAGACGCCGCCGGCCAGGGTGCTGCGCAGGATCTTCTCGACGCTGGCGCGGTCGTGGCTGAAGGGGTACAGCGCCAGTGGACGGTCGTGGGCATTGACGTAGGCGATGGCTTCGTCCAGCGAATGCACGCTGCGGATCGGGAAGACCGGGCCGAAGATTTCCTCCTGCATCACCTTCGCGTCGTCGCCGGGTTCCAGGATCAGGGTCGGCGGGAACAGGCGCTGCGCGGGGTCGGCTTCACCCAGTGAAATCACTTCCAGCCCGCGCGACTTCGCATCGTCCACGTAGCCCTGCAGGCGCGCGTACTGGCCCGCATTGACGATGCGGCTGTAGTCGCCGGCATTGGCGAAATCTTCGCCATAGCGCGACTTCACCTGTTCGCGCAGCGCCTGCACCAGCGCGTCGCGCCGCGATGCGCCGACCAGCACATAGTCCGGCGCGATGCAGGTCTGCCCGCAGTTGAACCACTTGCCGGTCGCCAGCCGCGCCGCGGCCTGTTCCAGCGGGTAGTCGTCGCAGACGATGGCCGGCGACTTGCCGCCCAGTTCCAGCGTCAGCGGGGTCAGGTTGGGCGCGGCGGCGGCCATCACCTTGCGCCCGACCGCGGTGGAGCCGGTGAACACCAGGTGGTCGAACGGCAGCGCGGCGAACGCGGCGGCCACGTCCGCGCCGCCTTCGGCGACCGCGACGCGGTCTTCCGGGAACACTTCGGCCAGCAGCTCGCGCAGGAATGCGCTGGTGCGCGGCGTGTGTTCGGACGGTTTCAGATAGACGTGGTTGCCGGCGGCGATCGCGGTGGCCAGCGGAATCAGCGCCAGGTTGACCGGGTAGTTCCATGGCGAGATGACCCCGACCACGCCGACCGGCTCGGGGCGGATCTCCGCGCGCGCCGGCCAGAAGCGCCAGCCCACGCCGACCCGCTTCGGCTTCATCCAGCCACCCAGGTGCTTGCGCAGGTGGTCGATCTCGTTGAGCACGGTCATGCCGTCGGCAATGCGCGATTCGTGCAGCGAGCGATGGCCGAAGTCGGTGGCGATGGTTTGCGCCATTTCTTCCAGCCGCCGCTTCAGCGCCCCGCGCAGGCGCAGCAGGTCGGCGCTGCGCTGCGCGCGGTCGGGCTTGCGCGCCTGCCAGGCGGCGCGCAGGCGGTCGAGGGTCGGGCGCAGTTCGGAAACGGGCGTGGTGGCGTTCATGTCCATACGCCGGAGTCTAGTCCTGTACGATGCAGTTTTCCGCTTATCCGAAGCACCAACGCAACCATGACCTCCCTGCGCCCCTATCTCGGCCGTTTTCCCACCCTTGGCCCGCGCGCCTACGTCGACGAGGCGGCCCGGGTGATCGGCGACGTGGTGCTGGGCGAGGACGTGTCGGTGTGGCCGGGCACGGTGATCCGCGGCGACGTCAACTTCATCCGCATCGGCGCGCGCACCAACGTGCAGGACGGCACCATCGTCCACGTCAGCCACGACGGTCCGCACGCCAAGCTGGGCGGCTTCGCCACGGTGATCGGCGAGGACGTGACCATCGGCCACCAGGCCATCATCCATGCCTGCCGGATCGAGGACGCGGTGCTGATCGGCATGGGCGCCATCGTGCTGGACGGCGCGGTGGTGCGGAAGCACGGTTTCGTCGGCGCCGGCGCGCTGGTCGCGCCGGGCAAGGTCGTCGGCAGCGGCGAGATGTGGCTGGGCAATCCGGCGAAGAAGGTGCGCATGCTCAGCGATGCCGAGATCGACGCGCTGTACTACTCGGCCAGGCACTACGTGAAGCTGAAGGACGAGTACCTGCAGGCGGGTTGATCGCGGCTCAGGGCCGCGTCGCGATTTCCAGCGTGGCGAGCATCGCCAGTGCTTCCTCGCGCGATTTCCCGCACATCTCCGGTCCCGGTTTCAGCGAGGCGCAGAACGCGGGCCGCTCGGGCCGGCCGAACAGGCGGCAGCGGCTGTCTTCGTCCAGCTGCGCGCAGCGCACACCGGCCGGCTTGCCGTGCGGCATGCCGGGAATCGGCGAGTGGATAGACGGCGCGATGCAGCAGGCGCCGCAGCCGCCGCGGCAGGGAAACGGCGCGTTCATGCGCGCAGTCTAGCGGGCCTGTGCAAGCGTGGACGCCGCGGTTAAAGTCGGCGCAGGGAACCTTCGGAAACAGCGCATGCCGCGCCAGCAGGATGTCCGGCGGGAAAGCCGGACTGCATTCGACCCGCCGCCTTCGCAGGCGCGCGACTGATGCTGGACACCTACCGCGAAGTGGTCACGCCCGAAGGCGTGGCCCTGCACCTGCCCGCCGCCGGACCGGTGCCGCGCGCGGTGGCGTGGGTCATCGACCTGTGCGTGCGCGTCGGCGTGCTGATGGTCGCGGGCATGGTGCTGGGCGTGCTGGGCGGCATGGGCGCGGGCGCCAACCTGATCGTGCTGTTCGCGGTGTACTGGGCCTATCCCATCGTGCTGGAAGCGCTGTGGAACGGGCAGACCGTCGGCAAGAAGGCGATGTCGCTGCGGGTGGTCGCGGCCGACGGCGCACCGGTCGGCTGGCTGGCGGCGATCACCCGCAACCTGCTGCGCACCGTGGACATGCTGCCGTTCGGCTACGCGGCCGGGCTGGTTTCGTGCCTCGCCGACCGCCACGGCCGCCGGCTCGGCGACCTGGTGGCGGGAACCCTGGTGGTGCACAACGAACGCGAGCGCGACGCGCTGCCGGCGCCGGCCAACGCGGTGCTGGCGCCGCCGACCGGCCTGCGTCCTGCCGAGCAGGCGGCCATCGTCGCCTTCGGCGAGCGCGCGCCGCTGCTGACGTCGTCGCGCCAGGCGGAACT
>JBDHQQ010000241.1:0-2962 GCA_039807145.1 Pseudoxanthomonas sp. | reverse complement strand
TGACCAGGAACTTGCGTTCGATTTCGATGCCCATTGGTAATTTTCAAACCATAAGTGGGGGAATCGTCATTCCAGCGGAAGCCGGGCCTTCAACCGCCGAATGGCGGGTCATCCATTTTGCTCTTGCCGTTCCCCGGCAAGACAACGGCAACGTGGATCCCGGCGTTCGCTGGGATGACGGCTCATCCTAGCGTTCAAAAAGCGCGATGCTCTCGACGTGCGCGGTGTGCGGGAACATGTCCATCACCCCGGCCGCCTTCAACTTCCAGCCCTGCTCGTTGACCAGGAAGCCGGCGTCGCGCGCCAGCGAGCCGGGGTGGCAGCTGACGTAGACGATGCGGCCGAATTGTTTCAGCGGCAGTTGCTGCAACACCTCGATCGCACCGGAGCGCGGTGGGTCCAGCAGCAGCTTGTCGAAGCCCGCGCGCATCCATGGCGTGCCGCGCTGGTCCTGGGTCAGGTCGGCGGCGAAGAACTGCGCGTTGCCCAACCCGTTGCGCTGCGCATTGTCGCGCGCCCGCGCGACCAGTCCCGCGTCGCCTTCCACGCCGACCACCTCGCCCGCCAGCCGCGCCAGTGGCAAGGTGAAATTGCCCAGCCCGCAGAACAGGTCCAACACGCGATCCTTCGGCTGCGGATCGAGCAGTTCGAACGCGTGCGCGATCATCTTCTCGTTCAGCGCGGCGTTGACCTGGATGAAGTCCAGCGGCCGGAACGCCAGTTCCACGCCCCACGCCGGCAACCGGAACGCGAGCTGCGGGGCGTCCGGCCACAGCGGTTGCACGCTTTCGACACCGCCGGGCTGCAGGAAGATGGCGAAGCGATGCGCCTTGCCGAATTCGGCCAACGCCGCCCGGTCCCGTTCGCCCAGCGGCTGCAAGTGGCGGAACACCAGGGCGACGCCATCGAATTCGGCCGTTGCGTCGCCGGCGATGAACTCGATCTGCGGAATGTCCGCGCGCGCATCGAGGCCATCGACCAATGCGGCCAGGTCGGCCACGCGCTCGCCGATCCGCGGGATGACCGTATGGCACACCGACAGGTCGGCGACGAAGCGCGGATCCTGCTCGCGGAAGCCGACCAGCGTCTTCTGTTTCTTCTCGACGCGCCGCACCGAGAAGCGCCCCTTGCGCCGATAGCCCCAGCTCGAGCCGGTCAACGGCGACAGCACCGTCTCCGGGCGGACGTGGCCGATGCGCTCGAAGTTCTCCAGCAGCACGCGCTGCTTGGCCGCGATCTGCGTTTCCTCGACCAGGTGCTGCAGCACGCAGCCGCCACAGATACCGAAATGCGGACAGCGCGGCGCGACCCGGTCGGGCGAAGCCTGCAGCACTTCGACGGTCTTCGCCTCGTCGAAATGGCGGTTCTTCGCCGTCTGCTCGGCCAGCACGCGCTCGCCGGCCAGCGCGCCAGCCACGAATACGGCCTTGCCGTCGCAACGGGCGACGCCGCGCCCATCGTGGCTCAGATCGGTGATGTCGGCTTCGAACGGGGTTTTGTCGATGCGGGGAGCGCGGGTTCTGGCCACGTGGCGGGGGCTGCGGGCGTCACAAGGCCGCGTATTGTCGCAGATGCGGCAAACGCCGCGCCGGGCTGGTTACACTCGGGGCATGAAGCCGCGCCTGCTGCTGGTGGAAGACGACCCGGTCAGCCTGGCCTTCCTGCGCGCCGCGCTGGAGGGCCTGCCCGCGATGGTCGAAACCGCGATGTCGGCGGCCGAGGCGCGGTCCACCCCGCCGGGCCACGACCTGTGGCTGATCGACGCCAACCTGCCCGACGGCAGCGGCGCCGACCTGCTGGCGCAACTGCACGCGGCCTCGCCCGCGACGCCCGCGCTGGCGCACACCGCCGACGATTCGCCCGGACTGGCGCGCCAACTGCGGGATGCGGGTTTCGACGGCGTCGTGGTCAAGCCGATCGCCGCCACCGAACTGCAGGCGAAGGTGCGCGCGGCGCTGGGCCTGCCCTCGCCCACTGCGCCGACGGCCTTCGGGGGCGGCGACATTCCAACCCTGCCGCCATGGGACGACGATGCGGCCCTGGCGGCACTGAACGGCAACCGCGACGCGGTCGCGCAGTTGCGCACGCTGTTCCTCGCCGAATTGCCCGGCCAGTGCGAACGCATCCGTAATGCGTCGCGTTCCGGCGACCTTGACGCCGCACGGCACGAACTGCATCGCCTCAAGGCCGGCAGCGGCTTCGTCGGCGCGCTGCGCGTGCAGGCCGCGGCGGCCGCTCTGAACGATGCGCCGGGCGACGCGGGACTGCTCAATGCCTTCGAACTGGCTTGCGAACAGATTTGCGCCACTTCGTGATCCATTCGTTTTCGTTGTCATCCCGAGCGTAGCGAGGGATGACATTACTTGCTTTGTAGCGTCGAGCACGCTCGACTGCTTTTGCTTCCGGATGTCTGAACGAACGACCGTCGAGCGTGCTCGACGCTACAAGGCAAAAGCGCGGCGGCCGTGGCTGCTTGCTCCTACCGCTTCAGACGACCCAGCTCGCCGATCATCTCCCACGACTTCAATCCACGCGCGCCCAGGTGATGCGCCAGCACGCTGCGCATCGGCAGGCGCAGGCTGGCCAGGTCGTCGTGTTCCGGCGTTTCATCGGATGCCAGCGCCAGCAGCGCGCGGCCGGTGGCGGCACTGCTGCGCTCGTCGTGGCCGCGGTCGCTGAGCAGGCGGCGCGGTCCGTGTTCCGGATCGAGCCGATAGCGGGCGGCCGGGTCGATCTCCGCGCCGTCGCCGTCATGGGCGAAATCGAAGCCGAACCCCAGCGCTTCGAGCAGGTCGCGCTCGAAACAGCGCAAGGTCCACGCCAGCGCCCCGGTCTCGCGCAGGCGTTCGCGCGTGCCAGCGTAGGCCGCATACAGTTCCGGATGCGGGTCGTGGCGCGGAGCGAGGCGCAGGACGAGTTCGTTGACGTAGAACCCGGCAAGCGCGGCGTCGCCGGCCAACCT
>JBDHQQ010000055.1:0-15082 GCA_039807145.1 Pseudoxanthomonas sp. | reverse complement strand
GCCTGCCAGAAGCGGCCGATGTCCACGTATTCCCAGCCCTGGTGGCCGAACCAGAAGTTGTGTTCCAGGCCCATCTTCTGCATCACCGCGAACCACTGGCCGGCGAAGGCGCCCACCACGATGATGATCAGGCAGGCGAACAGGAAGTTGACGCCCGCGCGCTGGAACTTCGGTTCATGCCCGGAAATCGCCGGGGCGATGTACAGGCCGGTGCCCAGCCACGCGGTGGCGATCCACAGCACCGCCAGCTGCGTGTGCCAGCTGCGGGTCAATGCATAGGGAATGAACTCGGCGATCTTCAGGCCGTAGGCTTCCTGGCCTTCGACCTGGTAGTGCGCGGTGGTCGCGCCCAGCAGGATCTGCACCAGGAACAGCGCCACCACCACCCAGAAATACTTGGCGGTCGCGCGCATCGACGGGGTGATTTTCAGGCCCAGCAGCGGATCGTTCGCGGGCGGCGTCGGCAGCGCTTCCTTGCCGTGGTAGACGGCGTAGTGCCAGGCCAGCAGGGCGATGCCGGCGATCAGGAACAGCAGCGAGAACATCGACCACATGAAGGTGTCCGACGTCGGCTTGTTGCCGATCAGCGGCTCATACGGCCAGTTGTTGGTATAGGTGCGGTTGGCGCCCTCGGTGCGATCGGTGCCGGCGGCCCACGCGGTCCAGAAGAAGAACGCGGTCATCGCGCGCCGGTTGTCCGAATCGGGCACCGTGTCCTCGCGCATCGCGTAGGCTTCGCGCAGTTCGTGGGTGGCCGGATCGTTGGAGAACAGGCTTTCGTAGTGGGCCGCGACCTGGCTGATCGCTTCCGCGCGCAGGTCGCTCACCTCGATCTCGTTCTTCGCCGCGTCGTAGGTGTTGTTGCGCATCAGCGGCTTGACGTTGGCCTGCACCATGGCCTGCTCGCTTTCGCCCAGGTTGGCGTAGGGCAGCCCGGTGTCGGTGCGCGAGCGCAGCTCCAGCAGCGCCTCGGTCTCGCGATGCAGCCAGTCGGCCGACCAGTCGGGCGCGATCAGCGCGCCGTGGCCCCAGATGGAGCCCAGCTGCTGCCCGCCGATGCTCTGCCAGACCCGGCGGCCGCGGTCGATGTCGGCGCGGGTGTAGAGCACCTGGCCGTTGGCGGCGACCACGCGGTCGGGAATGGGTGGCGCGGAATGGACCAGGTCCGCGCCCAGCCAGAGCATGACGGCGAAGCTGGCGACCAGCAGCGCCCCCAGGCCCAGCCACAGCCGTTTCGTGATGGACATGCCTCTCTCCTGTTGGTGATCGCGGGCATCATTGGCCGCGAAGCCGCATGCTGCCATGACCTGGATCAAACGCGTGGGAGAGATTTGCGGCGACCCGCGATCGCGGCGATTCCCGGAACGGACGCCTCAGTCGCGCAGTACCGGCCGGGCCAGTTCTTCCAGGGCTTCGCGGCCGGACAGCTCCAGCTCGCGGCGATCGACCGCCAGCAGGCCGTTTTCCTGGAAGCGCCGGAGCACGCGGCTGACGGTTTCGGGGGCCAGGCGCAGGTAGTTGGCGATATCGGTGCGGGCCATGGTCAGCTGGAAGCGGCTGGGCGAAAAACCGCGTGCGGCCAGCCGCCGCGACAGGCCGACCAGGAACGCCGCCATGCGCTGGTCGGCGCTCCAGTCGCCGGCCAGCAGCGCGGCGCGGCCGATGTCGCGGCTGAGCAGGCGGAACAGCTGCCGCTGCAGCCCCGGCACGCGGGTGGCCAGCACCGCGATCTTCGGGAACGAGAACCGGCACAGCATCACCGTGTCCAGCGCGACCGCGTTGCACGGGTAGTGTTCGCCGTCGATCGCGCTCAGGCCGATCACCTCGCCGGGCAGGTGGAAGCCCAGCACGTGCTCGCGGCCTTCGCGGTCGATCACGTAGGTCTTGACCGTGCCGGCGCGCACCGCGGCGATCGCCTCGAACGGGTCGCCTTCGCGGAAGATGTGTTCGCCGGCGTGGAACGGCCCCACGTGCTCGACCAGCACGTGCAGGTCGAGCAGCGCCGACTTGTCCATGCCCTGGTCCAGGCAGGCCTGCGAGAACGCGCAGGTCGAACAGAACTGCAGCGCGTCGCCGTCGTCGGCCATGACGCGCGCATCGACGCGCGGGAATGCCGCGAGGCTCACGCAATGCTCCATGCGCGGTTCAGATCGCGCGCGAGAAGCGCGGCGCGATGGCGGCGGCGGGCGGGTTGTCGAGATAGCGGTCGAAGCACATCGCGATGTTACGCAACAACAGGCGTCCGCGCGAGGTCGCGCGGACGAATCCGTCGCCGAATTCGACCAGACCGTCCTGCGCCAGCGGGCGCAGGCGTTCCAGCGCGGCGGCGAAATAGTCCTCGAAGCGGATCGCGTAGCGCCGTTCCAGCGCGCGCACCGGCACTTCGCCCTGGCACATCAGCGCCTGGATCAGGTCGGCGCGCAGCTGGTCGTCCTCGTCCAGGCGCATGCCGCGGAACACCGGCAGGCGGCCTTCGTCCAATGCGATCTGCCAGCTGGGCAGGTCGCGCGGGTTCTGGCTGAAGCTGTCGCCGATGTGGCTGATCGCACTGACCCCCAGTCCGATCAGGTCGCTGTCGGCATGGGTGGTGTAGCCCATGAAATTGCGGTGCAGGCCGCCGCGCGCCTGGGCCACGGCCAGGTCGTCGTCGGGCAGGGCGAAATGGTCCATGCCGATGTACAGGTAGCCGGCGGCGGTCAGCCGGGTTATCGCGAGCTGCAGCAGGGCCAGCCGGGTTTCCGCGTCGGGCAGGTCGGCCGCTTCGATCTGCCGCTGCGGCTTGAACAGCTGCGGCAAGTGCGCGTAGCCGTATACCGCGACGCGGTCGGGACGCATCGCCACGACCGTGTCGAGGGTGGCGGCGAAACCTTCCATGCGCTGTTTCGGCAGGCCGTAGATCAGGTCGACGTTGACCGAGCGGAAGCCGCCGCCGCGGCCGGCCTCGACCACCGCGCGGGTTTCCTCGACGCTCTGGATGCGGTTCACCGCTTCCTGCACCGCCGGATCGAAATCCTGCACGCCGAAGCTGGCGCGGCTGAAGCCGATCCGGGCGAGCTTGGCGATGTCCTCGGGCGAGACGAACCGCGGGTCCAGTTCGATGGAGATGTCGCGTTCGTTCGAGGCGGAGAAGTTGAAATGGCTGCGCAGCACGTCCATCGCCTCGCCCAGTTGCTCGGGCGAAAGGAAGTTCGGCGTGCCGCCGCCGAAGTGCAGCTGGATGACCTCGCGGTCGCGGTCGAACAGTTGCGCCGTCAGCGCGATCTCGCGGTACAGCCGGGCCAGGTAGGCCTCGCCGCGGGCCTTGTCGCGGGTGATGATGCGGTTGCAACCGCAGTAGAAGCACGGGCTGGCGCAGAACGGCACGTGCACGTACAGCGACAGCCGCCGCGGGATCGGGTCGCCATTGCTCGCCGCCGCCGCGTCGCGCAGTTCCGCCTCGCCGAAGCCGGCGTGGAACTGCGGCGCGGTCGGGTACGAGGTGTAGCGCGGCCCCGGCCGGTCGTAGCGGCGCAGCAGGTCGCCGTCGAAGATCATGTCGCCCATGCTGCGCAAGGTAGGCGCCGCCCGCCGTTCGCGCATTGATTTGGATCAAAGCGCGCGTACGTGCGCCGCCGGCGCAGGGGCCACAAAAAAACGTCGGGAGCGTTTTTTGACATCGCGTAGCGATGGCCCGAAAGGGGGCCGCCAAGGACGGCGGGCCACAAAAAAACCCGCCGATGGCGGGTTCCTGATTTCCGAACGTTGGTGCCCAGGAGAGGACTCGAACCTCCACGGTTTTACCCGCTAGTACCTGAAACTAGTGCGTCTACCAATTCCGCCACCTGGGCGTTCGGAGCCGCGCATTCTGCGCAAGTCGGCCCGGCTTGTCAACGCGCGCCCCCGCAGGCGGCGACCGGGGGCGGTGTACCATGCCCGGATGAGCAAAGGAACCGGCAGGAACGGCGGCAAGTCCGCATCGGGCAAGGGCAAGACCGGCGCCGCCGGACGCGGGAAAACGGCCGGCGGCGGGAAGCAGGACAAGTCCGCGCTCCCCGGATGGATGCCGGACACGCTGCGCCAGTCGCCGGCGGGCGCAAAACCCGCCAAGTCGCGCGCGCCGGCCAAGGCGGGCAGTCCGGTCAACCGGGCACGCCCGGCGCCCAGGCTGCCGTTCGAACCCAAGCCCTTCCACGATCCCCACGCCGCGCGCGAAGCGCAGCGCTACGCCGAGCCGATCGCCAGCCGCGAGGCCATCCTCGGGGTGCTGGCCGCGTCCGAAGGCCCGCAGACGGCCGAGGCCCTGGCGGAAAAGCTGGGCCTGGCCGCGCCGGAGCGTTTCGAGGCGCTGAACAAGCGGCTGGGGGCGATGGTCCGCGACGGTCAACTGCTGCAGAACCGCCGCGGCGGCTATGCGCCGACCGACCATACCGACGTGGTGCCCGGCGTGGTGATCGCCAACCCGGACGGATTCGGTTTCCTGCGCCCCGACGCGGGCGGCGACGACCTGTTCCTGCCGCCGGCGGAGATGCGCAAGGCGCTGCACGGCGACCGCGTGCTGGCCAGCGTCACCGGCATCGACCGGCGCGGGCGCCGCGAAGGCGTCATCGTCGAGGTGCTGGAGCGCCGCCTCAACCGGCTGATCGGCCGCTTCGTGATGGAAGCCGGGATCAGCTACGTCGAACCCGACGACAAGCGCGTGCAGCGCAACGTGCAGGTACCGCCGGACGCGCGCGGCGATGCGCGCGACGGGCAGCTGGTGGTGTGCGAACTGATCCAGGCGCCGGACGCGCGCCGCCCGCCGATCGGCAAGGTCCTCGCCGTGCTCGGCGACAGGCTGACCCCGTCGCTGGTGGTGGAAACCGCGATCCACGGCCACGACATCCCGCACGAATTCCCGCAGGCGGTGCTGGACGAAGCCGCGGCGGTGCCGCTGACCGTCGATGCCGCCACCGCCGCCGGCCGCGTCGACCTGCGCGCCGTGCCGCTGGTCACCATCGACGGCGAGGACGCCAAGGACTTCGACGACGCGGTGTATTGCGAGGCGAACCGCAACGGCTTCCGCCTGATCGTAGCCATCGCCGACGTCTCGCACTACGTGCGCCCCGGCGCGCCGCTGGACGACGAGGCGCAGCGCCGGGCCACGTCGGTGTATTTCCCCGGCTTCGTCGTGCCGATGCTGCCGGAAACGCTGTCCAACGGCATCTGCTCGCTGAACCCGAAGGTGGACCGCTGCTGCTTCGTCTGCGACATGCAGATCGACCGTGACGGCGAGGTGACCAAGTCGAAGTTCTACGAAGCGGTGATGAACTCGCACGCACGGCTGACCTACACCCAGGTGTGGAAGGCGGTGGGCGAGGACGACGCGGAGGCGCGCGCGCAGGTCGGGCCGGTGCTGCCGCAGGTCGAGCGCCTGCACCAGCTGTACCGCGTGCTGGCGAAGGCGCGGGCGAAGCGCGGCGCGATCGAGTTCGAATCGTCGGAAGTGCGCTTCGTGCTGGACAACCGCGGCGAAGTGGCCCAGGCCGGCATGCTGGTGCGCAACGACGCGCACAAGCTGATCGAGGAGTGCATGATCGCGGCGAACGTCGAGGCCGCGCGCTTCCTGCTGCGGGCAGGCGTTCCCGCGCCGTACCGCATCCACGACAAGCCGCCCGAATCCAAGTACGCCGACCTGCTGGAGTTCCTCAAGGAATTCGCGCTGCGCATGCCGCCGTGGGCGAAGCTGCAGCCCAAGGATTTCGCCAGCCTGCTGGCGAAGGTGCGCGACCGACCCGACGCGACCCTGCTGGAGTCGGTGGTGCTGCGCAGCCAGAGCCAGGCCGTGTATGCGCCGGACAACATCGGCCATTTCGGCCTGGCGTTGCAGGCCTACGCGCACTTCACTTCACCGATCCGCCGCTATCCCGACCTGCTGGTGCATCGCGCGATCAAGTACGCGCTGGCCGGCGGCAAGCCGGACGGCTACCGCTATTCGCCGCGCGACATGGCCACGCTGTCGCTGCAATGCTCCGAGCGCGAGCGCCGCGCGGACGAGGCCGAGCGCGAGGTCGACGAGCGCTACCGCGCCGCATGGATGGAACAGCACGTCGGCGGCCAGTTCGACGGCGTGATCAGCGGGGTGACCAGCTTCGGGCTGTTCGTCGAGCTGGACGAGTCGAAGGTCAACGGCCTTGTCCACGTGACCCAGCTTCCGCACGACTATTACCGCTTCGATCCGATTCGCAAGACCCTGACCGGCGAGCGCCGCGGCATGGAGTTCCGCCTTGGCGACCGCGTGCGCGTGCTGGTGCTGAAGGCGAGCATGGAGGAACGCAAGATCGATTTCCGGCTGGTCGAGCAACGCGAGGGCGAAGCGGGCGAGGAACAGCGGGCGCTGCCGGCGCGGAAGCAGAAGCGGAAGTATTGAGGCGCCGTCCGTCGGCCGATTCGCCTGGGCTCGTCATTCCCGCGCAGGCGGGAATCGTTCCTATGCTCTTCGGTCGAGCCGCGGCAATGCAACAGAGGCAAGAGCGATTCCCGCCTGCGCGGGAATGACGAGCAAAAGCGGATAAGCTTTTCCCGATTCCCGATTCCCGATTCCCGATTCCCGATTCCCGAATGAGCAAGCAGAACCAGTGGGTCGTCGGCCTCAACGCTGTCGCTTCGTCCATCGAACACGACGCCGAGCATGTGCGCGAGGTGCTGGTCGAGGCCGGCGGCAGGAACGCGCGCCTGACCGAGATCGAGGAGAACGCGCGGCGCAAGGGCATCGACGTGCGCCGGGTCAGCGCGCAGGCGCTGGACGGCGTGGCCGGCGGCGTGCGCCACCAGGGCGTCGCGGCGCGCTACGCGGCGGCGAAGACCTGGGACGAGCACGAACTGGCCGGCCTGGTCGAGGCGGCCGAAGGAAAGGCGCTGGTGCTGGTGCTGGACGGCGTGCAGGACCCGCACAACCTGGGCGCCTGCCTGCGCAGCGCCGCCGCGGCCGGGGCCACCGCGGTGGTGATCCCGAAGGACAAGTCGGCGACGGTCAACGCGACCGTGCGCAAGACCTCGGCCGGCGCGGCCGACCGTTTGCCGGTGGTCGCGGTGACCAACCTGTCGCGCTGCCTGCGCGACCTGCAGAAACTCGGCGTGTGGATCTACGGCCTGGCCGGCGAAGCCGGAACCTCGCTGTACGCGCAGGACCTGCGCGGCAACGTGGCGCTGGTACTGGGCGGCGAAGCCGACGGCCTGCGCCGGCTCACCCGCGAGCACTGCGACGGGCTGGTGAAGATCCCGATGCCCGGCGACATCGAAAGCCTCAATGTCTCCGTCGCCGCCGGCATCACCCTGTTCGAAGCGGTTCGCCAGCGCCAATGACCGGAACCTCCCGCATGCACACCGCGACCTACGCGAATTTCTTCCGCCGCGCCTGCGCGCTGCTGCCGGCGCTGCTCGTGTCCGCCGCGACCATGGCGCAGGACGCACCGCGCGCCCGGGCGCGCGAACTCGGCGTCGCGCCGGGCATCTTCGCGCCCGGGAAGTTCAACGCGATCACCGATGTCGCCGGGGTCAAAGTCGGCCAGGTGACGCTGGTCGAAGGCGACGGCATCCGTACCGGTGTCACCGCGATCCTGCCGCACGGCGGCAACGTGTACCGTTCGCGGGTGCCGGCCGCCGTGCACGTCGGCAACGGCTTCGGCAAGTTCATCGGCACCACCCAGGTCGACGAACTGGGGGAACTGGAAACCCCGGTCCTGCTGACCTGCACGCTGTGCGTGTGGAAGGCCGCCGACGCGATGGCCGAATGGCTGCTGGCGCAGCCCGACATGCAGTCCGTGCGCTCGCTCAACGTGGTGGTCGGCGAGACCAACGACGGCGGCCTCAACGACATCCGCGCGCGTCCGGTGACCGCCGATGCGGTGCGGCGCGCGCTGTCCACGGCGCAGGATGGTCCGGTGCGGGAAGGCAGCGTCGGCGCGGGCACGGGCACGGTGGCGTTCGGCTGGAAGGGCGGCATCGGCACGTCTTCGCGCGTGTTGCCCGGGAAACTCGGCGGCTGGACGCTGGGCGTGCTGGTGCAGAGCAATTTCGGCGGCGTGCTGCAGGTGTCCGGCGCGCCGGTGGGGCGCGAACTGGGGCGCTACGCCTTCCAGCAGGCCGTTGCCACGCATGCCGGGGCGGAAAGGCGCGCGGACGACCGCGGCGACGGTTCGATCATCATCGTCATCGCCACCGACGCGCCGCTCGGCGACCGCAACCTGCGGCGGCTGGCGTCGCGCGGCATGATGGGGCTGGGCCGCACCGGCAGTTCGGCGTCCAACGGCAGCGGCGACTACGTGCTCGCGTTCTCCACCGCCGAATCGGTGCGCCGGCCTTTCGACGCGTCGCGCCTGGAAACGGCCGAGCTGTCCAACGAACAGATGGGCGCGGTGTTCCAGGCCGCGGTCGAGGCGGTGGAGGAGGCCATCTACAACTCGCTGTTCATGGCCACGACCGTCAGCGGCAATGGGCAGACCGTCGAGGCGATCCCGCTGGATCGCGTGCGCGAAGTGCTGCGCCGGTACGGCATCGCGCCCGCGACGCACTGAGATGGACGCATTGATGACGGACGCCGTCCGGCCCGGCGCATTGCGGCGGGACCGGCAGCCGTGACCCTGGGCGAAAGCGCGCGCGGCGGCCTGGCCTGGCCGGTCCTGGCCGTGCTGGTCGCCATCGTCTCGGTGCAGGCCGGCGCCAGCCTGGCCAAGCAGATGTTCCCGCTGGTCGGGCCGACCGGCGCGACCACGCTGCGCCTGGTCGTGGGCACGCTGATCCTCTGGGTGGTGTTGCGCCCGTGGCAGATGCGCAGCGCGTTGCCGTGGAAGTGGCTGCTGGCCTACGGCGTGGCGCTGGGAACGATGAACACGGTGTTCTACCTCGCCCTGCAGCGGATTCCGCTGGGCATCGCCGTCGCCGTGGAATTCGTCGGGCCGCTGGCGCTGGCGGTGGCCGGTTCGCGTCGCGCGGTGGATTTCGTCTGGGTGGCGCTGGCGGCCGGCGGGCTGTTGCTGCTGGTGCCGTGGGACGAAGCGCGGCAACCGCTGGATGTACTGGGCCTGCTGCTGGCCCTGCTGGCCGGCGCGTGCTGGGCGATGTACATCGTGTTCGGCCAGCGCCTCGGCACCGACCACGGCCCGCGCATCGTGGCCTACGGCTCGCTGGTGGCGATGTTCGTGGCCGCGCCGTGGGGCATCGCCCACGCCGGCGCCGCATTGCTGGCGCCGGCGCTGCTGCCCATGGCGCTGGGCCTGGGCGTGCTGTCGATGGCGCTGCCTTACGCGTTGGAAATGGCCGCGCTGGCGCATATGCCGGCGCGCACGTTCGGCCTGCTGATGAGCCTGGAGCCGGCGGTGGCCGCACTGTGCGGCCTGCTGTTCCTGCACGAGCGCCTGGGCGCGCTGCAGTGGCTGGCCATCGCCGCGATCGTGACCGCCTCGGCCGGCGCGACGCTGGGCGCGCGCATCAGCGCGCGCGATGCCTGACCCGTTCTACGGCTTCGGCCAGGCGTTGACGATCTTGCAGAACAGTCGCGCGGTCTGTTCGGTGTCGTACACGGCCGAATGGGCTTCGTCGGCGTTCCAGTCGAAACCGGCGGCCTGCATCGCGCGCGCCAGCACGGTCTGGCCGTAGGCCACGCCGGCCAGGGTCACGGTGTCGAACACGCTGAAGGGATGGAACGGGTTGCGCTTGTGCCCGCTGCGCGCGACCGCGGCGTTGAGGAAGTTCAGGTCGAAGTGCGCGTTGTGGCCGACCAGGATCGCGCGCTGGCAGCCGTGCTTCTTCACCGCCGCGCGGACCGGCGCGAACACGTGGTCCAGCGCGGCCTTCTCCGGCTTGGCCAGGCGGAACGGATGGTCCAGGCGGATGCCGGTGACTTCCAGCGACTTCGGGTCGATTTCGGTGCCGGGCGCGGGGATGAGATGCGCGGCGGCGGTTTCGCCGGGCACGAGCGTGCCGTCTTCGTCCATGTCGATCGGCACCGCGGCGATTTCCAGCAGCGCGTGGCGGTTCCAGTCGAAGCCGCCGGTTTCCACGTCGACGACCACCGGCAGGAAGCCGCGAAAGCGCCGCGACATCGGGGAAACGGGCAGGGCGGCATCGCTTTCGGTCATGCGCGAAAGGTTAGCAGACGCGGCATCGCGGGCGCGCTCCCGAGCGCGACCGGGCTGCTCCATGAAAATCCGGTCGCGCTCGAGCGCGCTCCTACGGCGGCCTGGCGCCGAGGATCGTGCCTTCGTCGTGCATTCGCCGCAGCATCGCCGCGCCTTGTTCGAGGAAGTCCGCCGCATTGGCGACGCCGGCTTCGGCGGCGAGCGTTTCCAGCGCCTGCCTTCCGCTCGCGGCGCCTTCGCCGAGGATTTCCAGCAGCCGGTACACCAGCGGCGAAATCTCGGCGAAGCGCACATCTCCTTGCGCGTCGCGGCGTACCAGCAGCAGGGTCGGCGCGTCGGGCGGCGCGTCCGGCAGATGATCGGGGCCGATGCGCGGCACCGGCCAGCGATAGACCAGCGCCCAGGCCTGCGGCGAGAGCACGGGCACGTTTCCGAGCAGGTCGCCCTGCGCGTCGTGGGCCGGTTGCGGTTCGTCGGAAACCTGCAGCGCCAGTTCGACCCATTCGTAATGCGCCAGCTCGGCCAGCCACGGCGGGTCGCCCGCGCCGTTTTCCGCGCGCGTTTCCAGGAAGCGGATGAATTCGCGGCCGATCTCGGCGAACAGCGGCGTCCTGCTGCGGTGCCCGGCGTAGAACGCGCGCACCAGCGTGCGCCAAGCATCATCGCCCAGGGTCTTGCGGATCACCGGGAAATTGCCGGCCAGCAGGCTCTCGATGTTGTTGAAGAACAGCTCGCGATAGACGGCCAGGCGGCGGTCCTCGATGCCTGGCGGCGGCGGATGCGCGGCGGGATCGCGCAGGTGCGCGGCGAAGGCGAACTGCTGGCGGCGCAGCGTGTCAGGCATGGGAGGCGCGTGGCGCATCGGCAGCCGCTTCGCGCTGCAACGCGCGGATGCGTTCGATTTCGGCCAGCAGCGCCGGCAAGGGCGGGAAGTTGAAGTCGCGTTCCAGCAGCGTGGGGCGCACGCCGTGCGCCGCGTAGGCGAAGGCCAGCAGGTCCCACACCGTGTCCTTCACCGCGGCGCCATGGGTGTCGACCTTCAGGTCGTCCGCTTCGTCGTAATGGCCGGCGACGTGGTAGGAGGCGATTCGCGCCGCCGGCATGCGGCGCAGGAAACCGGTCGCGTCGTAGCCGTGGTTGACCGCGTTGACGTAGACGTTGTTGACGTCCAGCAGCAGGTCGCAGTCGGCTTCGTCCAGCACGGCGTTGACGAAACCGGCCTCGTCCATCGCCTGGAACGGGGCGGCGTAGTACGAGACGTTCTCCACCGCGATGCGCCGCCCCAGCGCGTCCTGCACGTGGCGGATGCGCGTGGCGACGTGGCGCACGGCTTCTTCGGTGAACGGGATCGGCATCAGGTCGTACAGGTGGCCATCGTCGGCGCAGTAGCTCAGGTGCTCGCTGTACAGTGCGACGCGATGCTGGTCGAGGAAGCGGCGGGTGCGGGCGAGGAAGGTTTCATCCAGCGGTTCCACCCCGCCCAGCGACAGCGACAGGCCATGGCAAGCAATCGGATGGCGCGCGGCCAGTTCGGCGAAGGCCTCGCCGTAGCGGCCGCCGACCCCGATCCAGTTGTCCGGCGCGCATTCGAGAAAATCGAACGCGTCCACGGGCGCGTCGCGCAGCGGCGCGAGCAGCGTGCGGCGCAGGCCGAGGCCGGCGGAAGCGGGGGGCAGGCTTGCGTTCATGGATCGGTGGGCGAATGCCATCGGGATTCGTGGCGCTCGAGGTGCTGTCGTCGCGCAGCGGAGAGCGGCTCCGATGCCAACCCCGCGCACCGCCGGACCGGAATACGGGGCAGGTGGCCGCATCCTCTCCCCGCAGGCGGGGAGAGGCGAACGACCGGGCTCACATGTTGCTGCCGCACTTGCCCTCGCCGCACTTGCCTTCCATCCCGCCGGTCTTGGCATCGGTCTTCATGTCGGAACCGCACTTGCCTTCGCCACACTTGCCTTCGCCGCATTTGCCCTCGTGGTGGGCCTTCATTTCGGCGGCGTCGATGAAGCCGTCGCCGTTGGTGTCGTGGGTGGCGAACCGGTCGTCCTTGCCGTCGTGCGCGGCGGCGAATTCCGCCTTGGAGATCTTGCCGTCCTTGTCGGTGTCCATCTTGTCCATGCCGCACATGCCTTCGCCGCATTTGCCCTCGGCGTGCTTCATGTCGGCGCCGCAGCTGCCTTCGGCGTCCTTCGCGGCGTCGGCGGCCTTGTCGGCGGTTTGCGCCTGCTGCGCGCCGAGCAGGTAGCCCTGCGCCAGCGGGGTCATCGCGAACGCGGAACCGGCCAGGGCCACGCCGCCGGCGAGAGCGGTACAGACGGCGAGGGCAACGGGTTTCTGGGGCTTGGGCATGGCGTTCTCCGGATTGGGTGCGGGCGGGCCGCGCAGGGTGTGGCCAGTGTAATCCGCCGGAGGCGGGAAACGGCGAAGTCGGGCGAACCCGGCTTCGGCAGCGTCCCTCGTCGCGGTTTCCGTTCAGTCCGCGCCGGCGGTGCTGGTTTCGTCGCGCTTGTCGCGCGGCGGCAGGGTTTCGTCGCCCTTGACCAGGAACCAGACGTTTTCGGCGATGTTGGTGGCGTGGTCGCCGATCCGCTCCAGGTTCTTGGCCATGAACAGCAGGTGCGTGCACGGGGTGATGTTGCGCGCGTCTTCCATCATGTAGGTCAGCAGTTCGCGGAACAGCGCGGTGTAGGTGGCGTCCAGCTCGGCGTCGCGGGCGCGGACCCGCAGCGCGGTGTCGGCGTCGCCTTCCCGGTACGCGGCCATCGCGTCGCGGACCTGGCGCGCGGCCAGCTGGCCCAGCGGGCGCAGGCCGGTGGCGTGCGGTACGGGCGGGGCGGCGTTCAGGGCGATGGAGCGCTTGGCCACGTTGGCGGCGTAGTCGCCGATGCGTTCCAGGTCGATCGGGATGCGCAGCGAGGACAGGATCACCCGCAGGTCGCGCGCCATCGGCCCGCGCAGGGCCAGGCGCATCACGTCGTGGCTGGTCTTGCTTTCCAGTGCGTCGATGGCCTCGTCGTTGGCGATGATGCGGCGCGCGGCCTGGTCGTCGCGGCGCTCGACCACGTCCAGCGCGGCCTCCAGCTGGGCCACGGCGATCTCGCCCATGCGCAGGATATCCTCGGAGACGGCGCGCTGTTCCTCGTCGTAGCTCTTGACGATGTGATCGTGGGGTGTGTTCATGGTTTGTCCGTGATTTGTGAGTTGTTATCGGTATTTTTGAATCGTGTGCTTTCGCTTCTTCGAATCACGAATCATGAATCACCAATTACGAATCCCGGCGTCAGCCGAACCTGCCGGTGATGTAGTCCTCGGTCTGCTGCTTGCCCGGGTTGGAGAAGATCGTCGCGGTGGCGTCGTGTTCGATCAGGTCGCCCAGGTACATGAAGGCGGTGTAGTCGGAGACGCGCGCGGCCTGCTGCATGTTGTGGGTGACGATGGCGATGGTGTAATCGGTCTTCAGTTCCTCGACCAGTTGCTCGATGCGGCTGGTCGAGATGGGGTCCAGCGCCGAGGTCGGCTCGTCCAGCAGCAGCACGTCAGGCTTCAACGCGACCGCGCGGGCGATGCACAGGCGCTGCTGCTGGCCACCGGACAGGCCCAGCGCGTTCTGGCCCAGCTTGTCCTTCACTTCATCCCACAGCGCGCCCTGGCGCAGCGCGTGTTCGACGCGGTCGTTCATGTCGGCCTTGGACAGCTTCTCGTGGTGGCGGATGCCGTAGGCCACGTTCTCGAAGATGGTCATCGGGAACGGCACCGGTTTCTGGAACACCATGCCCACCTTGGAGCGCAGGCGGTTCATCGGGTACTTCGGCGACAGGATGTCCTCGCCGTCCAGCAATACTTCGCCGCGGGCCTCCAGCTTCGGGTACAGCGCGTAGATGCGGTTGAAGATGCGCAGCAGGGTCGACTTGCCGCAGCCGGACGGGCCGATCAGCGCGGTCACGCGCTTCTCGGGGATCTGCAGGTTGATGTTCTTCAGCGCATGGAACTTGTCGTAGTAGAAGTCCAGTCCGCGCGCTTCCAGCTTCACCGGTGCGGGCGGCAACGCGCCACGCTCGGTGGTGACCGTGCTGATGCGCTGGGTGGGCGCGCTGTGCTGGGCGTCGTTCATGGGAAGGTCCGGGGAGAGAAGGGTCATGGCGGGAATGGGGCTTCGCGGCGGGCGGCGTCAGTCGTTGGCGACCTTGTTGCGCAGGATGATCCAGCGCGCGAACAGGCTGACCAGCAGCACGAACAGGGTCAGTACCAGCGCGCCGGCCCAGGCCAGGGTCTGCCAGGTTTCGTAGGGGCTGCCGGCGAACTGGTTCATCACCACCGGCACGCTGGACATCGGTTGCAGCAGGTTGGCGTTCCAGAACTGGTTGCCGAAGGCGGTGAACAGCAGCGGCGCGGTTTCGCCGCTGATCCGCGCCAGCGCCAGCAGGATGCCGGTGACGATGCCGGCCGAGGCGCTGCGGTACAGCACCTGCATGATCACCTTCCATTGCGGGATGCCCAGCGACAGCGCGGCTTCGCGCATCTGCGCCGGCACCAGCCGCAGCATTTCGTCGGTGGTGCGCACCACCACCGGCAGCACGATGAAGGCCAGCGACAGCGCGCCCGCCAGCGCGGAGAAACCGGTCACCGACACCATCATCGCGTAGACGAACAGGCCCAGCACGATCGACGGCGCCGACAGCAGGATGTCGTTGACGAAGCGCACCACCGTGCCGGCCTTGCGCGCGTTGCCGTACTCGGCCAGCCAGGTGCCGGCGAGGACGCCCAGCGGCGTGCCGATCAGCACCGCCAGCGCGCACATCACCGCGCTGCCGAAGAACGCATTGGCCAGGCCGCCGGCTTCCATCGGCGCGGGGGTCATCCGGGTGAACAGGTCCAGGTTGATCCCGCCCAGGCCCTTCGCCGCCAGCGTCCACAGGATCCAGGCGAGGAAGAACAGTCCGAACAGCGCCGTGGCGCAGGACAGGCCGATGGCGACGACGTTGACGACGCGG
>JBDHQQ010000054.1:0-15196 GCA_039807145.1 Pseudoxanthomonas sp. | reverse complement strand
TTCGCCAGCTTCGAGGACGTGAAGGTTTCCGACCGCTCGCTGGTATGGAATTCCGACCTGATCGAAACCTACGAGCTGAACAACCTGCTGCTGAACGCGGTGGCGACGATCAACTCGGCCGAGCAGCGCCACGAAAGCCGCGGCGCGCACGCGCGCGAGGATTACCCCGACCGCGACGACGTCCACTGGCACAAGCACACCCTGGTGACGGTCGACGACAAGGGCCGTTGCAGCTTCGACTACCGCCCGGTGCACATGTACACGCTCAGCAAGGACGTGGACGTGGTGCCGCCGAAGCCGCGCGTCTACTGATCAGGGAGCGAACCGACCATGGCCGAATTCAACCTCCCGAAGAACTCCCGCATCACCCGTGGCAGGCACTTCCCCGTGCAGGGCGCGAAGAACGTGCGCACCTTCAAGGTGTACCGCTGGAGCCCCGACGACGACCAGAACCCGCGCACCGACACCTACGAGGTCGACCTCGATAAGTGCGGCCCGATGGTTCTGGACGCGCTGATCAAGATCAAGAACGAGATCGATCCCACGCTGACCTTCCGCCGTTCGTGTCGCGAGGGCATCTGCGGTTCGTGCGCGATGAACATCGACGGCACCAACACGCTGGCCTGCACCAAGGCGATCGACGACTGCCGCAAGGCCGAGGTGCCGATCTACCCGCTGCCGCACATGGAAGTGGTCAAGGACCTGGTGCCGGACCTGACCCATTTCTATGCGCAGTACGCCTCGATCAAACCGTGGATCCGCACCCAGACCCCGGCGCCGCCGGACCGCGAGCGCCTGCAGTCGCCGGAGGACCGCAAGAAGATCGACGGATTGTACGAGTGCATCCTGTGCGCGTGCTGTTCGACTTCCTGCCCCAGCTACTGGTGGAACGGCGAGCGTTACCTCGGCCCGGCGATCCTGTTGCAGGCCTACCGCTGGATCATCGACAGCCGCGATGAAGACACCGGCGCGCGTCTGGACGACCTGGAAGATCCGTTCAAGCTGTACCGCTGCCACACCATCATGAACTGCGCGCGGACCTGCCCGAAGGGCCTGAACCCGGCGCTGGCCATCGCCGAGATCAAGAAGCTGATGCTGGCGCGGCGGGCCTGAGATGGGGTTGCCGGTCGCGTTGGCATCCGGCCCGCGGCGGCCATGAGCGAAGACGCCGAACTCAAACGCGTGCGCTGGCGCTGCCGGCGCGGCATGCGCGAGCTAGACCGCCTGTTCGACCGCTGGCTGGAACGCGAATGGGCGCAGTCTTCCGACGCGCAGCGCGGGGTTTTCCTACAACTGCTGGAATGCGAGGACGATAGGCTCTGGCGCTGGTTCATGGGCTACGAGGACTGTCCCGATGCCGCACTCCGGCCGCTGGTCGAACGCATCCGCACCCTGCAGGCTTGAATGGCGTCCGTCGCGCTGGCTGGCCGGCGCGCTTGCGGCCCTAGCGACGCTGACCGCGTTTTCCGTATTCGCTTCCGGAATGCCGCGCATCGCCGCCTGGCCGCTGGTACTTGCTTCGCTGGGCTGGGGCGTCCGGCAGGCATGGATGGAGCTGCGGCAGCCGCGACGCGAATGGGTATTCCCCGGCGGAGAAGCGCCGATACTGCTCGACGGCCTGCCCGTGGAGGCCGTGCAGGTGGAATGGCGCGGGCCGCTGGCTTTCGTGCGTTGGCGCGGCCCGGAGGGCCGGATCAGGCGGCTGGCATGGTGGCCGGACACCCTGCCGGCCGCGCGGCGACGTGAACTGCGTCTGGCCGCAGGGCAGGGCGAGGCTTCGCGGTCGCGGCGCACAATGGCACCATAGCCGCCTATGTTCAAACCCATCCCTGTCGCCATCGGCCTGCGCTACCTGCGGGCCAAGCGCCGCAACGGCTTCATCTCCTTCATCTCGCTGGCCTCGATCATCGGCATCGCCCTCGGCGTGGCGGTGCTGATCACCACGCTGTCGGTGATGAGCGGCTTCCAGCGCGAGATTCGCGACCGCCTGCTGCAGATGACCGCGCACGCGACCATCAGCGGCGCAGGCGAACCGCTGCACGACTGGCAGCACGCGGTGAAGGTGGCGATGGCCGACCCGCGCGTCGCCGGCGCGGCCCCGTTCGTCGACGTGCAGGGCATGGTCTCCGGCAACCGCGACCCGCAGGGCGCGATGGTCCGCGGCATCCTGCCGAGCGAGGAAAAGAACGTGTCGGTGATCGCCGACAAGATGAAACAGGGCAGCCTGGATTCATTGCAGCCGGGTGCCTTCAACATCCTGCTGGGGCAGGAACTGGCGCTGTGGCTGGGCGTTGGCGTCGGCGACGACGTGGTGGTGACCACCGGCGACTTCATGGGCACGCCGCTGGGCGCGGTGCCGAAGGTCAAGCGTTTCCATGTCAGCGGCCTCTTTTCGGTCGGCCACAACGAGATCGACCGCAACCTGGCGCTGACCGACATGAACGACCTGCAGCGCGTGCTGCGCCTGGGCGACGACGTCACCGGCGTGCGCCTGAAGATGCACGACATGGACCGGGCGCAAGAGACCGCCATCGACTTGGCGCGGAGCCTGCGCCATGTCTACCGGGTCAGCGATTGGCGCAGCGAGAATGCCAACCTGTACCAGTCGCTGAAGATGGAAAAGACGGTGATGGGCATCCTGCTGTCGCTGATCATCCTGATGGGCGCCTTCACCCTGGTCAATTCGCAGGTGATGCTGGTCATCGACAAGCAGGCCGACATCGCCATCCTGCGCACGCTGGGACTGTCGCCCAACGGGGTGATGGGCATCTTCATGGTGCAGGGCCTGCTGATCGGCGTGATCGGCACGCTGTCGGGGGTGATCGGCGGCATCCTGCTGACCGTCAACCTGGAGCGTATCCTGCAACTGATCGAATCGGTGTTCCGCGTGACGCTGTTGCCGTCCGACGTGTACTACATCACCGGCCTGCCGTACGACCTGGAAACGAGCGACGTGGTGACCATCGCCTGCGTTGCGCTGGTCATGGCCTTCCTGGCCACGCTGTACCCGGCCCGGCGCGCGGCGCGCACGCAACCGGCGGAGGCGCTTCGCTATGAATAACACCGAAGAAGCGATCCGCGCCGAATCGTTGGCCAAGACCTACGCCGAAGGCAAGCTGCGCACGCCGGTGTTCGACGGCCTGGATCTCTGCGTGCAGGCCGGCGAAACCGTGGCGATAGTGGGGGCCTCCGGTGCGGGCAAGAGCACCTTGCTGCACTTGCTGGGCGGATTGGACACACCGACCGCGGGCGAGGTGTATGTAGCGGGGCAGAAGATGTCGGCGCTGTCGAACGCAGCGCGCGGCGCGTTGCGCAACAAGGCGCTGGGCTTCGTCTACCAGTTCCACCACCTGTTGCCGGAATTCACCGCGCTGGAGAACGTGATGATGCCGGTGCTGCTGGGTGGCGCTAGCGTGCCGGAGGCGACGCAGCGCGCGCAGACGTTGCTGGAACAGGTCGGCCTGGGCCACCGCCTGACCCACAAGCCTGGCGAGCTGTCCGGCGGCGAACGCCAGCGCGCGGCAGTGGCGCGGGCGCTGGTCAACAAGCCGGCCTGCGTGCTCGGCGACGAGCCGACCGGCAACCTCGACGAGAAGACCGCGGCGACGGTGTTCGAATTGATGCTGGAACTCAACCGCGCCCAGCGCACCAGCCTGGTGCTGGTGACCCATGACCGCCGCCTCGCGCGGCGGCTGGACCGGGTGCTGGAACTGTACCAGGGCAAGCTGCGCGAGCTGCCGGCTGCGGAAGTCTAGGCGGGTGTCCGCCACCGGCTTCCTGCGGGCAAAGAAAAACCGCCCGAAGGCGGTTTTCCAGAACCTGCGGCGGTTGGCCGCTTAGCGCTGGCGCGCCTTGAAACGCGGATTCGACTTGCAGATCACGAAGACCTTGCCACGGCGACGGACCACCTTGCAGTCGCGGTGACGGGCCTTCGCCGACTTCAGGGAGGACAGGACTTTCATGGCAAAACCTCGAGAAGAATGGACTGGAGCACGGTTAAGCCAGTCATTTTAGCCTGACTTTCCGTGCCGGTTCAAGCGGTTGCGGGCAGCGGGACAGGCAAATTCTTGAAGTAGGTGGTCGGCGCGCACCCGGCCGCTCATCGCGGCTCCAGCCGCTACAATTTTCTACCGTCTCAAGCTCAGGCTCCCCCAATGACCGATGCCGCCTCTCCCGTGTTGACCATCGATGGGCCTTCGGGGGCTGGCAAGGGGACGGTCAGCCGGATCACGGCTTCGCGCCTGGGCTGGCATTACCTCGATTCGGGCGCCCTGTACCGGGCGGTGGGAGTCGCGGCCAGCTGGGCCAACCTGGACCTGTCGGACGCCGCGGCGCTGGTCCGCTGCACCTTCGATACCGCCATCGGTTTCCGTGAACGGGAGGGCGGGGATTTGCGGGTGATCGTGAACGACGTGGACGCCACCGACGAGCTGCGGCTGGAGACCGCCGGCGCCGTGGCGTCCGCCATCGCGGCCATCCCCGAGGTGCGGGCGGCCCTGAAGGACCGGCAGCGCGCCTTCCGCCAGCCGCCGGGGCTGGTCGCGGACGGTCGCGACATGGGTACGGTGATCTTCCCGGACGCCCCGTTCAAGGTGTTTCTGACCGCCAGCGCCGAGGAACGGGCTGGGAGGCGCTATAAGCAGTTGAAAGACAAAGGGGTTTCCGTCACAATAGACGGTCTGCTGCGCGAGATTCTCGCCCGCGATGCCCGTGACGCACAGCGCACGGTGGCGCCGCTGCGGCCGGCCGAAGACGCCGTCCTCATCGACACCACCGGGCTGTCCATCGACGCCGTCGTGGATCGGGTGCTGGCCCTGGTGCGATAAGCGCCAGGACGGAGCGCGCAGCGGGCGCCCGCAAGGGCGAAGGTCCGCTTCCGCCATCGCAGCTTCGATGGCGCCTGCGGTTTTCCAACCTCGACACTCACGGCCACACGCAATCCCGCGCAGGCCGACAACGGGTGGACCATCGCGCGAGCGCGGCGGTCTGGACATCAACCGAGCATTTACCAATGACTGAATCTTTCGCAGAACTGTTTGAACAGAGCCAGACCCATCTGGCCAAGCTGAAGCCGGGCGCCATCGTCGTCGGCACCGTCGTGGACGTACGCAACGACGTGGTCGTGATCAACGCCGGCCTCAAGTCCGAAGGCATCGTGCCGATCGAACAGTTCCGCAACGACGCGGGCGAAATCGACGTGGGCATCGGCGACCAGGTCAAGGTCGCGCTGGACTCCATCGAGAACGGTTTCGGCGAAACCGTGCTGTCCCGCGAGAAGGCCAAGCGTTCCATGGTGTGGGACGAGCTGGAAGAGGCGCTGGAGAAGAACGAAACCATCACCGGCCGCATCAGCGGCAAGGTCAAGGGCGGCTTCACCGTCGACATCAAGGACGTCCGCGCGTTCCTGCCGGGCTCGCTGGTCGACGTGCGTCCGGTCCGCGACCCGGCCTACCTGGAGGGCAAGGAACTCGAGTTCAAGCTCATCAAGCTGGACCGCAAGCGCAACAACGTCGTCGTCTCCCGCCGCGCGGTGGTCGAGAGCGAGCACTCGGAAGAGCGCGAAGCGTTGATGGACAAGCTGCAGGAAGGCGTGGTGCTGAAGGGCGTGGTCAAGAACCTGACCGACTACGGCGCGTTCGTCGACCTGGGCGGCATCGACGGCCTGCTGCACATCACCGACATGGCGTGGAAGCGCGTGCGCCATCCGTCCGAAGTGGTCGAGGTCGGCCAGGAGCTGGACGTGCGCGTGCTCAAGTACGACCGCGAGCGCAACCGCGTCTCGCTGGGCCTGAAGCAGCTGGGCGAGGATCCGTGGGACAACATCGCCCGCCGCTACCCGGCCAACAGCCGCGTGTTCGGCAAGGTTTCCAACGTCACCGACTACGGTGCGTTCGTCGAGATCGAGCCGGGCGTGGAAGGCCTTGTGCACGTGTCCGAGATGGACTGGACCAACAAGAACGTCAACCCGGCCAAGATCGTGCAGGTCGGCGACGAGGTCGAGGTCATGGTGCTGGACGTGGACGAGGAGCGTCGCCGCATCTCGCTGGGCATGAAGCAGGTCGCCGCCAATCCGTGGGAAACCTTCGCCGCCATCCACAAGAAGGGCGACAAGGTGTCCGGCCAGATCAAGTCGATCACCGACTTCGGCATCTTCATCGGCCTGGACGGCGGCATCGATGGCCTGATCCACCTGTCCGACATCAGCTGGAACTCCACCGGCGAGGACCTGGCCCGCAACTTCAAGAAGGGCGACACGCTGGACGCCGTCGTGCTGGCGGTCGATCCGGAGCGCGAGCGCATCAGCCTGGGCGTCAAGCAGATGGAGCAGGATCCGTTCGGCCAGTACATGGCCGAGCATCCGAAGGGCTCGAAGGTCGAAGGCACGGTCAAGGAAGTCGACGCCAAGGGCGCCGTGATCGAGTTGGCCGACGGCATCGAAGGCTACGTATCGGCGCGCGACATCAGCACCGAACGCGTGGACGACGCCAGCCAGCACCTCAAGGTGGGCGACAAGGTCGAAGCCAAGTTCGTGGGCATGGATCGCAAGGGCCGCACTCTGCAGCTGTCGATCAAGGCCAAGGACGACGCCGAAACCGCCGAAGCGCTGGCCGAGTACAACAAGACCGCCGCCGAAGCGGCTGCCGGCACCACCAGCCTGGGCGCGCTGCTGCGCGCGCAGCTGGACGGCAAGTCCGAGTAACGGCAACCGCCGCATGCGCCACGCCGGCCCGGGCAACGGGCCGGCGATGGCTGCTGTCCTTCGACGCGACCTGCGATGACCAAGTCCGAACTCATCGAAATCCTGTCCCGCCGCCAGCCCCACCTGAAGGCCGAAGACGTCGACCTCGCGGTGAAGTCGCTGCTGGAGATGATGGGCGGCGCCCTCGCGCAGGGCGACCGCATCGAGATCCGCGGCTTCGGCAGTTTTTCGCTGCACTACCGGCCGCCGCGCCTAGGCCGCAATCCGAAGACCGGCGAATCGGTGGCGCTGCCGGCCAAGCACGTGCCGCACTTCAAGCCGGGCAAGGAGCTGCGCGAACGCGTCAGCAACGTGATCCCGATCGAAGACGCCGGCGGCGAATGAAGCCTTGCGACGACCCCTCCCTCGCGGAGGGGTTTTCGTTTGGCGCGGTCGATATCGTGTGCGGCCGGTCTCGGCTAAGCTAATCCTCTTTGCGACTTCCCGGCCGCGCGGCGTCTTGCCGCGATCGGAACAGAGGTTTTCCGCCCATGCAATTTCTCAACGAGTGGTTCTGGTTCTTCCTGTTCCTGCCGCTGGCCGCGCTGAGCGGCTGGATCGTCGGGCGGCGCGGCGGGCAGCGTCACGGCGACACCCAGGTCAGCCACCTGTCCAGCACCTACTTCCGCGGCCTGAATTACCTGTTGAACGAGCAGCCCGACAAGGCCATCGAACTGTTCCTGCACATCGCCGAGCTGGACAAGGAAACCTTCGAAACGCAGGTCGCGCTTGGCCACCTGTTCCGCCGTCGCGGCGAGGTCGACCGCGCGATCCGCCTGCACCAGGGGCTGGTGCAGCGCAACGACCTGAGCGACCCGCAGAAGGTGCAGGCCCTGCTGGCGCTGGGCGAGGATTACATGAAGTCGGGCCTGCTGGATCGCGCGGAAACGGTATTCACCGACCTAGCGAAGATCGACCAGCGCGCGCCGCAGGCGCTGAAGCACCTGATCGGCATCTATCAGGCCGAGCGCGACTGGCAGAAAGCCATCGACAACGCCAGCCGTTACGAGGAAGTGACTGGCGAGCCGATGGGCAAGCTGGTCGCGCAGTTCCATTGCGAGCTGGCCGAGCGCCTGCGTACCGCGAACGACATCGCCGCCGCGCGCGAGCAGATCGCCAGGGCGTACCAGGCCGATGCGGCCAGCGTGCGCGCGGGGATCCTGGAAGGCCGCATCGAGTCGGACGCCGGCAACGCGGCCGACGCCGTGCGCGCGTTCGAGCGTGCGGCGCGCAACGACCCGGACTACCTGCCGGTGATCCTGCCGGATCTGTTCGCCAACTACGAGAAGACCGGCGACCAGGCCGGTGCGCGCGCCTTCCTATCCGAAATGACCGAACACTACCGCGGCATTTCCCCGGTGCTGGCCCTGACCAGGCTGGTCGAGCGGCAGGATGGCATCGCCGCCGCGCGCGCCTACCTTGCGCGCCAGCTGAAGGACCGGCCGTCCGTGCGCGGTGAAGCGGCGCTGATCGACCTTACCCTGGCCGAAGGCGCCGATCCGGTGGCCACGCTGGGTGATCTGAAGCACATCACCGACCAGCTGCTGGTGCGCAATCCCAGCTATCGCTGCACGCATTGCGGCTTCGGTGCGCGCACGCATCACTGGTTGTGCCCGAGCTGCAAGGAGTGGGGCACGGTCAAGCCGTTGCTCAATTACGCGGTAGTCTGAATGCCGTCCTGGCCGATCTGGCTGCTGTTGCATGCCGCGCTGGCGATCGCGGCAACCGCGTGGGCGCGCGGCTACGCCTTGCGGCGCCGGCTGCTCGACCAGCCAGGCGAACGGCGCAGCCACGCCACTGCCACGCCGCGCGGTGGTGGCATCTCTCTTGTAGCCGCGTTGCTGCTGGCCAGCGCATGGTTGGCATGGCGGTTTCCGGCACAGCGCGAATGGTTCGGGTGGTTCGCCGCAGGATTGAGTTTGGTCGCCGGGATCGGCTGGCTGGATGACCACAGGCCGCTTTCGCCCTGGACGCGGCTACTGGTACATGGTCTTGCGGCCCTATTGCTCGCGGTCGGGGTATGGCGCGGTGGCGCCGGCCATTGGATGGCACTGGCAGGGTTCGTGCTGGCCATGGGGCTGACCAATGTCTGGAATTTCATGGACGGCATCGATGGGCTGGCGGCGAGCCAGGCCGGAATCGTCGCCGCCGGGCTGGCGGTCGCACTGGCGTCGCCATGGGATTGGCTGGCCCTGGCCCTGGCAGGCGCCGTGCTGGGCTTCCTGCCGTTCAATTTCCCCAAGGCCCGCATTTTCATGGGCGATGTCGGCAGCGGGGCCCTGGGGTTCGCTCTGGCGGCCCTGCTGGCGCTGGCGATGACGCGGGGCAGGGAAACGCCGATCGACTTCCTGATGCCGTTCCTGCCGGTGACCGCCTTTCTCGTAGACGCGGCCTTCACGCTGACGTGGCGCATGCTGAACGGGCAGCGCTGGTGGACTCCCCATGTCGAGCATGCCTATCAACGATGGGCGCGTCGCTGGGGACATGTCAGGGTCACGATGGGCTATTCCCTGTTCACAATGCTGTGTGTGGGTGTTTGGCTGACCGGGTCGGGAAATCGATCAGTATCGATCATTATCCTGTTTATAATGTGCTATGCGGCCGCAGGGGGCATGTGGTGGTGGTCACGCAGACTCACGGACTAGAGCGAAGAACATGGATCGGATACCAATGATCGCTTCCTTGCGCAGGTGGGCGTCCAGGAGCCTTCCCAGGCTGGCCGTGGTGGCCCACGACCTGTTCATGGCGTGGGCGTGCTGGCAGTTGCTGTATCGCATGCGCTACGCGTTGGTGGTCCAGCCCCCCCCTTATTCCCTGTGGTCGATGGAGGTCAGCATCGTCCTGCTGGCGCAGGGACTGGTGTTCTGGTGGGTCGGGCTCTATCGGGGACTGTGGCGGTTCGCCAGCGTGCCCGACATGTGGAATATCCTGAAAGCCTGCGGCATCGGCCTGCTGGCCATCGTCTCGTGCCTGTTCGTGTACAACCGTCTTGAAGGTGTGCCGCGAGCGGTATTGGTCCTGTATCCGTTCGCGTTGGCCGGATTGCTGGGCTTGCCGCGCTTGGCCTACCGTGCATGGAAGGACCATCAGCAGACGGAACTGCACAGGGGAACCAGGGTATTGATCATGGGGGCTGGCCGGGCCGGCGAAGCGTTGCTGCGCGACCTGCGCCGCAGCGACGCCTATGCGCCAGTCGGATTGCTGGATGATGCCGCCCAGCTGCGCGGCAGCCGCCTCCATGGGGTTCCCGTACTGGGGTCCTTGAACGATGCCCCGAGGATAGCGAAGGAAACCGGCGCCAAGCTGATCATCATTGCGATGCCTGCGCTGGAGGCGGCGGCGATGCAGCGGGTAGTCGCGATCTGCGAGCGTACCGGGCTGCCGTTCCGTACCGCGCCGCGGCTGGTCGATGTGCTTGAAGGCCGCGCCTTGCCTGGCGAATTGAAGGAAGTGGCCATCGACGATCTGTTGGGCCGCAAGCCCGTCACTCCGGACTGGAAGCTGATCCGGGGATGGCTGGGCGGGCGCACCGTGCTGGTCACTGGCGCGGGCGGCTCCATCGGCTCCGAACTGTGCCGCCAGTGCGCACGCCATGGCGCGCGAAGGATCGCGCTGCTGGAAATCGACGAGCTGGCGCTGATATCCGCGGAAGCCGATCTGCGCCGCGCCTTCCCCGATCTTGATGTGGTTCCGGTGCTCGGCGACTGCGGCGATCCGGCAGTGATTGCCCATGCCCTGCAACTGGCCGAACCGGACGCGGTGTTCCATGCCGCCGCGTACAAGCAGGTTCCCCTGCTGGAGCGGCACCTGCGCGAGGCGGTGAGGAACAATGTGCTGGCCACCGAGACGGTGGCTTCCGCCTGCCGCAGCGCCAGCGTCCCCAGCTTCGTGCTGATCTCGACGGACAAGGCGGTCGATCCGGTCAACGTGCTGGGCGCGACCAAGCGCCTGGCCGAGATGGTCTGCCAATCCCTGGACGACCGTAAAGGCACGCGTTTCGTCACCGTGCGCTTCGGCAATGTGCTGGATTCGGCGGGCAGCGTGGTGCCTCTGTTCCGCGAGCAGATCCGCCAGGGCGGCCCGGTGACGGTGACCGATCCGGAAGTGTCGCGTTATTTCATGACCATTCCCGAGGCCTGCCAATTGATCGTGCAGGCGGCGGCCGGCGCGTCGCATGCGTCGATCTACACGCTGGACATGGGCGAACCGGTGCTGATCCGAACCTTGGCCGAGCAAATGATCCGCCTAGCCGGGAAGCAGGTCGACAAGGACATCGCCATTGTGTACACCGGCCTGCGTCCAGGCGAGAAGCTGCACGAAACGCTGTTCCATGCCGATGAGAGCTATCGGCCGACTTCGCACTCGAAGATCCTGGAGGCGCGCGCCCGGGACGTTCCCGGCGAACAGGTCGCCAAGGCGATGCAGCAACTGCGCAGCGCCTGCAACGATTACGCGTTGGAGGAAATGTCGCGGGTGCTGCAATACGCCGTGCCGGAGTTCTGCCCGGCCGGCGAAACGGAGCAGGCGGGTGCTACCATCGTGCCGTTTCCCGCGCGCGAGTCCCGATCCTTCCGATGAATCCTCCCATCAGGAAAGCCGTATTCCCGGTCGCCGGACTGGGCACCCGGTTCCTGCCTGCGACCAAGACCGTGCCCAAGGAAATGCTGCCGATCGTCGACCGGCCGCTGATCCAGTATGCGGTCGATGAGGCCATCGAGGCTGGCTGCGACACCTTGGTGTTCGTTACCAACCGCTACAAGCACGCGGTCGCCGATTACTTCGACAAGGCCTATGAACTCGAGCAGAAGCTGGAGAAATCCGGCAAGGCCGAGCAACTGGAGCTGGTCCGCAACGTGTTGCCGCCGCACGTGCGGGCCGTGTTCGTGACCCAGGCCGAAGCACTGGGTCTCGGGCACGCGGTGCTGTGCGCCAAGCCCATCGTGGGCGACGAGCCTTTCGCGGTGCTGCTGCCCGACGACCTGATCTGGAACCGCGGTCCGGGCGCATTGAAGCAGATGGCCGATGCCGCCCAGGCCAGTGGTGCGAGCATGATCGCCGTGCAGGACGTGCCGCGCGAACAGACCGGCAGTTATGGCATCGTCGCGACGGATTCTTTCCCCGGGCGTTCCGGGCGCATCAATGCCATCGTCGAGAAACCCAAGCCCGATGTGGCGCCAAGCACGCTGGCCGTGGTCGGACGCTATGTGCTTGACGGTCGCATCTTCGATCTGCTGGAAAACACGACGCCAGGCGCCGGCGGGGAGATCCAGCTGACCGACGCCATCGCCGCGCTGCTGGCCGAGAAGCCGGTCCATGCGTATCGCTTCCAGGGCACGCGCTTCGACTGCGGCACCCATATCGGCCTGATCGAGGCGACCATCCGCCACGCGCTGGACCACGAGAAGCTGAGCGACGCCACGCGCGCCATGATGCAGAGCGCGCTGAGCGAGATGGGCGTGGTCGACCTGGACTGAATCGGACTTGCCGAAAGCCCCGTGAAAAAGGCGCCTTCAGGCGCCTTTTTCGTGTCGCACGCCTTGTCGCGCGCTTACAGCGCCTCGAAAATCCCCGCCGCGCCCATGCCGGTGCCGATGCACATCGTCACCATGCCGTACTTCTGCTGCCGGCGGCGCAGGCCGTGCACGAGGGTCGCGGTACGCACCGCGCCGGTCGCGCCCAGCGGATGGCCCAGGGCGATGGCGCCGCCCAGCGGATTGACCTTGGCCGGGTCCAGTTCGCAATCGCGGATCACCGCCAGCGCCTGCGCAGCGAAGGCTTCGTTCAATTCGATCCAGTCCAGTTGGCCCTTGCCCAGGCTTGCCTGCTTCAGCGCCTTCGGGATCGCGGCGATCGGGCCGATACCCATCACTTCCGGACGCACGCCGGCGACCGAGAAACTGACGAAACGGGCGAGTGGCGTCAGGCCGTAGTCCTTGATCGCCTGTTCCGAAGCCAGCAGCACCGCACCGGCACCATCGCTCATCTGCGAGCTGTTGCCGGCGGTGACGCTGCCGCCGAATTGCTGGTTGCGGAACACCGTGCGCAGCCTGGCCAGGCCTTCCAGGGTGGTGTCGGGACGCGGGCCTTCGTCGGTGTCGACCAGTTTCTTCTTCAGTTGGATCGTGTTGCCAACCAGGTCGGGAACATGCGACAGCACTTCGTACGGGCTGATTTCCTGCCTGAACTCGCCGGCCTGGATCGCGGCGATGGCCTTCTGGTGCGAGGCGAGGGCGAACGCATCCTGCTCCTCGCGCGACACGTTCCATTCCTCGGCGACCTTTTCGGCGGTGATGCCCATGCCGTAGGCGATGGCGATGTTCTCGTTCCTGGCGAACACCTCCGGCGACAGCGCGACCTTGTTGCCCATCATCGGCACCATCGACATCGACTCGGTGCCGCCGGCCAGCATCAGCTCGGCGTTGCCCAGGCGGATCTGGTCGGCGGCCAGCGCCACGGCCTGCAGGCCCGATGAACAGAAACGGTTGATGGTCTGCGCGGCGACGGTGTTGGGCAGGCCGGCCAGCAGCACGCCGATGCGGGCCACGTTCATGCCTTGCTCGCCTTCGGGCATCGCGCAGCCGATGATCGCGTCGTCGATGCGGTTCACGTCGATGCCCGGGGCCTGTGCGACGACCGACTTCAACACGTGTGCCAGCATGTCGTCGGGACGGGTGTTGCGGAACACGCCCTTCGGCGCCTTGCCGACCGGGGTGCGGGTGGCGGCAACGATGTAGGCTTCTTGTACTTGCTTGCTCATGGTGGGATGTCCTGTTCGTTGCTCAGTTGCGCAGCGGCTTGCCGGTCTTCAGCATGTGCGCGATGCGGGCCTGGGTCTTTTCCTGCTGCGCCAGTTCGACGAAGTGCTTGCGTTCCAGCTTCAGCAGCCACTCCTCGTCGACCAGCGAGCCGCGGTCGATCTCGCCGCCGCACAGCACGGTGGCGATCCGCGAGGCGATTTCGTAATCGTATGGACTGATGAAGCGGCCTTCCAGCATGTTGACCAGCAGCATCTTGAAGGTGGCGATGCCGACGTCGCCGGCAACCTGGATGCGGCGTGCGGGCAGGGGCGGGCGGTAGCCGGATTCGGCCAGCGCCAGGGCTTCCTGCCGGGCGATGTGCAAGGTCTCGTAGGCGTTGAACGCGACCTTGTCGCCGGCGCGCAGCAGGCCCAGTTCCTTCGCCTCGACCGCTGAGGCGGACACCTTGGCCATCGCGATGGTCTCGAAGACGACCTTCTTCAGCTCGGCGAACACGTCGCCCCCCGGACCGGCCGCCTGCGAGGCGCGCACCGCCAGTTCCTTCAGGCCGCCGCCGGCCGGCAGCAGGCCCACGCCGGCTTCGACCAGGCCGATGTAGCTTTCGAGATGCGCCACGGTCCTGATGGAATGCATCTGGAATTCGCAGCCGCCGCCCAGCGCCAGACCGCGCACCGCAGCCACCACCGGCACCAGCGAATACTTGATGCGCTGGCTGGTTGCCTGGAAGTTGGCGACCATCGACTCGAACGCGTCCACCTTGCCGGCCTGCAGCAGGCCCAGCGCGCCGGCCAGGTCGGCGCCGGCGGAGAAGGGCTCCCTGGCCTGCCACAACACCAGGCCCGCGAACCTGCGCTCGGCGATGCCGATGGCTTCCTGCAGTCCGTCCAGCACCGCATCGGACACGGTGTTCATCTTGGTCTTGAACGACACCACGCCGACGTCGTCGCCGTCGGTCCACAGGCGCAGGCCGTCGTTCTCGAACACGGTTTCGCCCTGCGCGAAGACCTCGCCCAGCAGCGGATCGGGAAAGCGCTGGCGCCGATAGACCGGCAGGGCGGAACGCGGCAGCCGGGCGTCCTTCGCCGGGCTGTAGCTGCCCTCGGCGCCGTGCACGCCGTCGCGGCCGTCGAACACCCAGTTCGGCAGCGGCGCGCTGCTCATGGCCTTGCCGGCGACGATGTCGTCGGCGATCCACTGCGCCACTTCCTTCCAGCCGGCGGCTTGCCAGGTCTCGAACGGACCGAGCGACCAGCCGTAGCCCCAGCGGATGGCCAGGTCCACGTCGCGCGCGGTGTCGGCGATGTCGGCCAGGTGGTAGGCGCTGTAGTGGAACAGGTCGCGGAAAGTCGCCCACAGGAACTGCGCCTGCGGGTGCTGGCTTTCACGCAACCTGGCGAACTTCTCCGCCGGGTTCTTCAGCTTGAGGATCTCGACCACTTCCGGCGCCGCGGCGCGGTCGGCGGGGCGATAGTCCTGCTTGTCCAGGTCGAGGACCACGATGTCCTTGCCGACCTTGCGGAAGATGCCGGCGCCGGTCTTCTGGCCCAGCGCACCCTTGGCGATCAAGGCGTCCAGCCACTTCGGAGAGGCGAAGTAGGCATGCCAGGGATCGTCGGGCAGGGTGTCGGCCATGGTCTTGATGACATGGGCCATGGTGTCCAGGCCGACCACGTCCGAGGTGCGGTAGGTGGCCGACTTC
>JBDHQQ010000053.1:0-15276 GCA_039807145.1 Pseudoxanthomonas sp. | reverse complement strand
CCCTGGCGCCGCGGATCAATGCGGCGGGCCGACTGGAGGACATGAGCCTGGGCATCGAATGCCTGTTGACCGACGACCCCGCGCGGGCGCGCGAGCTGGCCGACCTGCTGCAAGGCATCAACGCCGAGCGCCGCGGCGTGCAGGAGCAGATGACCGCCGAAGCCGAGGCCGCCGTCGCCAAAGTGTTCGTCGATGGTGGCGGCGCGCCGGCGGCCGTGTGCCTGCATGATCCGGAATGGCATCCGGGCGTGGTCGGCCTGGTCGCGTCGAAGATCAAGGACCGCCTGCATCGCCCGACCATCGCCTTCGCGCCGTCGGAACCCGGCAGCCCCACGCTGCGCGGGTCGGCGCGCTCGATCCGCGGCTTCCACATCCGCGACGCGCTGGCGGCGATCGATGCCGCGCATCCGGGGCTGATCGGCAAGTTCGGCGGCCACGCGATGGCGGCGGGACTGTCGCTGGACGAAACCGCCTTGCCGGCGTTCGGCGAGGCGTTTTCCGCCTATGCCACCGCGCAACTCGGTCCCGAACAATTGCAGGCGGAAATCCTCACTGACGGCGAACTGCTGCCGCAGGAATTCGACCGCTTCCACGCCGAAGCGATCCGCGACGGCGGCCCGTGGGGGCAGGGATTCCCCGAGCCGTTGTTCGACGGGGAATTCGACGTGCTGGACTGGCGCGTGGTGGGCGAACGGCATTTGAAGCTCAACCTGCGTTTCGCTGGCCGCCGCGAAACGCTGGGCGCGATCCAGTTCGGCGGCTGGAACGGCGAAGCGCCTGCGTCGCGTGTGCGCCTCGCCTACCGACTGGCGCCGGACGATTACCGTGGTGGTGGCGCTATCAAACTGCTGGTCGAGCATCGGGAGCCGGTGCCGCCATCGTAGCTTTCCATTTCAACCCGAACAGCGGGCGCAGCACCGGCACGCGGCGGATGATCTCGTAGCCGCCGAAACACGCGGCGAAGGTCAGCAGCACCAGCAGCGGGCCTTCCAGCAGCGGCGGCAGGGCCAATGGCTTGGCGTTGTGCGCCAGCGCGACGATCACGGTCTGGTGCAGGATGTAGACCGGGAACACCGCCGGGGTCAGGTAGCGAAGCGCGGCGTTGTCGGCGTTGCGGAAACGGTAGGCGAAGCCGAACGCGGCGGCGATGGCGCACCATTGGTTCACGCCCCAGGTCACGCGCAGCGCCATGCGCAACGCATCGGGCGGCGGGACCTCGTCGCTGTAGCCGGAGAAGTACCAGACGCCGATCAACGACGCATAGCCGGCGAGGGCGGCGACCAGCGCGAACCAGCGATGGCGCTGCAGCGATTCCCAGAATCCGCTCGAGAACGCCAGCAGGTAGCCCAGCAGGAACATCGGCAGGTACTGCGCATGGTTGTACCAGTCGTCCACGAGGTCGTGGGTGGACTCGAAGCGCCCCACCAGCAGCAACCTCGCCAGCCCCAGCCACAGGACCGGCCACAACAAGGCGCCCACGCCGGACAGCCTGCGTTCGAGCCAGGCGCCGAAGCCCTGCATCGCCTTCGGCACCAGCTTCAGCAGCAGCCCCAGGACGACGGTATAGGCCCACAGGTAGGCGAGGAACCACAGGTGGTTCCAGGTCGGGGCGTCCACGCAGTCGCCGGGCGCCATGCAGTAGAAGTCGCCGCCGCGCAGGTAGATGTCCATGAAAGCGGCATAGCCGGCGTGATAGCCGCCGGGGACTTTTTCGACCAGTTCGTAATAGACCTGTGGCGGCACCACCACGTACATGCCGAACAGCAGCGGCCACAGCAGGCGCCGGGATCGCGGGCGGAGGAAGGGCGCGGCGCCGTCCTTCGCTTTGTCCAGCAAAAAGGCGGTGGCCACGCCCGAGACCACGAACAGCAGCGACATCCGCCACGGGCTGGTCAGCAGCATCAGCGGCTCCAGCGCGGGGCCGGCGTGCGGGCTTTTGACGTGCCAGTCCCAGCTCACGTAGTACATGCCCACGTGGTAGAAGACCAGCAGTCCGAAGGCGAGGATGCGCACCCAATCGATATCGTGGCGGCGTTGCATGGGGAATGCCCGGCGTCGTGAAGATGGCGCCAGCATCCGCATCCGTCGCCGGTCCGGCCAGCGCGAAGTGACCGCCCGGCGGGGTTCCGGGACGAATCGCGGGCTGCGGTGACGAACCGTGGGGGGGATCGCGCGCCCGCTCTCTACAATGCGCAGATGGATGCCGCCGCCCCGACTCTCTACCAGCGCTACCAGCCGTGGCGGCGCAGCGCCGAGGCCGGGTTCTGGATCGTCCAGTACCTGGCCAGTGCGCTGGCCAACAGCATCACCGCGAACATGGACGTGCGCCGCCTGCACCTGGGCTTCACCGCCTGGCAACCGGCGGTATGGGAAACCAGCTCGTCCCTGGTCGCGCTGGCGCTGGTGCCGGCGGTGGTCTGGTTCACCCGCCGGTTCCCGCTACATCTGGACGATTGGCGGCGGATGCTGCCGCTGCACCTGCTGGGCAGCCTGGCCTGGTCGGCGCTGCACGTGGCCGGGATGGTGGCGATCCGCAAGGCGGTCTATGCCGGGGTGGGCGACCACTACGACTTCAGCCCGTGGTGGTGGGAGTTCGGCTACGAATACCTGAAGGACGTGCGCTCCTATGCCGGCGTGGTGCTGACCATCGAGGGCTACCGCCTGCTGCTGCGCCGCCTGCAGGGCGAGGCGATGCTGCTGTCGCTGCCCGACGAGGGGCCGCCGGTCGAGCCGGTGGACCGTCCGGAACGCTTCCTGGTGCGCAAGCTGGGCCGCGAATTCCTGGTCGCTGCCAACGACATCGAATGGCTGCAGGCCGCTGGCAACTACGTCAACCTGCGCGTGCGCGGCCACGACTACCCCTTGCGCAGCACCATCGCCGGCATCGAGGGCAAGCTGGACCCGGCGCGTTTCGTGCGCATCCACCGCAGCTACATCGTCAACCTGGACCAGGTCGCCTCGATCGAGCCGCTGGATACCGGCGACGCCCGCGTGCACCTGAAGGACGGCACCGCGCTGCCGGGCAGCCGCACCTACCGCGGCGGATTGCGCGAGCGCATCGGCGAGGGCGCCTGAGCGGGCGGGGCTGCTAGAATCGGCGGTCATTTTCCCCGCCTTCATCCCCACGCCATGATCGAACTGAACCCAATCCGCCAGCGCATCGCCGACCTGCAGGAACGGCTGGCTTCGCTACGGGGGTATCTTTGACTACGATGCCAAGCGCGAGCGCCTGGAAGAAGTAAGCCGCGAGCTGGAAAGCCCGGACATCTGGAACAACCCCGAATACGCCCAGCAGCTCGGCCGCGAGCGATCGCTGCTGGACAAGACGGTCAACGGCATCCGCGACCTGGACGACGGCCTGATCGGCGCCGGCGAGCTACTGGAGCTGGCCGAAATGGAAGACGACGAGGAAACCGCGCTGGCCGTGCAGGCCGACGTCGAACGCTACGCCGGCGGGGTGGACAAGCTGGAATTCCAGCGCATGTTCTCCGGCGAAATGGATCCGGCCAACGCCTTCGTCGACATCCAGGCCGGCGCCGGCGGCACCGAGGCGCAGGACTGGGCGGAAATCCTGCTGCGCATGTACCTGCGCTGGGCCGAGTCGCGCGGCTGGAAGGTCGAGCTGATGGAAGCCTCGGCCGGCGAAGTCGCGGGCATCAAGTCGGCGACCTTCCGGGTGGAGGGCGACTACGCCTACGGCTGGCTGAAGACCGAGATCGGCGTGCACCGGCTGGTGCGCAAGTCGCCGTTCGATTCCGACAACCGCCGCCACACCAGCTTCACCAGCGTGTTCGTCTCGCCCGAAGTCGACGACAACATCGATATCGAGATCAACCCGGCCGACCTGAAGACCGACGTGTACCGCTCGTCCGGCGCCGGCGGCCAGCACGTCAACAAGACCGAATCCGCGGTACGCATCACCCACGTGCCCAGCGGCGTGGTCGTGGCCTGCCAGACCGAGCGCAGCCAGCACGCCAACCGCGACCGCGCGATGAAGATGCTGAAGGCCAAGTTGTACGAACTGGAAATCCGCAAGCGCAACGCCGAGAAGGACGCGCTGGAGGCGACCAAGTCCGACATCGGCTGGGGCAGCCAGATCCGCAACTACGTGCTGGACCAGTCGCGGATCAAGGACCTGCGCACCGGCATCGAGCGCAGCGACACGCAGAATGTGCTGGACGGCGACCTCGACGAGTTCCTCGAGGGCAGCCTGAAGGCCGGGCTGGACGCCGGCGCCAAGCGCATTGATGCATGATTCGTGCAGCGGGGCTTGTCCCGCCGCTTTTCCGACAGGCGGGGCAAGCCCCGCCCTACAACAGAACACGCCGACGATGACCGAACCGACCGCCCAGCCGACCGCCGACGAAAACAGCCTGATCGCCGAGCGGCGCGCGAAACTGGCGGCGCTGCGCGCGCAGGGCATTGCGTTCCCCAACGACTTCCGCCGCGAGCACTACGCCGGCGACTTGCAGGCTGAATTCGCCGACCTGGAACACTGGACCGCGGAAGCGCTGGAGGCCGCCGGCCGCACGGTCAGTCTGGCCGGCCGCCTGATGGCCAAGCGGGTGATGGGCAAGGCCAGCTTCGCCCAGATCCAGGACGAATCCGGGCGCATCCAGCTGTTCCTGCAGGCCAACGTGCTGGGCGAGTCCTACGACGCGTTCAAGGGCTGGGACGTGGGCGACATCGTTGCGGTCGAGGGCGGGCTGACCCGTACCCGGACCGGCGAACTGTCGGTGAAGGCGGCCAGGCTGCGCCTGCTGACCAAGTCGCTGCGCCCGCTGCCGGACAAGTGGCACGGACTGAGCGACGTGGAGCAGCGCTACCGCCAGCGCTACGTCGACCTGATCGTCACGCCCGAGGCGCGTGAAGTCTTCATCCGGCGCTCGAAGATCATCCGCGCCATCCGCGAATGGCTGGACACGCGGCGTTTCCTCGAAGTGGAGACGCCGATGATGCACTACATCCCCGGCGGCGCCACGGCCAAGCCCTTCGTCACCCACCACAACGCGCTGGGCCTGGACCTGTACCTGCGGGTCGCCCCCGAGCTGTACCTGAAGCGGCTGGTGGTCGGCGGGCTGGAGCGGGTCTACGAGATCAACCGCAACTTCCGCAACGAAGGCGTCAGCACCCGCCACAACCCCGAATTCACCATGCTCGAGCTGTACGAGGCCTACGCCACGTACCACGAGGTGATGGATCTGACGGAAAACGTCATTCGCGACACCGCACTGAAGGTGCTGGGCACCACGCAGGTCGAATGGGACGGTGCGCAGATCGACCTCGGCCCGGCCTTCCGTCGCTGGCGGATGGACGAGGCGGTGCGTCACCACAACCCGGAAATCTCCGCCGCCGACTGCACCGACCGCGAGGCGCTGCTGCGCCACTGCGCGCGGCTGAAGATCAAGGTCAAGCCGGCCTGGGGCTGGGGCAAGCTGCTGCTGGAGATATTCGAGGCCACCGTGGAACACACCCTGGTGCAGCCGACCTTCATCACCGATCACCCGGTCGAAGTCTCGCCGCTGGCCCGCGCCAGCGACACCGAGCCGGGCTACACGGACCGCTTCGAGCTGTTCATCAACGGCAAGGAGCTGGCCAACGGCTTTTCCGAGCTGAACGATCCCGAGGACCAGGCGGCCCGCTTCCAGGCCCAGGTCGAGGCGAAGGAGGGCGGCGACGACGAGGCCATGCACTACGACGCCGACTACATCCGTGCGCTGGAGTACGGCATGCCGCCGACCGGCGGCCTCGGCGTCGGCATCGACCGGCTGGTCATGCTGCTGACCGGCTCGGCCTCGATTCGTGACGTACTGCTCTTTCCTTACATGCGGCCGGGGAATCCGGGCTAAGATCGTCCGGTTGACTGCAGTTTTTCCGCTAGGAGTGGCACGGTTCGTGCTTCTTTCTGCGTTATGGCACTCGACAGACTCACGGATGGCAACAACTGCAGCGGACGCGGGGAACAATCCTCGGGCGTCGAGCCTTGGGTCGAGGCGCGGTGGGAGGCGGCATTGGATATCGTCATCGTCGATGATCAGGCGTCGGCCCGGAGCATGTTGCGCCATGTCATCGAGGACATCGCCGCAGAGCTGAACGTGCACGACTTCGGCGACCCGCAGGTCGCCCTGGACTGGTGCACCCGCCATCGCGCCGACCTGCTGCTGCTGGACTACCGCATGCCGGGCATGGACGGGCTGGAGTTCGCCCGCCGTTTCCGCCGCCTGCCGGCCCACCGCGATATCCCGATCATCCTGGTGACCGTGGTCGGCGACGAGCCGATCCGCCAGGCCGCGCTGGACGCGGGCGTGATCGACTTCCTGGTCAAGCCGGTGCGCCCGCGCGAACTGCGCGCGCGCTGCCGCAACCTGCTGCAGCTCCGCCAGCAGGCCGAGAACGTCAAGCAGCGCGCGCTGTCGCTGGAGCAGCGCCTGCTGTCCAGCATGCACGAGGTGGAGGAGCGCGAACGCGAGACCCTCTCGCGTCTCGCCCGTGCCATCGAATACCGCGACAGTGGCACCAGCGCCTACCTGGAGCGCATGGCCCACGTCGCGGGCCTGATCGCCGAACAGCTGGGCCTGTCCGAGGACGAGGTGCGCGCCATCGAGATGGCGGCCCCGCTGCACGACATGGGCAAGATCGCGATTCCCGATTCGGTGCTGATGAAGCCCGGTCCGCTGACGGCGGAGGAAACCGAGGTGATGCGCCGCCATCCCAAGATCGGCCACCAGCTGCTTTCGGGCAGCCAGAACCGTTTCATCCAGACCGGTGCGCTGATCGCGCTGCGCCACCACGAGCGCTACGACGGCAGCGGCTATCCCGATGGACTGGTGGGAGAGGAGATTCCGCTGGAAGCCCGGATCGTGGCGGTGGCCGACGTGTTCGATGCGCTGGTTTCCCCGCGTCCCTACAAGAAGGCCTGGGACAAGGACGCGGCCCTGGCCTATCTGTACGCCCAGCGCGGACGCCTGTTCGACCCGGCGTGCGTCGATGCATTGATCCGCGGCCGCGAGCGGCTGGAAGACATCTGCGCCCGCTATTCGACGGTGCAGAGCCGTCCGGGAATGGAATGAACGCGCGCATGGAAAGCCCCGGCCCGCTGGCATGGATCCGCAGCCGCCTGGCCAACCGGCCCGACAGCGAGCACGGGCAGACCGCCATCCGCGTGATCATCTTCCTCGGGGTGATCGCCTACATGGGGGTGGCGGCGATCTTCGGACAGCTGCCGCCCGACGTGTATCGCTGGTCGGCCCTGATGAGCGGCGTGGGGGCGGCCATCGGCCTGGGGCTGTTGGCCGGCATCCTGGTTTCGCCCGGCAAGTCGCACGTGCGCCGCATCATCGGCATGCTCACCGACTACGGCATGATGACCCTCGCCATGCTGCTGAAGGGCGAGCCGCTGGCTTGGCTGTACGTGATCCTGATGTGGGTGACGGTCGGCAACGGCTTGCGTTACGGCAACCGCTACCTGGCCGGCGCGGTGGTGTCGGCCTGCCTGGGCTTCGGCACGGTGATCTGCCTGAACCCGTACTGGCGCGCCAACTTCAACCTCGGCATGGGCCTGTGGGTCGGATTGATCGCGGTACCGATGTACCTGTCCGGCCTGCTGCGCCAGCTGACCCGCGCCACCGAGGAGGCGCGGCGCGCCAACGAGGCCAAGAGCCGGTTCCTGGCGAACATGAGCCACGAGTTCCGCACGCCGCTCAACGGGCTTGCGGGCATGTCCGAGCTGCTGGCCACCACGCGGCTGGACAGCGAGCAGCGCGAATGCCTGTCGACCATCCAGGCGTCCTCGCGCACGCTGCTGGGCCTGGTCGAGGACGTGCTGGACATTTCCGCGATCGAGGCCGGCAAACTCAAGCTCAACGTGGTCGAATTTTCGCCGCGCGAACTGGTCGACAGCATTGGCCTGATCCTGACGCCGCAGGCCCGCGGCAAGCAGATCCGCTACGAAAGCCGGCTGGATGGCGACATCCCGGCCAGCCTGCGCGGTGATGCCGGCCACCTGCGCCAGGTCTTGCTGAACCTCGCCGGCAACGCGGTCAAGTTCACCGACGAAGGCGTGGTCCGGCTGCAGGTGCAACCGGTGGCCAGCAGCGCGGACGAGCGGGTGCGGCTGCGCTTCACCATCACCGATACCGGCATCGGCATTCCCGCCGCGCTGCGCGAACGCCTGTTCGAGGCCTTCGCCCAGGCGGACGCCAGCCTCAACCGCCGCTACGGCGGCACTGGGCTGGGCACCACCATCGCCAAGGGCCTGACCGAGGCGATGGGCGGCACGATCGGCTTCGAAAGCAACGAGCTAAGCGGCAGCTGCTTCTGGGTGGAACTGCCGTTCGACGCCGTGTCCGAGCGTCAGCCGGCGTCGGCCGCGCCTGCAGACCAGGCCGCGCCCGAAGGCACCGCGGAGAACGTCATCGCGTTCTCCGATCCGTTCCTCCGCCATCGCGCGCGGGTGCGCGCGATGCAGATCCTAGTGGCCGACGACCACGAGACCAACCGCATGGTGGTGCAGCGCCTGCTGCAGAAAGCCGGCCACCGCATCACTTGCGTGAACGGCGGCGAAGAGGTGCTCGACGCGCTCGAATCGTCGTCGTTCGACGCGGTGATCTGCGACCTGCACATGCCGGGCATCAGCGGGCTGGACCTGCTCAAGCAATTGCGCGTGATGGAGGCCGGCAGCGGCAGCCGCACGCCGGTGATCATCCTCACCGCGGACGTCACCCCCGAATCGCTGCAACGCTGCGAACAGGCTGGCGCGCGCGCGTTCCTGGCCAAGCCAGTGGTCGCCTCGCGCCTGCTCGACGTGCTGGCCGACGTCGCCACCGCGGGCAAGGTCACGACGCCGGCGGCCGCGGCCGTTTCCGCGCCAGCCCGCGCCGAGACGATGGCCGATGGCGTGCTGGACACCGGCGTGCTCGACGAATTGAGCGCGCTGGGCATGGGCGACACCTTCGAGCGCGAGTTCATCGCGCAGTGTCTGAGCGACGCCGATGGCTGCATCGGCGCGATGGCACAGGCGATGGAGCGCGGCAGCGGCGAGCATTTGCGCGACCATGCGCACGCGCTGAAGGGCGTGGCCAGCAACCTGGGACTCGTCAGGCTCGCGGCGGCGGCCGGCGAACTGATGCGGCTGGCGGATTGGCAGGTTTCGAAGGAATGGCGTCAGCGCCTGGCCGCGGTGAACGCGCACATGGCGCAAGGCCGGGCGGCACTGGAAGCGCGCGAGCGCTCGCGGCGCAGCGTGGCGGTGGAGCAGGGCGGCGATCGCAAGCAGTAACCGCGGTCAGCCGCGGCGATAGCGATTCGGGTCGGGATATTGGCGGGCGGCTGACGCCGGCCCGCCATTTCGGAGAAATGCGTTGCGCATTTCCCGCCCCCTGCAATGGCATCTGCGATACGGTTTGCTGCGTGGTCAGGCGGCGTTCGCGTTGGCGCGGCGCTCCTGGGCGCGGACGATGCGTTCCATCATGCGCAGCGACTTGTCGCCAAGGGCAAGCGCGGTGTCCACCCAGATTTCGGTGATCCCCATGAGCTCGTCGTAACCGACGCGCTGGGCCAGCTGGCGCACGGCGTTCATCGCCAGGTGCGAATACGGCGCGCGCTGCTGCTGCCGGATCAAGTCCTGCACGGCGGCTTCGCCCTGGCCCTTCGGCACCAGGATGTCCACGATGCCCATCTGGTGGAACTGCTCGCTGGTGTACATGTTGCCTTCCAGCACGATGCGTTCGGCCAGCTGCGGCGACACGCGCTTGCACAGGAAGGAGTAGGCGCCCATGCCCGGGAACAGCCCGAACAGCACTTCCGGCAGGCCCATTTCGACGCCTTCCTCGGCCACGATGGTGTGGCAGGCCAGCGCCATCTCCAGGCCACCGCCCAGCGCATCGCCCTGCACCAGCGCGATGGTGCGCACGTCGCCGCCAAGGCCGTTGTGCAGCGTGTACACGCCATCGATGCAGCGGCGTGCGTAGGCCAGCAGGTGCTCGCGGTCGTTGCTGCGGATCAGGCGGGAGAACAGTTCCAGGTCGCCGCCGAGGTTGAATGCGTTGGCGGCCGAAGCGAGCACGAAATGGCGCAGGCGGCCGGGCTGGCGTTCGCCATCGCGCAGCGTGATCGACGAGGTGAAGCGCCACATGTCGTCCAGCAGGTCGCTACGGAAACAGGGGCGCGATCCGCTGGGCGCATCGTGGTGCATGTACATCCAGTGGCTGTTGCCGTCCGGGGCGGATTCGGCGCGGATGGTGCCGAACTGACGGGTGCGCTGCAGCTTTTCGACGTTGTTCATGAGGAGCTCCTGGGCAGGGTAATGCGGATTTTTCGGGGTGGTTCGTGACGAGGCCTGCGTCACGGGAGCGATCCTACACCTGAACAGAGAATTAAAATCCAGTTGCCGTCCCCCTCCGGTACCCGTCCGGGCCGGGGAATCGGGCGTCCGGGCCGTCAAAATGTGACGCGGGGCATCAAAATCGGCCCAAACAAGCTGAACGGAAAGCAAAAAGGCCGGCGCTGGGCCGGCCTTCAGGGGGCGGGATGCGACGGCTTCAGGCGCCCGGTTTGGGCGGATCGCGCAGCTCCTTGCGCAGGATCTTGCCGACGTTGGTCTTTGGCAGCTCGGTGCGGAACTCGACGTAGCGCGGCTGCTTGTAGCCGGTCAGGTTGGTGCGGCAGTACGCCTTCACCTGTTCGGCGGTGAGGTCCGGGTCCTTCTTCACGATGAACACCTTCACCGCTTCGCCGGACTTCTCGTCGGGCACGCCGATGGCGGCCACTTCCAGCACGCCTTCCATCCCGGCGATGACGTCTTCCACCTCGTTGGGGTACACGTTGAATCCCGAGACCAGGATCATGTCCTTCTTGCGGTCGACGATGTAGAAGAAACCCGCCTCGTCCATCTTGGCCACGTCGCCGGTGTGCAGCCAGCCGTCGGCGTCGATCACCTTGGCGGTTTCCTCGGGGCGCTGCCAATAGCCCTTCATGACCTGCGGGCCCTTGATGCACAGTTCGCCGACTTCGCCGACCGGCAATACGTTGCCGTCGTCGTCCTTGACGCAGGCATCGGTGGACGGCACGGGCAGGCCGATGGCGCCGTTGTAATCGGCAAGGTCCATCGGGTTGATGCAGGCGGCCGGCGAGGTTTCGGTCAGGCCGTAGGCCTCCACCAAGGTGACGCCGGTGACCTTCTTCCATTTCTCCGCCACCGCGCGCTGCACGGCCATGCCGCCACCCAGCGTCAGGTGCAAGGAGGAGAAATCCACCTGGTCGAAGCCCGGTGTGTTCAGCAGGCCGTTGAACAGCGTGTTCACGCCGGTGATGGCGGTGATGCGCGTCGAACGCAGCTCCTTGACGAAGCCGGGCATGTCGCGCGGGTTGGTGATCAGCAGATTGGTGGCGCCGAACTTCATGAACACCAGGCAGTTCGCGGTCAGCGCGAAGATGTGGTACAGCGGCAGCGCGGTGACGATCAGCTCGCCTTCGGCCTTGACGTCCCGGCCGATCCACGCCGACGCCTGCTGCATGTTCGCCACCATGTTGCGGTGGGTCAGCATGGCGCCCTTGGCCACGCCAGTGGTGCCGCCGGTGTACTGCAGGAAAGCGATGTCCTCCGCGCTCACGTCGACGGCCGGCAGGTTGTGCGCGGCGCCCAGCGACAGCGCGTCCTTGAAGCGGCGCGCGCCGGGCAGGTCGTAGTCCGGCACCATCTTCTTGACGTACTTCAGCACGAAGTTGATCAGCGCGCCCTTGGGGAAGCCGAGCATGTCGCCCAGCCCGGTGGTGACGACCTGGCGGACCGGCGTCTGCGCGATCACTTCCTGCGCGGTCGCACCGAAGTTGTCCACCACCACCAGCACGGCCGCGCCGGCGTCGACCAGCTGGTGCTTGAGTTCGCGCGGCGTGTACATCGGGTTGACGTTGACCACGGTCAGGCCGGCGCGCAGCACGCCGAAGATCGCGATGGGGTACTGCAGGCAGTTCGGCATCATGATGGCGACGCGGTCGCCCTTCTTGAGCTTCAGTTCGCACAGCAGGTACGCGGCGAACTGGCGACTGAGCCGGTCGATTTCGCCGTAGGTCAGGGATTTGCCGAAATTGAGGAAGGCCGGTCGGTCGCGGAAGCTGGCTATCGAGGTCTCGAACACGTCGACGATGGAGCGGTACTGATCCACGTCGATCTCATGCGGTATCCCTTGCGGGTAACTCCGGTACCAGGGCCGATCTCCTGCCATGCTCATTGCCTCCCCTGAAGTTGATCGCCGCGCGCCGCGAAAGCGCCGGCCAAGGGAGCATACCGTCACGAATGGTGGAATCGGAAGCCGTGGCGGAGAAAACTTCTGCTGCGTCGCAGCACGATACGCAACTGCAGAACACGGATACCGGCGTCAGTAGCGGTAACAACCGCCCAGGGCCGTGCGGCTGGCCTGGGTGGAACCCTGCAGCGTCAGCGCGCCCTGGACTTCGCCATTCAAGGCCACGGCGACTTCGCCCGATTCGCTGGCCAGCAGCCTGGGCAGCGGCGATGCGCGCAGGTCGCCGTGCCAGATGTTGCCGCGGTCGGCACTGCGGTTCAGCGGCAGGTCGAGGCGCATCACGCCGAAGGTCATCGACAGCAGTGCGGGCTGACTGGCAGGTTGACCGTCCTTCAACACCAGCGCGATCACCGGCGTGCCATCCCGGCACATCAGGCTGACGGTTTGCACCGCGCCGGGCCCGGCGACAACAGCCACCTTGAGCTTGCCGGCCGAACGCGTTTCCCAGCGCGTGCGCGAGGGTTCATTGCCGGCAGCGTGCGCGAGGCCGGCAACGGAAAGGGTGGCGAACATGGCGATGGCGAATGCGGATTTCATGCGTGCGGATCCAGGATGGCGTGCCATCCGATCCTAGCCTGCGCCTGCCGTCTCGCGGCCATCCGGGCGCGTGGCAATCACGTTCCGCTTCGCCAGGCTTCAGTTTCCTCAACGAAGCGGTGCACATCGATGAACCGGTTGTACAGCGGCGCCGGGGAAATCCGGATCACGTCGGGCTCGCGCCAATCGCCTAGCACGCCGTGCGCGGCGAGATGCTCGAACAGCGCACGCCCGCGCTGCCTGCCGCCGGCGACGCGCAGCGACAGCTGTGCGCCGCGGCGTTCCGCTTCGCGCGGGGTGACGATTTCCAGCGTATCGGGCAGGCGTGCGTGGATCAGCGCTTCGAGATGCGCGGTCAAGGCTTCCGACTTCGCCCGCAGCGCCGGCATGCCGGCCTGGTCGAACAGATCCAGCGACGCCAGCAGCGGCGCCAGCCCGAGGATCGGCGGATTGCTCAGCTGCCATCCGTCCGCGCCGGGCGTGGGCGCGAATTCCGGGCCCATGCGGAAGCGCGTCGTGGCATCGTGGCCCCACCAGCCGGCGAAGCGTGGCCGGTCGGTGCGCGCATGGCGCTCGTGCACGAAACAGCCGGCGACCGCGCCGGGACCGGCGTTCATGTACTTGTAGTGGCACCACACCGCGAAGTCGGCGCCGCTGTCGTGCAGCCGCAGCGGCAGGTTGCCGGCGGCATGGGCCAGGTCGAAGCCGACCACCGCGCCCTGCGCATGGCCCAGGCGCGCGATTTCGCCCAGGTCGAACGCCTGCCCGGTGCGGTACTGCACGCCGGGCCACAGCACCAGCGCTAGGCGTGGGCCGTGCTCGGCGATGGCGCGTTCCATCGCTTCCATCGGAAACAGGCCGTTGGCGTCCGGTTCCAGTTCGATCAGGTCGGTGGCCGGGTCGAAGCCGTGGAAGCGCACGTGCGATTCCAGCGCGTAGCGGTCGGAGGGAAACGCGCCGGCTTCCATCAGGATCGCCGGTCTTTCCCGGGTAGGCCGGTAGAAGCTGACCAGCATGAAATGCAGGTTCGCGGTCAGCGAATTCATCGCCACGACTTCGGCGGGCTGCGCGCCGACCACCCGTGCCAGCGGTTCGCGCACCAGCGCGTGGTAATCCATCCACTGCGCGGTGCCGGTGAAATGGCCTTCGACCGCCTCGTTCGCCCACTTGTCCAGCACTTCCTCGACCCGCGCACGCGCGCCGCGCGGCTGCAGGCCCAGTGAATTGCCGACGAAATAGGTCTGCTCGCCGTCGCCGTGGCGCGGGAACAGGAATTCGCCGCGGAAGCGCCGCAGCGGATCGGCGGCGTCGAGGGCGAGGGCGTTTTCGCGGGATAACGGGTCGGTCATGTCGTGCATTGTAGGAACGCCCCCCGGTGCGCGACAGGTTTCTCCGATGGGTCGCAGCCACGCACCGAAGGGCTATTCCCCGTAGGAGCGCTCTCGAGCGCGACGAGGCTTTCACGGGAAAGCCCGGTCGCGCTCGAGAGCGCTCCTACAGGAAGCGGGGGGCAGGCAAACCCAGCCATTCCAGCGCGGTGCCGTGGTAAAGGCGGGCCTGCTCGGCTTCGGACAGTCCCAGCGCGGCGATGCCGGCACCGGGTTCCTGCTCGCCCAGCGGGAATGGGTAATCGGTGCCCAGCATCACCCGCTGCACGCCGGTGGTGTCCAGCAGGTAGCGCAACGCGCGCGGGTCGGCGACCCACGAATCGAAGTACAGCCGCTGCAGGTAGTCGCGCGGGTTGCCGGGATTGTCGGTGGCGACCAGGTCCGGGCGCATGCGGAAACCGTGCTCGATGCGGCCGATGGTGTAGGGGAAGCTGCCACCGCCGTGGGCCAGGCAGACCTTCAGCTTCGGCAGGCGCTCGAGCACGCCGCCGAACACCAGGCAGCAGGCCGCGCGCGACTGCTCGGCGGGCATGCCGACCAGCCACGGCAACCAGTATTTCGGCATGCTTTCGCTGCCCATCATGTCCCACGGATGCACCAGGATCGCCGCGCCGAGGTCGCTGGCGGCCTCGAAGAATTCGAACAGCTCCGGCGCGTCCAGGTTCCAGGCGCCGATGTGCGAGCCGATCTGCACGCCCTGCAGGCCGAGCTGGTCCATGCATCGCTCCAGCTCCTGCACGGCCAAGCGCGGCGACTGCAGCGGCACCGTGCCGATGCCGGCGTAGTGGCGCGGGTATTCGCGGCAGGCTTCGGCCATGTGGTCGTTCAGCGCGGCGTGCAGCTCCAGCGCCTGGTTGGGCTTGGCCCAGTAACTGAACATCACCGGCACCGTGCTGAGCACCTGCACCTGCACGCCGAAGCCCGCGTATTCGGCGATGCGCACCTGCGGGTCCCAGGTCTTGGGCCAGATCTCGCGGAAGAACTTGCCGTCCTTGTAGATGCGCGCGCGGCCGTCGTCGCCGTGGTGGATCACCGGGAAGCGCGCGTCG
>JBDHQQ010000052.1:0-15294 GCA_039807145.1 Pseudoxanthomonas sp. | reverse complement strand
GGATTCGGCGAAATCGGCAATAATCGCCGCCATGGGCATCCAATTGAAAACCCCCGCCGAGATCGAACAGATGCGCGTGGCCGGCCGCCTGGCCGCCGAGGTGCTGCAGGTCGTCGCCCCGTTCGTGAAGCCGGGCGTGACCACCGAGGAACTGGACCGCATCTGCCACGACCACATCGTCAACGTGCAGGGCGCGATCCCGGCCAACGTGGGCTACCGCGGCTTCCCCAAGACCGTCTGCACCTCGGTCAACAACGTGATCTGCCACGGCATCCCGAGCGAGGCGAAGGTGCTGAAGGACGGCGACATCGTCAATATCGACGTCACCGTCATCAAGGACGGCTGGCACGGCGACACCAGCCGGATGTACTACGTCGGCACGCCCTCGGTGATGGCGAAGCGGCTGGTGGAGGTGACCCGCGAGGCGATGTTCCGCGGCATCCGGGCGGTCCGGCCGGGCGCGACCCTGGGCGACGTCGGCCACGCGATCCAGCAGTACGCCGAGTCCGAGCGCTTCAGCGTGGTGCGCGAGTACTGCGGCCACGGCATCGGCAAGGTCTACCACGACGACCCGCAGGTGCTGCACTACGGCCGCCCGGGCGAGGGCGTGGTGCTGAAGGAAGGCATGACCTTCACCATCGAGCCGATGATCAACGAGGGCTCCCGGCACACCCGGCTGCTGCCGGACGGCTGGACCGTGGTGACCAAGGACCGCAAGCTGTCGGCGCAGTGGGAGCACACCGTCGCGGTGACCGAGGACGGCGTGGAGATCCTGACCCGGGTGCCGGGCGACGACAACGGCTTGTGACCGAGCCCGCCGCCGCGCCCGAAGCCGCCATGCGGCCCGCCGGCAACGGCGCAGGCGACGAAGACGATGCCGCCTGGGCGTCACGGACCAAGGCTTCGTTCGCGCAGGTCGAGGCGCGGCTGGCCAAGCGCTTCGACCAGAACGACGCCACCGACCGCATCACCGCGCTGCGCGCGCGCGCGGCCGACCACGTACTGAAGGAAGCCTGGGCGCGCTGCATTCCCGACGGCGCGCCGCTGGCGCTGTTCGCGGTGGGCGGCTACGGGCGTGGCGAACTGTTCCCGCAGTCCGACGTCGACCTGCTGGTGCTGGGCGAGCCGGACGCGCAGCAGGCGCAGCATGAAGCGTTGGCGCGGTTCTTCGCCCTGCTGTGGAACGCCGGCCTGCCGATCAGCCACGCGGTGCGTTCGGCCGGCGAGTGCACGCAGGCCGCGATCGCCGAGCAGACGGTGCTGACCGCGCTGATCGAATTCCGCCCGCTGTGCGCCGACGACGCGGCCCAGGCCGCGCTGTCCGGCGCGATCGGCGCGGACCGGGCGTGGCCGCCGCGCGAGTTCTTCGCCGCCAAGCGCGAGGAACTGCGCGTCCGCCATGCGCGCTTCGGCGACACGTCGGACAACCTCGAGCCGAACATCAAGGAAGGCCCCGGCGGGCTGCGCGACCTGCATGCGCTGGGCTGGATGGCGCTGCGCACCTTCGGCGTGCGCGACCTGGAGCAACTGGTCGGCCTGGGCCATCTGGGTACGGACGAGGCCAAGGCGCTGATCCGCGAACGCAATGCGCTGGGTCGCTTGCGCTACGGCCTGCACCTGGTCGCGGGCCGCCCGGAGGAGCGCCTGCGCTTCGATTACCAGAAGGTGCTGGCGGCCCGGCTGGGCTTCGCCGACGATGCCGAGAACCTGGGCGTCGAGAAGATGATGCAGGGCTTCTACCGCAGCGCCGCCATCGTGCGCCGGATCAGCGACCGGCTGCTCCAGCGTTTCGAGGAACAGTTCGACGGCGAGACCGCGCCGCAGCCGCTCGATGCCGACTTCGCCTTGCGCAACGGCTATCTCGTCGCGAGCGATCCGGCCTGGCCGGACGGCGACGTCGGCGAAGTGCTCGCGCTGTTCGCGATGTGGGCGGCGCAGCCGCAGGCGCGCGGCCTGCATTCGCGCACCGCGCGCGCGCTGGCCGAAGCCCTGCCCAAGTTGCCGGATTATCCGGCCGCCACGCCGGCGCAGCGCGATGCCTTCGTCGAACTGCTGCGCGGCCCGCGCGCGGTGGACACGCTGACCCGGATGGCGCGGCTGGGCGTGCTGGGGCAGTGGATTCCTGCGTTCGCGCGGGTTTCCGGGCGCATGCAGTTCGACCTGTTCCACGTCTATACCGTCGACCAGCACACGCTGATGGTGCTGCGCAACCTGGCCGCGTTCGCCTCCGGCCGCACCGACGAACGCTTCTCCATCGCCCACGAGGTATGGCCGCGCCTGCGCAAGCCGGAGCTGCTGCTGTTGGCCGGCCTGTTCCACGACATCGCCAAGGGTCGCGGCGGCGATCATTCCGAACTGGGCGCGGTCGATGCGCGCGAGTTCTGCATTGCGCACGGATTGAGCGAGGCCGACACCGACCTGGTGGCATGGCTGGTCGAACAGCATCTGCGCATGTCCACCACCGCGCAGAAGCAGGACATCGCCGACGCCGAGGTGATCCACCGCTTCGCCGTGCTGGTCGGCGAGCGCGAACGCCTGGACTACCTGTACCTGCTGACCTGCGCCGACATCGCCGGTACCAGCCCGAAGCTGTGGAACGCATGGAAGGACCGCCTGCTGGCCGATCTGTATTTCGCCACCCGCCGGGTATTGCGCGAAGGGCTGGAGCAGCCGATCGACATTGCCGCGCGGCTGGCCGAGGCGCGCGCGTCGGTGCGCCGCCTGCTGGGCCTGCAAGGCGTCGCCGCTTCGGCGGCCGACGGGCTGTTCGCGCTGATGCCGCGCGAGAGTTTCCTGCGCTATCGCCCGGAACAACTGGCCTGGCAGGCGCTGGCGATCCGCGGCGCCGCGCCGGGCGAAGCCCGCGTGCGTGCGCGCCTGGTCGCCGAAGACGCCGGGGCGATGGAAATCTTCGTGCATTCGCCCGATCGCGACGGCCTGTTCGCGGCGATCCTGGCCACGCTGGATCGCATGGGTTTCGCGATCCACCAGGCGCGCGTGCTGATGGGGCCGGGCAATGCGGTGTTCGACACCTTCGAGGTGCTGCCTGCCGACGACTACGCCAGCCGCGATCCGCAGGAAGTCGCGCACGGCTTGCAGCAGGCGCTGGCCGGGCCGCTGGACGGCGTGCGCACCGCGCGCCGCGCCGCGCCGCGGATGCTCAGGCATTTCCGCTTTGCGCCGCGGATCGAGTTCAGGGATGCGCTGGGCCAGCACACCCTGCTGAGCCTGGTCGCCCCCGACCGCCCGGGGCTGCTGTCCGACGTGGCCCAGGTGCTGCGCGCACAGCGCCTGCGCGTGCACGATGCGCGCATCGCCACCTTCGGCGAACGCGCCGAAGACCTGCTGCAGATCACCGACGAATCCGACCGACCGCTGGCCGCACCGGCGCAGGAAGCCCTGCGCGAGGCGCTGTACGCCAGCCTGAAGACGGACGCCTGAGCCGATTGCCCGGAGAAACCGCATGTCCGTTGCCGCCCCCGCCGACGAATTGAAGTCCACCATCGACAGCGCGTTCGAACGCCGTGCCGAACTGACCCTCGCCGAAATCGAAGGCTCGCTGCGCGATGCGGTGGAACGCGCGATCTCCGGCCTGGAAACCGGCGCGCTGCGCGTCGCCGAGCCGAACGGGCAGGGCGGCTGGAAGGTCAACCAGTGGCTGAAGAAGGCGGTGCTGCTGTATTTCCGGGTCAACGAGATGCAGCTGGTCGAGGCGCAGCCCGCGCCGTATTGGGACAAGGTCGAGGCGCGCTTCGCCGGTTTCGACGAATCGCAGTTCCGCGCCGCCGGCGTGCGCGTGGTGCCCGGCGCGGTGGCGCGCCGCGGCAGCTACATCGGCCGCGACGTGGTGCTGATGCCCAGTTTCGTCAATATCGGCGCATACGTCGGCGAAGGCACGATGGTCGATACCTGGGCCACGGTCGGCAGTTGCGCGCAGATCGGCAGGCATGTGCACCTCAGCGGCGGCGTCGGCATCGGCGGCGTGCTGGAGCCGCTGCAGGCGTCGCCGACGATCATCGAGGACCATTGCTTCGTCGGCGCGCGCTCGGAAGTGGTCGAAGGCGTCGTGGTCGGCCACCACAGCGTGATCGGCATGGGCGTGTTCCTTGGCCAGAGCACGCGCATCTACGATCGCGCCAGCGGCGAAATCAGCTACGGCTACGTGCCGCCGGGCAGCGTGGTCGTGTCCGGATCGCTGCCGGCGAAGGACGGTTCGCATTCGCTGTACTGTGCGGTGATCGTCAAGCGCGTGGACGAGAAGACGCGAAGCAAGACCTCGGTCAACGACCTGCTGCGCGGCCTGGCGGACTGAAATCGGCCATGTTGCACGCTGAGCGCGGTGCATTGGCCGACGCTGCGCGTTACCGCCATCCTGTCCCGGGCTGGCCGGGAACATGGATCGAATCGTCGGTCCACATGAGGTGGTGGACGACATCACGTCGCCGCCTGACAAAGCTCGTTCCGCTTCCGGTCCTTGCCAGCGATGTCTCGGATGTCGTTTACCTCAACTGGTGGGTGGATCCGGAAGCCTTGCCTGCCGTACCCGCGGGATATCGTTACTGGGTGCGCGACGGCCATACGCCATTCACCATCCTGACCTATCGGCATGGGCATTTCGGCCCTGCAATCCTGGGGGCGGCGCGCAAGATTTTTCCTTCGCCGCTGCAAAGCAATTGGCGCTGGTATGTACAGCGCGATACGGATCCGGACGATGCGGTCCCGACCGTATTGTTCGCCCGCAACATCATGAGCAGTCTCGCGCATGTTGTCGGTGCACGACTGTCAAGCGATGCGATGCAGCCCCATTTACCGAAGGAATTCGTCCATCGACAGCAGGGTGTCGAGTTTGAAACGTGGATCGCTCCCGGCCATGGGAGCGCTCCCGCCCTCGAATCCATCCTGACCCGGACCGGGAATGTGGAGGGTGACGTGGAATGGTGGAGTGGAAGATTCGCGGGCAGGGAGGAGGCATTGCGCTTTCTTTGCTGCCAGGATTCTGCGATATCGGTCTCGCCTGATGGCAGTGCCGGCTTGGCGCGCATCCATTTGTCGGCGAATACAGGTACGATCGTGCCGCTGGCCTACCGGCATGTGCGCTGTCCGTTGCTGGGAAACATGGGGTGCGATTCGCGCGGGCCGTTCTGTTTCCTTTTGCCATACGTGCCGTTCAAGGCAATATCCGAGCAGTTGCTGTTCCCGTGAATCGGCCTGTCCAGGTCAGTTGATTGAAGGAATCCCGAAATGAAACGAACGCTGGTCTATTCCATGTTGCTGACCACGCTGGCTGCGGCCAGTGCGCCGGCCCAGGACCTGACCCGCTACAGCGAGGATGGCCTGCGCGCCGAACTGGCGAGCATTGCCGATTCCGAAACCGCCGTGCTGGTGCCGATGCGCGACGGCGTCGGGCTTTCCACCAACATCTGGCGGCCCAAGGGGGCGACCGGCCCGCTGCCTACGGTGCTGTGGAAGACGCCCTACAACGAACACAACCCGCGCGGCAGCACCGCGCGCCTTGCGATCGAAGCGGTGCGCCACGGCTATGCCTTCGTCGTGCAGAACGAGCGCGGACGCTATTTCAGCCAGGGCAAGTACCAGATCCTCGGCTATCCGCAGACCGACGGCTACGACGCACTGAGCTGGATCGCCGACCAGTCGTGGTCGAACGGCAAGGTCGGCACCCTGGGCTGTTCTTCCTCGGCCGAATGGCAGCTTTCGCTGGCGGCGATGAACCACCCGGCGCACGCGGCGATGGTGCCGATGGCGTCGGGCGCGGGCATCGGCAAGGTCGGCCCGTTCTGGGAGCAGGGCAACTTCTATACCGGCGGCGTGCCGCGCACCTTGTTCATGGTGTGGATGTACGGCGTGGACAACCCGCTGCGCGCCGAACTGCCGCAGGATTTGAGCGGGCCGATGCGTGCCCGTGTCGCCCAGTACAACGACCTGGATGCGAAGAAGCCCAAGGTGGACTGGCAGAAGCACATCTGGCGCCTGCCGTATGCGGAATTGCTGTCCTCGCTGGGCGAGCCGCCGGCGACGTTCGAATCGATGATCGGGCATGGTCCGGGCGACGCGTTCTGGGAACAGGGCGGGCTGTATCGCGATTCGATGGGCTGGGGCGTGCCGGCGCTGTGGTTCAACAGCTGGTACGACGTTTCCATCGGACCGAACATGGCGTTGTTCAATCATGCCCGTTCGGTGAATTCCGACCGAGAGGCCAGCGAAAACCAGTACGTCGTGGTCGGCCTGAACCCGCACTGCCAGTTCTGGCAGCTGAGCAAGAACTACAAGGTCGGCGACCGCGAGATGGGCGATGCGAGTTTCCCGGTCGGCGAGCAGATCTGGGCGTTCTTCGACCGCTGGCTGAAGAACCAGCCGAAGGCGTTCCCCGCGTCGACGCCGCACGTGCGTTATTTCACGATGGGCGAGAACCGCTGGCAGTCCGATGCGCAGTGGCCGCCGAAGGCCGCGCAGCCGGTGCGCATGTACCTGCGTTCGGGCGGCAAGGCCAATTCGATGTACGGCGACGGCCGCCTGTCGCTCGATGCGCCCTCCGCCGACGAGTCGAAGGACACGTACCGCTACGACCCAACGAATCCGGTGCAGACCATCGGTGGCGGCGACTGCTGCAACGGCGGGCTGGTGATCGCCGGCGCATTCGACCAGCGCCAGATCGAGGCGCGCAGCGACGTGCTGGTCTACACCAGCGAACCGCTGGAGGCGCCGATGGAAGTCAGCGGCTTCGTCGACGCGGTGCTGAAGGTCTCTTCCAGCGCGCGCGACACCGACTTCGCGGTCAAGCTGGTGGACGTGGCGCCCGACGGCACCGCATGGATCGTCGGCGACACCATCCTGCGCGCACGCTACCGCGATGGCTACGCGAATCCCGAGCCGATGCAGCCGGGGCAGGTATATACGCTGAAGCCCACGCCGATCACGACTTCGATCCAGTTCGGCAAGGGCCACCGCATTCGCGTGGAAGTGACCAGCTCCAACTTCCCGAAGTTCGCCCGCAACCTGAACACCGGCGGCCCGAACGAGACCGAGGACAAGCCGGTGATCGCGGACAACGCGGTCCACCATTCGGCCGACGCCGCCAGCTACATCGAACTGCCGGTCGTGAAGCGGTGACGGCATGACCACGACGATCTACGGCCTGAAGAACTGCGATACCTGCAAGAAGGCGCTGAAGTGGCTGGACCGCTTTGGCGTGCCGCATGTATTCGTCGATTACCGCGACAACCGGCAGCCGCCGGAAACGCTGAAGGCATGGGCGGACAAGGCCGGCGGCTGGGACGCGCTGGTCAACAAGTCATCGACCACCTGGCGGCAACTGCCGGAAGCGCGCAGGTCGCCGGGTTCGGACGCCGAATGGAAGCTGCTGCTGAAGGAGTATCCGCAACTGGTACGCCGGCCGGTGGTGATCAGCGACGGCGACGGCTTTTCACAGGGCTTCAGCGACAATGGGTTCAAGAAGCTGTTCGGAATCGGCAAGTGAGCGATGTCGTCGAACTGTCCGGCGAACTGATCCGTCGCCATTCGGTGACGCCGGACGACGCCGGCTGCCAGCAGGTGCTGGCGACGCGGCTGGCCGCCGCCGGCTTCCACTGCGAACACCTGCGCCATGGCGACGTCGACAACCTGTGGACCACGCACGGCAGCGGTGCGCCGGTGCTGGTGCTGCTGGGCCATACCGACGTGGTCCCGCCGGGCCCGCTGGAAGCGTGGAGCAGCGATCCCTTCATCCCGACCGTGCGCGACGGCGTGCTGTACGGCCGCGGCGCCGCCGACATGAAGTGCGGCGTGGCGGCGTGCACCATCGCGCTGGAGCGCTTCGTCGATGCGCACCCCGACCATCCGGGCACGGTGGCGCTGCTGGTCACCTCGGACGAGGAGGGTGATGCGCTTGATGGCGTGAAGCGGGTCGCGGAGACCTTCCGCCAGCGCGGACAGCGCATCGACTGGTGCATCACCGGCGAACCTTCGTCGAAGGAAAGGCTGGGCGACCTGCTGCGTGTCGGCCGCCGCGGCACCCTGACCGGCACGCTGCGGGTGCATGGCGTGCAGGGCCACGTCGCCTATCCGCACAAGGCGCGGAATCCGATCCACGAGGCGCTGCCGGCGCTGGCCGAACTGACCGCGCGGCAGTGGGACGACGGCTACGAGACCTTCCCGCCGACCAGCCTGCAGGTTTCCAATATCAACGCCGGCACCGGCGCCAGCAACGTGATTCCCGGCGAATTGCAGGTGGTGTTCAACCTGCGCTTCAACCCGGCCTGGACCGCGCAGAAGCTGGAGGAGGAAACCGAGGCCGTCCTGCGCCGGCATGGGCTCGACTACACCATCCATTGGCATCGCGGCGGCGAGCCGTTCTACACGCCGGAAGGCCACCTGCGCGCGACCGCGCGGCAGGTGCTGGCCGAATTCTCCGGCGCGCCGCCCGAGGAAAGCACGGCCGGCGGCACCTCGGACGCGCGTTTCATCGCCCCGCTGGGGGCGCAATGCATCGAGGTCGGCCCGGTCAACGCCAGCATCCACAAGGTCGACGAGCACATCGCCGTGGCCGAGCTGGAGGCGCTGCCGAACCTTTACCTCCGCCTGCTGGAGCGGCTGCTGGCGTAGGCGCGCGCCTACCGGTTGCGGGTGCAACTGTTGCGCGGGAATCGGGGAATCGGTTAGCTTTGGCCGCGATGAAGCCGGTCTTCGCCAACGCCAATAACCGCAACAATCTGCGCGCGAACCATCGTGCGCGGCCGATGCGGGGCCGCGACTAGGCGAGGAACACCAGCCGAACAACCGAAACCCGCATCGAGAGATGCGGGTTTTTTGTTTTTTCCGCGAATGCGGATACCACCGCAAAAGCCCGGCCGTCCCTGGCCGGGGATTCGACAAACCAGGAGCTTCCCCATGTGTTCCATCTTCGGCATCTTCGGCCTGCAGCCGGGCGACGACCTGCAGCAGCTGCGCCAGGAGTCGCTGGCGCATTCGCAGCGCCAGCGACATCGCGGCCCCGACTGGAGCGGCGTGTATCTGGACGACCGCACCATCCTCGTGCACGAGCGGCTGGCCATCGTCGATCCCGCCGGCGGTTCGCAGCCGCTGCTGTCGGAAGATGGCGAACTGGCGCTGGCGGTCAACGGCGAGATCTACAACCACCGCGAACTGAAGGCGGAGCTGAAGCATCCCTACGCCTTCCAGACCGGCTCGGACTGCGAGGTGATCAACGCGCTGTACCGCGAGGACGCGCCGGCGTCGTTCCTCAATCGCCTCAACGGCATCTTCGCCTTCGCGCTGTGGGACAAGGCGAAAGGCCGCGCGATCATCGCCCGCGACCCGATCGGCGTGGTGCCGCTGTACTGGGGGCACGACCGGGAAGGGCGCCTGCGCGTCGCTTCGGAAATGAAATCGCTGGCCGACACCTGCGCCGACGTGGCCCAGTTCCCGCCGGGCCACTGGTACGACACCGCGACGGGCGAGTTGACGAAATACTACGAGCGCCCGTGGCGCGACTACGCCGCGGTGGAAGGCGTGGAAGTCCCGCTACAGGAGTTGCGCGGAGCCTTCGAGGCCGCGGTGCATCGCCAGTTGATGACCGACGTGCCCTACGGCGTGCTGCTGTCGGGCGGGCTGGATTCGTCGCTGGTCGCGGCGGTCGCGGCGCGCTACGCGCGGCACCGCGTCGAGGACGGCGACCAGACGGAAGCGTGGTGGCCACGACTGCATTCCTTCGCCATCGGCCTGAAGGGTTCGCCGGACCTGGCCGCGGCGAAGGTCGCCGCCGACATGCTGGGCACGGTGCACCACGGCTTCGAATACACCTTCGAGGAAGGACTGGACGCGCTGCCTGAGGTGATCCGCCACATCGAGACCTACGACGTCACCACCATCCGCGCCTCCACGCCGATGTTCCTGCTGGCGCGGCGGATCAAGGCGATGGGCGTGAAGATGGTGCTGTCGGGCGAGGGCAGCGACGAAATCTTCGGCGGCTACCTGTACTTCCACAAGGCGCCGAACGCGCGCGAGTTCCACGAGGAGCTGGTGCGCAAGCTCGACGCGCTGAACAACTACGACTGCCTGCGCGCCAACAAGTCGATGATGGCCTGGGGCGTGGAGCCGCGCGTGCCGTTCCTGGACCGCGAGTTCCTCGACGTGGCGATGCGCATGGACGCGAAATACAAGATGGTGGCCAAGGGCAGCGACGGCCCGCAGCGGATGGAGAAGGGCGTGCTGCGCGCGGCGTTCGAGGGCTACCTGCCGGATTCGATCCTGTGGCGGCAGAAGGAGCAGTTCAGCGACGGCGTCGGCTACGGCTGGATCGACGGGCTGAAGGCCCACGCCGAGGCGCAGGTCAGCGACCGCGAGTTGGCCGCCGCGGACAAGCGCTTCCCGGTCAATCCGCCGCAGACCAAGGAGGCGTACTTCTATCGCGCACTATTCGAGCGATTCTATCCGTCGCCGGCCGCGGCGGAAACCGTGCCGGGCGGCAAGTCGATCGCCTGTTCGTCGCCGGCGGCGATCGCCTGGGACGCCAGTTTCGCCAAGATGGCCGACCCGTCCGGACGCGCGGTGGCCGGCGTGCACAACGAGGCGGTAACGTCGGCGTGAACGCAGGCGCGTGACGATGCGCAAGGGCCTTTCGAATCAGCCCTTGCGCGTCATCCGGTACACCGCGGTATGCAGGCCGGTCACGCCTTCGGCGATGAAGTCGGGCTGCTCGTCGAGGATGTCACGGCGCTCGAGCATTTCCACGGTCCAATCGCGGCCATGGGTTGCGTGCACGTCGCTCTCTTCCACCGAAAACGGCGGACCGGACTTCTGCTCCTGCGGATACTCCAGCGTGATCAGCAGTTCACGGCAACCGGTCGGCAGCCGCGAATGCAGGTCGGCGTAGCGCTTGCGCATTTCCGGCGGCAGGGCGATCAGCGCGGCGCGGTCGTACACACCGCGCACGTCGGCCAGCAGCTCGGCATCCAGGCCGAAGGCGTCGCCGAGGATGATCTCGATGGGGCCGGCGATGAAATGTTCGCCATGGCGGCTCGCATGCCGTGCCGGTTCCAGTCCCGCTTCGGCAAAGAACTGCTGCACCGCCAGCGGCGACAGTTCGACGCCCAGCACCCGGTGTCCCTGCGCGGCCAGCCAGTGCATGTCCAGCGACTTGCCGCACAGCGGCACGAACACCCGGCTGCCGGCGGGCAATTGCAGCGCGGGCCAGTGCTTCTGCAGCAGCGGCATGACTTCGCCGCGGTGGAAGCCGATCCGGTTGTCCTGCCAGCGCTGCAGCCAGAATCCGGGTTGCATGTGCTTTCGTCCTTTCGTGTGGCGCCCGTGCAAGGGCGGGCCACGGCGTGGCGTCGTCGATGATAGCGCCCGCGTGCGCGGCGCATGGCAGGCATGCGTTTGGCCGACGCGAACCGGAATGCGATTGATTCCGATTAGAACACCGCTGCGCGGATTGCGGCACTCTAGGCGCCTGTTCCATCCTCCGGAGCCGTGCCATGAAGGGCAATCCAGAAGTCATCTCCTGCCTGGTCGAGCTGCTGCGCGGCGAACTGGCCGCGCGCGACCAGTATTTCCTGCATTCTCGCCGCTACGACGATCTCGGCCTGGATCGGCTGCACCAGCGCCTCGACCACGAGATGCAGGAAGAAACCGAGCATGCCGATGCGATCCTGCGTCGCATCCTGTTCCTGGAAGGCACGCCGGACATGCGCCCGCTTCCGTTCGAGCCGGGCACGGACGTGGTCGGCATGCTGGAAGCCGACCTGCGCACCGAGTACAAGGTGCGCGCCGACCTGACCGCGGCGATGAAGCTGTGCGAGGAGAAGCAGGACTACGTCAGCCGCGACATGCTGCTCAAGCAGCTGCGCGATACCGAGGAAGACCATGCCTGGTGGCTGGAGAAGCAGCTGGGCCTGATCAAGCGCCTCGGCCTCGCGCTGTACCAGACGGCGAAGATCGGCGACGGCGAAATTTCCGGCTGACCGGGTCGCCGTCCGAAGGCGATCCAGACAGCCGGAAGCGGATTACTGGACGTCCAGGCCGTCGACCTTCTGCCAGCCCCGCGGCAGCAGCCCGCCGCGCGTGGCGCGCGCGCCGACGTAGTCGTCCAGGTCCTTGAACGACAGGCTCATCGTGCGCTGGCCGCTCTTCACCTGCAGGGTCTGTCCCGGCGCGACGCTGGCGATGGCGACGACCCGTTCGGTGCCCAGCTTGGCCTTCGGGATGTCGATGATCTTGTTGCCCTTGCCCTTGTCGAGTTCCGGCAGTTCGCTCAGCGGGAAGGCGAGCAGGTGGCCCGCGCTGGTCGCCGCGACCACGCGCGCGGTTTCCAGGTTCGCCACCTGCGCCGGCTGCAGCACCTTCGCGCCCGAGGTCAGGTTCAGCATCGCCTTGCCGGCCTTCTGCCGGCCGGTCAGGTTCTCGAAGCGGGTGACGAAGCCGTAGCCGTGCGACGAGGCCAGCACGAGGCGGTCGTCGTTGCCGCCGCTGGCGACGGCCTGGAACGACGCGCCCGGCGCCGGCGAAAAGCGCCCGGTCAGCGGCTCGCCGTTGCCGCGCGCGCTGGGCAGGGTGTGCACCGCGGTGGAATAGCTGCGGCCTTCCGAATCCAGGAACGCCGCCTGCTGCGTGCTGCGCGTCTTCACCGCGGCCAGCAGGCCGTCGCCCTCGCGGTACGACAGCGTCGCCGCGTCGACGTCATGGCCCTTGGCCGCGCGCACCCAGCCTTTCTCGGATACCACCACGGTCATCGGCTCGCTGGCGACCAGTTCGGTCTCGTCCAGCGCCTGCGCGGCTTCGCGCTGCACCAGTGGCGACATGCGCGCGTCGCCGAACTTCTTCGCGTCGGCGGCCAGTTCGTCCTTGACCAGCTTCTTCAGCTTCGCCTTCGAATCCAGCGTGGCGATCAGGCGGTCGCGCTCGGCGTCCAGTTCGTCCTGTTCGCCGCGGATCTTCATTTCCTCCAGCCGCGCCAGCTGCTTCAGCTTGGTCTCGAGGATGTACTCGGCCTGTTCCTCGCTGAGGTCGAAGCGGGCGATCAGGGCCGCCTTCGGTTCGTCCTCGGTGCGGATGATACGGATCACCTCGTCCAGGTTGAGGAAGGCGACCAGCAGGCCTTCCAGCAGGTGCAGGCGGCGCTCGACCTTGTCCAGCCGGTGCTTCAGCCGGCGGGTCACGGTGTCGTAGCGAAACGCCAGCCATTCGGTCAGCAGCGCCTTCAGGTTCTTGACCTGCGGGCGGCCGTCCAGGCCGATCACGTTGAGGTTGACCCGGTAGCTCTTCTCCAGGTCGGTGGTCGCGAACAAATGGCCCATCAACTGCTCGGCATCGACGCGGTTGCTGCGCGGGATCAGCGCGATGCGCACCGGGTTGGCGTGGTCGGATTCGTCGCGCACGTCCTCCAGCCACGGCAACTTCTTCGCGCGCATCTGCGCGGCGATCTGCTCGATCACCTTCGACGGCGACACTTGGTAGGGCAGCGCGTTGATGATGAAGTTGCCGTTTTCCCTGGCGAAGGTGGCGCGGGCGCGCACGCTGCCGTTGCCGGTTTCGTAGATTGCGCGCAGGTCGGCCGGTGCGGTGATGATCTCCGCCGTGGTCGGGTAGTCGGGGCCGCGCACGTGCTCGCACAGGTCGGCGACGCTGGCGTCGGGGTCGTCGATCAGGCGGATGCAGGCGCTGACCACTTCGTTGAGGTTGTGCGGCGGCACGTCGGTGGCCATGCCGACCGCGATGCCGGTAGTGCCGTTGAGCAGCAGGTGCGGCAGCCGCGCCGGCAGCCAGGTCGGCTCTTCCAGGGTGCCGTCGAAGTTCGGGTCCCAGTCCACCGTGCCCTGGCCCAGTTCGCCCAGCAGGACTTCGGCGATGGGGGTCAGCTTGGATTCGGTGTAGCGCATCGCCGCGAACGACTTGGGATCGTCGCTGGAACCGAAGTTGCCCTGGCCGTCGATCAGCGGGTAGCGGTACGAGAACGGCTGCGCCATCAGCACCAGCGCCTCATAGCAGGCGGAATCGCCGTGCGGGTGGTACTTGCCGATCACGTCGCCGACGGTGCGCGCGGACTTCTTCGGCTTCGCGCCTGCGCTCAGGCCCAGCTCGCTCATCGCGTAGACGATGCGCCGCTGCACCGGCTTCAGCCCGTCGCCGATGAAGGGCAGGGCGCGGTCCAGCACCACGTACATCGAATAGTCGAGGTAGGCGCGCTCGGCGTATTCGCGCAGCGGGATCTGTTCGAAACCGTGGAAGGCGGGGCGAATGGCTTGGGTCATCTATGGCGTGGAACGGAGGAACGGTATGCGAATTCTACCCGCCGCGCCGCACTTGCCATGGAGGGCGCGTGCCTTGCAGGAAACGAGGGGCTGGCGCCGTTGCGGCGGAGGCGTCGAAAAATGCGCCAAATCAACCGTTTGGCCGGAAGTTCGAGTCGCCGATGCACAGCTTCGATGGCCGGACCGCATCGTTCGGCCGAAAGTCATGGCACCATATCGGCATGAGCGGAGCCTCGGTCCTGGACATGACTTCCTTGCGCAAGGGATGCGCGCAGTGTTCGATGCACCAGTTGTGCCTGCCGGCCGGGCTGGACGCGGACGAACTGGGCAAGCTCGACAACATCGTCCGCCGCCGCAGGCGGGTGGAGCGCGGCGAGCGGCTGTACCGGACCGGCGATCCGCTGTCCGCCATCTACGTGGCCCGCGAGGGCGCCTTCAAGACCATCAGCGTCAGCGAGGAAGGCGAGGAGCAGGTGGTCGGCTTCCACCTGCCCGGCGAGTTGATCGGACTGGACGCCCTGGGCACGGGCGCGCACCGCTGCGAGGCGGTCGCGCTGGCGGCGTCCAATGCCTGCGAAGTGCCGTTCGACCAGCTCGCGGCGGTCTCCTCGCAGTTGCCTTCGCTGCAGCAGCAGTTACTGCGGGTCATCGGCCAGAGCGCGGACCGCCGCCAGGATCACCTGGCCATGCTGTTGCGCCGGCAGGCGGGCGAACGCATCGCCCTGTTCCTGCACAGCCTGATCGAGCGCTACAGCAACATCGGCCAGTCGGGCAGCCGTTTCAAGCTGCCGATGAGCCGCGAGGAAATCGCCCGCTACCTGGGGCTTGCGCTGGAAACGGTCAGCCGCGGCTTCAGCCGGCTGGAGGACGACGGCGTGATCGAGGTGGTCGGGCGCAACGTCGAAATCCTCGACCTGGCCGAACTGGGCCGGCTCGCCCACGACGCCGAGAACGACGAGCCGCGCCGCCGCCGCCGCGCCTGAGCCGGCGCGTCATCCGGGCAGGCTGCGGCAGCCCAGCGCCGCCAGCG
>JBDHQQ010000240.1:0-3020 GCA_039807145.1 Pseudoxanthomonas sp. | reverse complement strand
CAACCGCGCTCCGCGCGCCGAACGCGCGACCGGCACGCAGGCATCGACGCCCGCGCCGGTACTGGTCGCCGCCGCGCCCGCGACCCACGACCCATTCCGCCCGTCGCAACCCGTCGCGTCCGAACCCGCCGCGCGCCCGTGGCCGCGTTCGGTGCTGCAGCAGTACCCCTCGGCCGGCGGCGCGTTCAACGCCAGCTACGGCAGCGACCGCAGCGCGCAGGCGTTCTACCCGTTCCAGCCGCGGCTGCCGCAGAGCCCGCCGGTGGAACTGCCGGCTTCGCCGCAGGATTGATGCGGCTTCCTTCTCCCGTCGGGAGAAGGTGGCGCGAAGCGCCGGATGAGGGTTCGGCGAAATGATGCAACAGCAGCCACAAGAATGTTGCAGCGTTCGTCGGGAGTCCGGGTTCCGTTGCTTGCGCCGTACCCTCACCCCAACCCCTCTCCCGGTGGGAGAGGGGCTTTCATCACCAACCTATCAAGGCATGCATTCGATGAGCCAGAATGTCCGCAATCCCCTGTTCGGCCTGGTCCTGCTGACCCTGCCGCTGGCCGCCTGCGCGAAGCCGGCCGCCGATGCCGCGCCGTCTTCGGCGGCGGTGACCAGCGCCATTGCGCAGAGCAGCGCGCCGCAGATCGTCACCGGCCTGCCGGATTTCACCCAGCTGGTCGAAACCGTCGGCCCGGGCGTGGTCAACATCGAGGCCAAGACCACGCCGAAGAAGGTCTCGCGCCAGCAGATGCCCGACGACGAGGAAATGCCGGAGTTCTTCCGCCGCTTCTTCGGGCCGGGCTTCCAGATGCCGGGGCCGCAGTCGCGTGGCGGCACCTCGGCGGGCAGCGGCTTCATCATCTCGCCCGACGGCTACGTGCTGACCAACCAGCACGTGGTCGATGGCGCGGACACGGTGACGGTAAAGCTGTCCGACCAGCGCGAGTTCAAGGCCAAGGTCGTGGGCGGCGATGCGCAGTACGACGTGGCCCTGCTGAAGATCGAGGCCAGCGGCTTGCCCAGCATCCGCATCGGCGATTCCAACCGGCTGAAGCCCGGCCAGTGGGTGGTGGCGATCGGTTCGCCGTTCGGCATGGACCATTCGGTCACCGCCGGCATCGTCAGCGGCATCGGCCGCAACCAGGGGGGCGACCAGCGCTACGTGCCGTTCATCCAGACCGACGTGGCGATCAACCCGGGCAATTCCGGCGGCCCGCTGCTGAACACCAGCGGCGAAGTGGTCGGCATCAATTCGCAGATCTTCTCCCGCTCCGGCGGCTACATGGGCATCAGTTTCGCCATTCCGATCGATTTGGCGATGAGCGCGGCCGAGCAGTTGAAGAAGACCGGCAAGGTCGAGCGCGGGCAGCTGGGCGTGCTGGTGGGCGTGGTCGATGCCGACACCGCGAAGGGCTTCAACCTGCCCGACACGCGCGGCGCGCTGGTCAACGACGTGGTCGAAGGCAGCGCCGGCGAGAAGGCCGGCCTGCAGCGCGGCGACGTGATCCGTTTGGTCAACGGCACCGCGGTCAATGCTTCCAGCGACCTGCCGCCGATCATCGGCGCGATGGCGCCGGGCACCAAGGTCCGCCTGGGCATCCTGCGCGATGGCAAGCCGAAGGAAATCACCGCGACGCTCACCGCGCTGACGGAAGATGGCCTGGCCGCGGCCAACGACGACGACATGGAAGGCGGGAGCCCGGGCGCGCCGGCCACCGCGACCTCGGACATCCTCGGCATCACCGTGGCCGACCTGGGCGCCGATGCGCGCAAGCAGCTTGGCCTGAAGGCGGGCGAGGGCGTGCGCATCACCGGCGTGGACGGCGAGTCGGCGCTGGAAGCCGGCCTGCAGCCTGGCTTGATCGTCCTGCAGGTGGGGCGTGCCCCGGTCGGCAGCGTGGCCGCGTTCAACCAGCAGCTGCGCGCGGTCAAGGACGGCGACGTGGTCATGCTGCTGGTGCGCGCCCCGCGTGGCGGCACCCGCTTCGCCGCGGTGACCGCGGGCAAGGACTGAGCGCTGGAATTCCCCTCTCCCGCGTGCAGGGAGAGGGGGGCCGAAGGTCGGGCGAGGGGGCGATCATGCGATAATGCCCCGTTCCCCTGACGACGGCCGCGGCCGCCGCCCCACATGTCTTCCGATTCGATGCGGAATATCCGCAATTTCTCCATCATCGCCCACGTCGACCACGGCAAGTCGACCCTGGCCGACCGCATCATCCAGCTCTGCGGCGGCCTCGAGGCCCGCGAGATGGAGGCGCAGGTGCTCGACTCCAATCCCATCGAGCGCGAGCGCGGCATCACCATCAAGGCGCAGTCCGTGTCGCTGCCGTACAAGGCGAAGGACGGCCAGACCTACCACCTGAACTTCATCGACACCCCCGGCCATGTCGACTTCAGCTACGAGGTCAGCCGTTCGCTGGCCGCGTGCGAAGGCGCGCTGCTGGTGGTCGACGCCGCGCAGGGCGTCGAGGCGCAGTCGGTGGCCAACTGCTACACCGCGGTGGAGCAGGGGCTGGAAGTGGTGCCGGTGCTGAACAAGATCGACCTGCCGACCGCCGACATCGATCGCGCCAAGGCCGAGATCGAGGCGGTGATCGGCATCGATGCGTCCGAGGCGGTCGCGATCAGCGCCAAGACCGGCCTGAACGTGCCCGACGTGCTGGAAGCCATCGTCCAGCGCATCCCGCCGCCGAAGCCGCGCGATACCGACAAGCTGCAGGCGCTGATCATCGACTCGTGGTTCGACAACTACCTGGGCGTGGTCTCGCTGGTGCGGGTCATGCAGGGCGAGATAGCGCCGAAGAGCAAGATCCTGGTGATGTCCACCGGCCGCACCCACGAGGTGGACAAGGTCGGCGTGTTCACCCCCAAGCGCAAGGAGCTGAAGAAGCTCGGCGCCGGCGAGGTGGGCTGGATCACCGCCAGCATCAAGGACGTGCACGGTGCGCCGGTCGGCGACACCCTGACCCTGGCCGGCGACCCCGCGCCCGGGCCGCTGCCGGGTTTCCAGGAAATGCAGCCGCGCGTGTTC
>JBDHQQ010000239.1:0-3023 GCA_039807145.1 Pseudoxanthomonas sp. | reverse complement strand
CCGGGACGCGGGCCGGCCAGCGCTCGAGCAGGGCTGGCAGGTCGCCCTGCCCCGTGCCCGCCTGCCGTGCCGCCAGCCACTGTGCGCCCACGGCCTGCGCCACGGCCGCATCGGCCCGGCCGCCGAACAGTGCGGCTTCGACTTCCGCCATCGCCTGGGCCAGCGGCCGCACGCGAGCGAACGCCGCTTCCAGATCGGGCCACGGTTCCCGCAGTTCGCCCAGCGAGGGCAACGCATCGGCCAGTCCGGCCCACGGCGCGGCATGCGGCTCCAGCAGCCGGCCCAGCGGATGGCGCGAGCGTCGCCGCGACCAGTCGCGCAATTCTTCGGCCCACCAGCCGAGTTTGGCGTCGGCCGGCAGCGGGTCGCCGGCGACGTTCATCGCGTCCTCGAATTCCTGCAGCAGCGCGAACCAGGCGACGACCAGCTCGCGCTGCGCGGGCGGCACGAAGGTTTCGGCAACCGGCCATTCCGGCCAGCGTTCGCGCCATTTGTCGAGGAAGCTGTCGAGGGCGGCGTTAGCGGTCATGCAGGCATTGTGTAGGAGCGCGCTTCAGGGCGCGACCGTGGGGCGCAATGCGGAGAATCGACCGGCTCGGAAATTTTCCGGTCGCGCCCCGAAGTGCGCTCTTACAGGGCTTGCGGCCAGGCTGATGGATCGATCAAGTCGCGCGCGGTTCCGGCCAGCGCATCGCCGCCCCATGCGTGCGGATCGTCTTCCGCCGGACGATAGCCCCACAGCGCGACGATCGAACGCATGCCGGCCGCGTGCGCGGACTGGATGTCGCGCTCGTCGTCGCCCACATAGACGCAATCGGCGATATCCACGCCGACGCGCTGCGCCGCCACCTGCAGCGGCAGCGGGTGCGGCTTCTTCTCGGCCAGGGTGTCGCCACCGATCAGCACCGCGCAGCGTTGCATCCAGCCGAGATGCGGCAGGATGTCGCGAGCCAGGTATTCGGGCTTGTTGGTGACGATGCCCCAGCGCGCACCGTCGGCTTCCAGCGCGGACAGCATTTCGGCGACGCCATCGAACAGTACGCCATGCTTGCCGATCTCGTGCTGGTACAACTCGAGGAATTCGGGAATCCACGCCTCGCGCTGCGCCGCATCGACGTGCGGGAACGCCGCCGCCAGCATCGCCCGCGACCCCTTGGACACGTGCGGGCGCAACTCCTCCAGCAGCATTGGCGGCATGTCGCGCCGCTCGCGTACGCGATTGGCCGCGGCCAGCAGGTCGGGGGCGCTGTCCAGCAGCGTGCCGTCGAGGTCGAACAGCGCGACGCGCGGAAAGCCTTGCGCCGTCATGCCGGCTTGTACGCGCAGGCGAGGTAATTCACGTCGGTGCGGCCGATGATCCGCGCAGCGTTGCGCCATGGCTCGTACATCAGGCCGCTGACGTCTTCCAGTTGCAGTCCGGCGGCGCGCAGCCAGGCGGCGAGTTCGGCCGGCTTGATGAAGTCCTGGTAGTGGTGCGTGCCCTTGGGCAACAGGCGTGCGACGTATTCGGCGCCGACCACGGCCAGCGCGAACGCGGCCGGCGTGCGATTCAGCGTGGACAGGAACAGGCGGCCGCCGGGCTTCAGCAGCGTCGCGCAAGCGGCGATGATCGCAGCCGGGTCCGGCACGTGCTCGAGCATCTCCATGCAGGTGACCACGTCGAACGCACCGGGACGCTCGGCGGCCAGCGATTCGGCGGATTGCAAGCGGTAATCGACCGTCACCTTCGACTCCAGCTTGTGCAGTCGCGCGACCTTGACCAGCTCCGGCGCCAGGTCGATGGCGGTGACCTCCGCGCCGGCCTTCGCCAGCGCTTCGCTGAGCAGGCCACCGCCGCAGCCGACGTCGAGCGCGGTGACGCCTTGCAGCTTCGCGCGTTTGGCGACGTAGTCCAGGCGCGCCGGGTTCAGCGCGTGCAGCGCCTTCTGCGGGCCGTCCGGATCCCACCAGCGGTTGGCGAGCGCGCCGAACTTGTCCAGTTCGGCCTGACTGAAGTTTTCTGTGGAGGCGGCGGTGTCGGTCATGACGTCATTCTCTCACGTCGGCTTCCCGCAGGCTTTCCCGGTTGTCGTGGGCGACACGCGGAGCAAAAGCAAAATGGATTACAGCTTGCGCTGGAATGACGGGCGAAAAACAGAGGCTGGATCCCGGCTTTCGCCGGGATGACGAGCAAAATCACTGATTGCGGATCGCCGCGATCCGCGTCCGCCACTGCTTCGCGTTGGCGATCAGGGCAGCCATGTCCATGTCGACCAGTTCGCGCCGCAGCAGCTTCGGCTTGCCGGCGATCCACACGTCGCCGACCTGGTGGCGGCCGGTGGCGTAGACCAGCTGCGAAACGACGTGGTGCAGCGGCTGGGTCTCCAGCGCGCCGAGATCGACGCAGATCAGGTCGGCCTGCTTGCCCGGTTCGATGGAGCCGATCCTGTCGCCGAAGCCCAGCGCGTTGGCGCCGCCCAGGGTGGCCGCGCGCAGCGCTTCGAAGGCGTCCAGCGCCGCGGCGTCGTCGGCCACCGCCTTGGCCAGCAGCGCCGCGGTGCGGGTTTCGCCGAACATGTCCAGGTCGTTGTTGCTGGCGCAGCCATCGGTGCCGATGGCCAGGTTCACGCCGGCCTTTTGCAGCGCGCAGGCCGGGCAGAAGCCCGAAGCCAGCTTCAGGTTCGACTCCGGGCAATGCACCACGCTGACCCCGCGTTCGGCGACCAGGCGGATTTCCGCCTCGGTCAGCTGGGTCATGTGCACCGCGATCAGGCGATCGTTGAACACGCCGAGGCGATCGAGTCGCGCGATCGGCCGCTGGCCGTACTTATCCAGCGACTGCTGCACTTCCTGCGCGGTCTCGTGCAGGTGCAGGTGCACCGGCACGTCGAGTTGGTCGGCCAGCATGCGGATGCGTTCGAAGTTGGCGTCATTGACCGTATATGGCGCGTGCGGGGCGAAGGCGGTGGCGACCAGCGGGTCGTTGCGCCACTGGTCGTGGACCTCGCCGGCCTTGTCGAAGTACTCGTCGTCGCTGCTGGCCC
>JBDHQQ010000238.1:0-3027 GCA_039807145.1 Pseudoxanthomonas sp. | reverse complement strand
CACACGGCCGCCGGCGCGCCGCCACCATCGACGAACACTTTGGCGACGGCGGCCTCGGCTTCGGCGGTCATCTGCTCCTGCACGCCGCGGCGCTCGGCGTTGATGCCTTGCAGCAGGTCGACCAGCTCGCGCGCCCGCGCGGGGTCGTCGGTCAACAGGCATTCGATGCCCAGGCTCATGTCCTCCAGCCGGCCCGCCGCATTGATCCGCGGCGCCAGGGCGAAACCGATGTCGGCGGCGCCAAGTTTCTTAGCTTCGCGTCCCGACACTTCGATCAGCGCCTGCAGGCCCGCACAACCCTGCCCCGCGCGCAGCCGGCGCAGGCCCGCGCCGACCAGGGCGCGATTGTTCGCATCCAGCGGCACCAGGTCGGCGACCGTGCCGACCGCGATCAGGTCCAGCAGCGAAGTCATGTCCGGTTCGCCTGCCGCGAAGGTGCCGGCTTCGCGCAAGCGCTTCCGCAGGGCCAGCAGCACGTAGAACATCACCCCGACGCCGGCCAGCATCTTGCTGGGGAAGGCATCGCCGCGCAGGTTCGGATCGACGATGGCATCGGCCGGCGGCAGCGTTTCCGCCGGCAGGTGATGGTCGGTGACCAGCACCCGCCAGCCCTTCGCCTTGGCCAGCGCGATGCCGGCATGGCAGGCGATGCCGTGGTCGACGGTGACCAATAGGTCGGGCTTCAGCCCGACAAGCTCTTCGACCAGACCCGGGGACAGACCGTAGCCGTGGACCATGCGGTTGGGCACGGCCGGCGTGACCCGCGTCGCGCCCAGCATCCGCAGCCCCCGCACCGCCAGCGCGCAGGCAGTCGCGCCATCGCAGTCGAAGTCGCCGACCACGACGATGTGCCGTTTCGCCGCGATGGCGTCGGCCAGCAGGGCCGTCGCCACATCGATGCCGCCGAGCGATTCCGGCGCATGCAACCCGGCGAGCTTCGGCTGCGCCTGTTCCAGGCTGATCGCGCCACGGGCGGAATAAATTCGCCGCAGCAGCGATGGAACGTGCGACGGCCATTCGCCGGCTTCGGCGATTTCCCGGCGACGGATGCGCGGTTGCGGTGTCATCGGACCAGCGCAGCCAGCGGCCTGCGCCAGAACCGCCAGCGCTGGCCGTGGCGCAATGCGTAGAGCGTGCCGTCCCCGAAATCGAGGTTCAACGCATCGAGTCGCCGACGCTGCATTTCGTCCAGCAGCGGTGGCAGCACTTCGTTGGAAAACACGGACGACGAACGCAGATGACGCAGATCGACCAGCACATCGACCGCGTCTTCATCGTCCGCCCCGATACCGGCAGCATTCGCCAGCGCCAGCAGCAACGAATCATGGCTTTTCACTTGGCGATGCGGCGTGCTCACGAAGTCCGCCGCGGGGCCCGCGCCCCAGAACCACAGCGAATTGACCGCCGGCTTGCCCTGCGCAACGCGCTGCGCGTTCCAGGGATGCTGGTGCAGGATCACCTGCGCCTCGGTCAGCAGCGCGCGCCAGCGCCGGCCCGGTTCGCCTTCGGGCAGGTGGTTCGACAAGTCGTCGCCGAGCGCGGCCTCGGGTTCGGCGAATTCCGGCAGGCGCGCGTCCCTGGGCAGGCGCAGGTACCAGCGCGACGGATCCGGCGCATCGATCGGGCAACCGAAGTCGCCGAACAGGGGCTTCAAGGCCGGCAGCAACTGCCGTGCGTCTTCTTCGGTCAACGCAAGCGCTTCGCCATGCGCCAGCAGGCGCGCGCCGTTGATGTCCGGCGCGATGTAAGCCGGATCGGCACGCAGCCACGACGACAAGGATGCATCGCCGGCATCCAGCGCGCGGGTCAGCGCGGCGACCGGCCAATGATCCGGCACCAGTCGGAAATGCCGGCGCAACTGTGCCCGTTCGCCGGCTTCGTCGCGATTGGCGTCCGCACACGCCAGGGCCTTGCCGACGATCTGCGGCAACGTCCCGGCAATGCGGGAACGCGCGGGCAGCAGCAAGGTGGCCGAGGCCATCGGTTCAGCCGACGTAAGCCACGCCGACGATTTCGTATTCGCGCTGGCCCGCCGGCGCGTCGATGGTCACCGAATCGCCTTCGTGCTTGCCGATCAGCGCACGCGCCACCGGCGAGGAAATCGCGATCAACCCCTGCTTGATGTCCGCTTCCAGGTCGCCGACGATCTGGTAGCGCTTCTCCTCGTCGGTATCGACGTCGGCCAGCGTCACCGTCGCACCGAACACCACGCGCGAGCCGGCGTTGAGCTTGGCCACGTCGATGATCTCCGCGTGCGACAGTTCGCCTTCGAGCTGCTTGATGCGGCCCTCGATGAAGCCCTGCTGCTCGCGCGCGGCGTGGTATTCGGCGTTCTCCTTCAGGTCGCCGTGCGCACGCGCCTCGGCGATGGCGGCGACCACTTCGGGCCGCTTCACCGTCTTCAGGTTGTCCAGCTCCTCGCGCAGCCGCTGCGCGCCCTTCAACGTCATCGGCGCTCTCACGCGCGCAACTCCTCATGCAGTTCCTGCAGGGCCAGCACCGGGCCGGTGCCACGGAATTCCAGCGAATGCACCAGCGCGCGCGCGCCGGCCACGGTCGTGGAATAGGTGACGCGATGCTGCAGGGCCTCGCGCCGGATCGAGAAGGAGTCGGCGATGGCCTGCCGTCCTTCGGTGGTGTTGACGATATACACGATTTCGCCGTTCTTGATCAGGTCGACGATGTGCGGGCGGCCTTCGGCGACCTTGTTGACGACGTCGCAGGCCAGGCCGTGCCCGCCCAGCCATTCGGCGGTGCCGCGGGTGGCGACCAACGAGAAGCCGCGCTCGACCAGCGCCTGCGCCACCGGCAGCACGCGCGGCTTGTCCGGATCACGCACCGAGACGAAGGCCTTGCCCGGCTGCGGTGCCCGGATGCCGCCGGCTTCCTGCGCGCGCGCCATTGCAGCGCCGAAGCTGCGGCCCACGCCCATCACCTCGCCGGTGGAGCGCATCTCGGGGCCGAGGATCGGATCGACGCCCTGGAACTTGGCGAACGGGAAGATCGCTTCCTTGACCGAGTAGTACT
>JBDHQQ010000237.1:0-3030 GCA_039807145.1 Pseudoxanthomonas sp. | reverse complement strand
CGCGAGCCGCGGCGAAGCCACCACCGAACTGCCTGGCCGCGACCTGCGGCAGAAGATCCAGTACGAAGCCGCCATCGAGGAACGCGACGAACACGGCGTACCGCGGCTGCGCGGCTGAGCGGTCCGCCGCAAGCGCAGCCGGATGAATCCGGCTCTACGACGCACCGCGACAGGCGGCCCTGCACCCATCCGGTGCAGGGCCGCTTCGCTCAGGGCCCTCAGGCCTCGTAGGCCGATTCGCCGTGCGAGGTGATGTCCAGGCCTTCGCGCTCGGCGTCCTCGCCGACCCGCAGGCCGAACGCCAGCTTGGCGACCAGCAGCGAAACCACCGTCGCCACCGCGCACCAGACGATGGTGAAGCCGACGCTGACCACCTGCACCCACACCTGGTGGCCGATGGCGAAGTCGGCGTCGCCGGTGCCGCCCAGCGACGGCGCGGTGAACACGCCGGTCAGAATCGCGCCGACGATGCCGCCGATGCCGTGCACGCCGAACACGTCGGCGGTGTCGTCCACGTTCAGCAGCTTCTTCAGCCCGGTGACGCCCCACACGCAGATCACGCCGGCGGCCAGGCCGACCACGATCGCGCCCAGCGGACCGACCGTGCCGCAGGCCGGGGTGATGCCGACCAGGCCGGCGACCGCGCCGGAAGCCGCGCCCAGCGCCGACGGCTTGCCCTTGGTCACCGCTTCGACCAGGGTCCAGCCCAGCACCGCCGCCGACGTGGCCAGGAGGGTGTTGATGAAGGCCAGCGCGGCGGTGTCGTTGGCCGCCGCGGCCGAACCGGCGTTGAAGCCGAACCAGCCGATCCACAGCAGCGTCGCGCCGATGTAGGTGAACGGCACGCTGTGCGGCTTCAGCGCGGTCTGTCCGTAGCCCAGGCGCTTGCCGAGGAAATACGCACCGATCAGGCCGGCCACGCCGGCGTTGATGTGGACCACGGTACCGCCGGCGAAGTCGATCGCGCCCAGTTCGGCCAGGTAGCCGCCGCCCCAGACGATGTGCGCCATCGGGATGTAGCTCAGGGTGAACCACAGCGCCGAGAACAGCAGCACCGCCTTGAACTTGATGCGTTCGGCGAACGCGCCGACGATCAGCGCCGTGGTGATCGCGGCGAAAGTGGACTGGAACGCGACGAACAGCAGTTCGGGAATGCTGCCGCTGACGCTGGCCGTGGTGATGCCCTTGAGGAAGGCCTTCTCGCCGAACGAGCCGAAGAAGGCGTTGCCCTCGCTGAACACCGCGCTGTAGCCGTAGAACGACCACAGCACGATCACCAGCGCAGCGACCACCAGCACCTGGCTGAGCACCGACAGCACGTTCTTGCTGCGCACCAGGCCGCCGTAGAACAGCGCCAGGCCCGGCACGATCATCAGCAGCACCAGCAGGGTCGAAGTCAGCATCCAGGCGGTGTCGCCGGAATCGACGCTGGCTTCCGCCTGCGCCGGTGCGTCGGCGGCCGGCGCTTCGACCGCCGGGGTTTCGGCGGCGGTTTCGGCCGGCGCGGCCGCTTGCTCGGCGACCGGGGCTTCAGGTGCAGCGGCGTCCTGAGCGGCCCACGCGGTGCCGCTCAGGCCCAGGCCGCACATCGCCGCGAGGGCAAGCACCTGGAATCGGGTTTTCCACCCGGAGAAAAGACGGGTCTTCATGTGGAGGCTCCGAGTTGGGGGTTAGAGCGCATCCGCACCGATTTCGCCGGTGCGGATGCGGATGGCCTGTTCGATGGGGGTGACGAAGATCTTGCCGTCGCCGATCTTGCCGGTGCCCGCGGCCTGCCGGACCGCTTCGACGACCGCATCCAGCTGCGCATCGGCGACCACGGTTTCGATCTTGATCTTGGGCAGGAAATCGACGACGTACTCGGCGCCGCGGTACAGCTCGGTGTGGCCCTTCTGCCGGCCGAAGCCTTTCACTTCGGTGACGGTGATGCCCGATACGCCGACTTCGGAAAGGGCTTCCCTCACCTCGTCGAGCTTGAACGGGCGGATGATGGCGGTGATCAGTTTCATCTTGCTTCGCTCCGTGGTGGGAATGCGGGGGGTGCGCTCAGAACGACTTGGCCAGGCTCAACGCGACCGTGTCGCGGGCGGTCTTGTTGCCGTAGGCGTTGGTGTAGAGCGCGTCTTCGGCATCGGTGCCGGTGTAGGCCAGGCCGACCGAGAAGCCGTTGTCGAAGGCCTTGGTCACGCCCAGCTTCCAGTCGCTGTATTCGAAAGGACCGTTGCCGCTACCCTCGATCCACTGCTTGCCGGCGTGCGCGGCGACCGTCCAGCCGTCGGCGACGGCGAAGCTGGCGCTCAGGTCGAGGTAGCCGCTGCCGTCGGAATCGACGTAGCCGAACAGGTCGGTGGTGGCGTAGGAATACTTCGCGCCGAGGCTGACCTTGTCGCTGGCGGCGAAGGTAAGGCCGGCGTAAAGCTCGAGGGTGTCGGCGCTGTTGAAGCCGGAAGGGAAATCGCCCGGATAGGCGTAATAGTTCGCGCCGACGTCGTAGCTGACGGCATCGCTGAACTTGCCGCGATATCCGCCGTAGGCGTCCAGTTCGAGGCTGCTGGAAACCGGCGCTTCCGAAGTGGAGAGGTCGGACAGCCAGCTGATGCTGCTGCCCCAAGTACCGACGTAGAAGCCGCTGTCCGCGGCGTATTCGACGCCGCCCTGCAGCGCGGGCTTCTGGTTGCTCTGGGAAACGCCGCGGAACAGGTAGTCGCTGGCCAGGGTGACGCTGCCGCTGGCGCCGGCGTGCGCGGCGAAGGCGGATGCGAGCGCCAGCATTGCCACGGCGACGCGGAGGGAACGGAAGGAATGGAATCGGGACGGCATGACACAGGCTCCTCATAAGCGGCGCCCTCCCCGGTCATTGGTCTTTCGGTGCGGCGCAGGAACGCTTCATGCCCTGCCCGCGGCGATCGCGCGATCGCGCTTCCTCCTTTCGTCTGCGTTGCCATCTGCGGAACCGCCGCATGCGGCCCGCCCGCCCTCGTCCCCGTCGAAAAAGGCGCCGGAGGGCGGACCCGTCGGTCCGCCCTGCCG
>JBDHQQ010000236.1:0-3035 GCA_039807145.1 Pseudoxanthomonas sp. | reverse complement strand
CGATCGGCGCGACCAGCTGCTTCGGCACGTCCATGGTCGGCTTGAGGTCGTCGTAGCGGCCGCGCGGCACGCTGACCAGCAGCGGTTCGGCCACGCCCAGCTGCACTTCCTTGCTGGTGCCCTTCCACACGCGATGCGTGGCCACCGGCTTGTCGGGCGCGTACAGGCGATGGGTCTCGTAGAAGCGGAAGCCCCAGTTCAGCAGTGCGAGGCTGTCGTCGGCGCGCTGCTTCTCCGAAGTGGAGCCCATCACCACCGCGATCAGGCGCTGGTCGCCACGCTGGGCCGAGCTCATCAGGCAGTAGCCGGCGGCGGAATGGTGGCCGGTCTTGATGCCGTCCACGCTGGCGTCGCGCCACAGCAGCAGGTTGCGGTTCGGCTGCGGGTTCATCGCGCCGACCTTGAACTCGCGGATCTTGTTGTAGGCGTAGGTTTCCGGGTAGTCGTGGATCAGCGCGCGGCCCAGCAGGGCCAGGTCGTGCGCGCTGGAATAGTGTTCCGGCGCGGACAGGCCGTGCGCGTTGACGAAGTGCGAGTTCTTCATGCCGATCTTCGCCGCGTAGCTGTTCATCAGCGAGGCGAAGGCTTCCTCGCTGCCGGCGACGTGCTCGGCCAGGGCGATGGCGGCGTCGTTGCCCGACTGCACGGCCATGCCCTTTTCCATGTCGAGGATCGGCGCGGTCTTGTTCAGCTCGAAACCGCTGTAGCTGCCGTCGGTGCCGGCGCCGCCTTCGCGCCAGGCGCGCTCGCTCAGCATCACCTGATCGGTGGGCCGGATCTTGCCGTTCCGCATCTCCGCGGCGACCACGTACGAGGTCATCACCTTGGTGATGCTGGCCGGCTCCATGCGCTGGTCGTAATTCTCGCCGGCGAGGATCTGCCCCGAGGCGTAATCCATCACCAGCCACGCGGTGCCGACCGGCTTGGGCGCGGGCGGGATTTCGACGGTGGGGGCGGCGGCCGGCGCCGGCTGCGGGGCGGGCGTCTGCGCGACGGCCAGGCCGAAGGCGGCGGTGGCGACAGCGGCGAGGATGAAACGGGACTTCATGGGACGGGGAACTCCGGAATGAGGCTGGAATGCACTGGCCGCGGATTGTACGGGGTGCATGGGAAAGAGTTCGTGGTCGGCGGCGGCAGATCCGATTTCCAGCCACCAACCCTCATTCGCGCACTCGCTGCGGCTGGCCGAAGCCGAGGCTGGCGATGCGGCCGGCCAGCGCGTCGGCGCTGGCGGCATCGGGCGCGCCGACGCGCAGCCGCCACAGGGTGCGGCCGTTGCTTTCGACGTCGCTGATGCGCGCACCGCCGACGTTGGCGGCGGTCAGCCGGGCCAGCGCGCGCTCGGCGTTGTCGCGGCTGGCGAAGCTGCCCACCTGCAGGACGATGGCCTGCGCCGTCGCAACGGAACCGCTGACGGGCGCTGCGGAACCTGCGTTCGCGATGGCCTGGACGGCCTTCGGCGACGCGGCAGCGGCGGACGACGCATCGACATTCGTCGCCGTTGCCACCGGCACGACCTTGCCGTCGACCACCTGCAGGCCGCGCGACTTCAGCCAAGCATCGAAGCGGTCGGCGCTGGGCGGCTGGTTCTTGTCGGGCACCACGCGGTAGCGGTAGCCGTTTTCCGGCGCCGAAGCCACGGCGGGCGTCGACGCGGCAGGCAACGCAGCCGGCTCGGGCAATCGGCCCACCAGGTTGTCCATGGCGGACGGCTTCGCGTCGGCTTTCGCCAGCATCGGCTGCGCAGCGGCTTCCTTCGCGGTCAGTCCGCGCACTTCGACGTTGCCGGTGCCGCGCGCGGTGATGCCCAATTTCACCGCCGCCGCGTAGCTGAGGTCGATCACCCGGCCGTCGTGGAACGGGCCGCGGTCGTTGACCCGCACCACCACCGACTTGCCGTTGTCCAGGTTGGTGACGCGGGCGAAGCTGGGCAGCGGCAGGGTCTTGTGCGCGGCGGTATAGGCGTACATGTCGTACACCTCGCGGTTGGACGTCAGCCGGCCGTGGAACTTGCTGCCGTAGTACGACGCGGTGCCGCGCTCGACGTAGCCGCCGGCGCTGTCCCGCACCTTGTAGGTCTTGCCCAGCACCTGGTACGGCGAACGGTTGCCCACCGCCGAATGCGCCACGTCGACTACCTCCGGCTCGGCGATGCAGTCCAGGTCGGGCACGTGGTCGGGCGTGGAATCGGACACGCCGGGCTTGTACAAACCGCCGGCGACGTAATTGCCGCGGGTGGACGGGTCTTCCTGCGCCGGCGCGTAGCGCGAGCAGTCGCGGCCCGCCGGGTTCGGACGCGCATCGACCGTCGCGCCCGCATGCGTCGACTTGCCGACGGCGGGCGGCGTGGATTTCTTCGGCGCAGTGCCGCAAGCCGCCAGCGCCAGGCACAGCAGCGTCAGCGCAAGACGCTTCATGCCGGCGGCAGCGGCTGGCCGAGGACGGCCTGCGACAGCTGGTACACCGCCATCGCGTACATCTTCGAGTTGTTGTAGCGGGTGATGGCGTAATAGTTGCGGAAGCCCAGCCAGTACTGCTTGCCGTCGCTGGCCTGCAGGGTCACCGGGGTTGCGGTGAGGCCGGCGGCGACCGGCTGCAGCGGGCGATAGCCGCGCGCGGCCAGGTCTTCCAGCGTGTACACCGGCAACCAGTCGGTCGGGTTGAATTCCTCATGGCCCGGCAGCAGCGCCGCCTGCGCCACGACCGCGCCGTCGCGCACCCAGCCGCCTTGTTCGCCGCCCTTCTTGACGAAGTAGTTGGCGATGGAAGCGAAGATGTCGTCGAAATCATTGAACAAATCGCGACGGCCATCGCCATCGCCGTCCACGGCGAACTGGCGGTAGCTGGACGGCATGAACTGACCCATGCCCATCGCCCCGGCGTAGCTGCCGGTGAGCGAGAGCAGGTCCAGTTTCTCCTCGCGCGCCAGCGCGAACAACTGCGCCAGTTCGTCGCGGAAGAACAGTTCGCGGCGCTGTTCGTACGCGGCCCTGGCCGGATCGCCGCTGCGCGGATAGTTGAAGGCCAGCGTGTAC
>JBDHQQ010000051.1:0-15458 GCA_039807145.1 Pseudoxanthomonas sp. | reverse complement strand
ACCTGCGCAACCACCGCAAGGTCGCGGTGATCGACAACGCCGCCGCCTACGTCGGCTCGCAGAACCTCGCTTCGGCGGATTTCGTCCCCGGCTTCCCCAATCGTGAGCTGGTCGCGCGGGTGCAGGGTCCTGCGGTCGCGCACCTGGAGGCGGCATTCGCCAGTGACTGGTTCATCGAGACCGGCGAACGCCTGGACGTGACCCCCACGACGCCGGTGCTGCATGTCGATGTCGCCGCGCAGCTGCTGCCCAGCGGCCCGGCGTATCCATTCGAGAACGCGCGCGACACGATCAACGCTTTGATCCACCTCGCCAAGCATCGACTGGTGCTGGTCACACCGTACTTCGTGCCCGACGACGCCACGCTCAGCGCGCTGCGCATCGCCGCGCTGTCCGGCGTCGAGGTGCAGCTGATCCTGTCGGCCAGCAACAACCAGCGCCTGACCGCGTGGGCGCAGGAATCGTATTACGCCGAGCTGCTGGCCAGCGGGGTGAAGATTGCGCTGTATCGCCCGCATTTCCTCCACGCCAAGCACATGAGCGTGGACGACGGCATGGCGCTGGTGGGCTCGATCAACCTGGACATCCGCTCGTTCGCGCTGAACGCGGAAATCGGCCTGCTCTGCTACGACGCCGGCGTGGTCGCGCGAATGCGGGAAATCGAATCCGCGTACCTCGCCGACGCTGACGTGGTGACGGTGGACGCATGGCGCCGCCGTCCGGCGTGGCGGCGCAGCCGCGAAGGCATCGCGCGGCTGGCAGACGCGCTGATGTGAGCGCGCCGCAGGCGGCAGGAATCACCGGCGAAAGGGCTTAACAGACCCTCGCTACAATGCAGCGATGAACGACATCCGCCACGAACCCACCTTCGACATCGCCATCATCGGCGGCGGCGCGGCTGGCACGATGACCGCGATCCAGGCGCTGCGGCAGGCCGACGCTCCGCTGCGCATCGCGCTGCTCGATCCGGCTGCCGCGCCCGGACAGGGCGTGGCCTATTCGACCCGCCACGCCGAACACCTGCTCAACGTGCCGGTGCGGCGGATGAGCGCGCTCGACGATGTGCCGGAGGATTTCCTCGATTTCATCGCCGGCGATGGCGGCGACCGCGAATCGCTCGGCCCGCAGTTCGTCCAGCGCCACCGTTACGCCGATTACCTGGAAACGCGGCTGCGCGAGGCGCGCGCGGCCAGCCGCGCCGAACTCGTCGTGCTGTCGAGCCGTGCCATTGCGCTAGACGACGATGGTGCGAGCGCCCGCCTGACCCTGGAAGACGGCACGCGGCTTTCCGCACGCAGCGTCGTGCTGGCGGTCGGCAACGCACCGCGGGCGCTGCCGGCAACCGGCGCGGACGAGCTGCCCGCCGACCGTCTTCGCTCGGCCTGGGATTACGATGCGGTCAAGCGCATCCCGGTCGATGCGGAAGCGTGCATCGTCGGCTCCGGCCTGAGCATGGTCGATGCCGCATTGAGCCTGGCCGCGAACGGCCATCGCGGCCGCATCCACGTCTTGTCCCGGCATGCGCTGCTGCCGCTGTCGCACGCGCCGCACGCGGTGGCCGTGATCGACGTGGAGGCTCTGTCGCAACTGCCACTGCGCCAGCGCCTGCATGCGCTGCGCGCGGCGGTGCGCGACGCCGCGCGCGCCGGGACGCCATGGCAGGCGGTAATGGAAAGCCTGCGCCCGCACGGGCAGGCGCTGTGGCGCTCGCTGCCGGCCGCCGACCAGCGGCGCTTCCTGCGCCACGTGGTGCGCTACTGGGACGTGCATCGCCACCGCGTCGCCGCGCAGGTGCACGGGCAATTGCAGGCGCTGGTCGGAAGGGGCCGCATCCGCCTGCATCGCGGGCGGGTGCGCGAAGTCGCGATGGCCGGCCCGCGCGTGCGCGTCGACGCACGGATGCGCGACGGCCGCGACGACCGCTTCGACGTGGACGTGGTGATCAACGCCACCGGCATGGAGACCCGCGTGCAGGCGATGGGCAACCCGCTGCTGTCCGACCTGCTGGACAAGGGGCTGGCCGTGTCCGGCGCGCATGGCATCGGCCTGCGCAGCGACGACGAGGGCCGCGTGGTCGATGCGGCCGGCCGCGCCCGGCCACGCCTGCGGGTCGTGGGCAGCCTGCGCATCGGCGACCTGTGGGAAAGCACCGCGGTACCGGAACTGCGCCGGCAGGCGCAGGCGGCGGCGCGGTCGCTGCTGTTGGCAGCGTCTTCGCAGGAGCGCGCTGGCGGGCAGTCCTGATTCCAGCCGGAAGCTTCGTCGCCCCCGGATGCGCCGGCGCAAACGCCCGGCGTAAACTCCTGCCTTCGCCGCCACGCCGGGAGGAGCCGTGGTTTCGAGCTGGGTCCTGCTGCTGGCTTCGGTCGGCTATGCCGCGCTGCTGTTCGCCGTGGCGTGGTGGGGCGACCGCCGGCCGCTGTATCCCGACCGGCCGTGGCTGCGCCCGGCGATCTACAGCCTGGCGCTGGCGGTGTACTGCTCGTCGTGGACGTTCTACGGCGCGGTCGGCAGCGCGGTGCGCTACGGCATCGGCTACCTGCCGATCTACCTGGGTCCGCTGCTGCTGCTGCTGTTCGGCTGGCGCATCATCGAGCGCCTGGCGCTGATCGCGCACCAGCAGAACACGGTCTCCATCGCCGACTTCATCTCTTCGCGCTATGGCCGCTCGCGCCGGCTCGCCGCGCTGGTGGCGATCATCGCCCTGATCGGCGTGATCCCGTACCTGGCCCTGCAGTACAAGGCGGTGGCGTTGAGCCTGAGCGTGCTGACCGGGCAAAGCGACGCGCAGCCGGGTCCGCTCGCCGACCCTGCGCTGTACGTCGCGATGCTGATGGCGCTGTTCGCCGCATTGTTCGGCACCCGCCAGGTCGATGCCACCGAACACCACCACGGCATGATGCTGGCGATCGCGCTGGAATCGACGGTGAAGCTGCTGGCGATCATCGCGGTCGGCCTGTTCGCGTGGTCCTGGCTGGGCGGACCGACGCAGGTCGTCGGCGCCGCCCGGACGCTGTTCCAGGACGCGCCGCCGCAGGGCTTCCTGACCCAGACCCTGCTCGGCTTCCTCGCCATCGTGTGCCTGCCGCGGCAGTTCCACGTGGCCGTGGTCGAATGCGGCGACACCGGCGACGTGCGCAAGGCGCGCTGGCTGTTCGGCACCTACCTGCTGTTGGTATCCGCGATGGTGGTGCCGATCGCGGCCGCCGGCGTGGCCGCGTTCGGCATCCACGACGGCAGCGGCGCCGACACCTTCATGCTGACCCTGCCGCTGCACAGCGGGCGCGAAGCCCTGGCGCTGGCGGCCTACATCGGCGGCTTTTCCGCCGCCACCGGCATGGTCATCGTCGCCAGCATCGCGCTGTCCACCATGGTCAGCAACGACCTGGTGATGCCGGTGCTGCTGCGTCGCGGCTGGGGCACGCGCGCCGCCGCCGACGTGGCCGGCGTGGTGCTGTGGATACGCCGCGCGGCGATCGGGCTGCTGGCGCTGTGCGCCTACGCGTACTACCGCTTCAGCCGCGGCAGCGACGATTCGCTGGCCGCCTACGGCCTGCTCGCGTTCGCCGCGGTCGCGCAGTTCGCGCCGGGGCTGATCGGCGGGCTGTACTGGCGCGGCGCCAGCCGGCGCGGGGTGGAGTGGGGCATGCTGGCCGGCTTCGGCGTGTGGACCTACACCCTGCTGCTGCCGACCCTGTCCAACACCGGCTGGCTGGGCCCGCAATGGCTGCAGACCGGTCCGTTCGACATCGGCTGGCTGCGTCCGCAGCAGTTGTTCGGCCTGCGCGGCTGGGACACGCTGACCCACGGCACGTTCTGGTCGCTGCTGGTCAATACCGCGACGATGATGCTGGTGTCGGCGCGCTGGCGGCCCAGCGTGGACGAACGCCTGCGCATCGCGCCGTTCCTCGATCCCTATGCGCAGCGGCAGACGCTGGTGGCCGGCGAATGGCCCGGCAGCGTGCGCGTGGCCGACCTGCTGTCGCTGGCCGAACGCGTGGTCGGCGAACGCCACGCGCGCCGCAGCTTCGCCGAACAGGCGCAGGCGCTGGGCCGCGAGCTGAAGCCCGATGCGCCGGCCGACCGCGCCTGGGTGCAGTTCACCGAACGCCAGCTCGCCGCGGCGATCGGCGCGGCGTCGGCGCGGTTGCTGCTGACCAGCGCGCTGCACGGCTCCGGCATGGAGCTGGGCGAAGTGGTCGCGGTGCTGGACGAAACCGGGCAGGAGCTGCGCTTCAACCGCGAGATCCTTTCCGCCACGCTGGAAAACATCAGCGCCGGGGTCAGCGTGGTCGACCGCGACATGCGTCTGGTGGCATGGAACCGCCGCTACCAGCAGATGTTCGGCTATCCCGAGGGCATGCTGTACGTCGGCCGGCCGGTCGCCGACCTGATCCGCTGGAACGCCAACCGCGGCGACCTCGGCGACGGCGACCCGGAAGCGCAGGTCGAAAAGCGCGTCGGCCACATGCGCGCCGGTTCGCCGCACGTGTTCGAACGCCAGCGCAACGACGGCCGCGTGTTCGAAGTTCGCGGCCAGCCGCTGGCCGGCGGCGGCTACGTCAGCAGCTACAACGACATCACCGCCTTCAAGCACGCCGAGCGCGCGCTGCGCGAGGCCAACGAGACGCTGGAGCAGCGCGTGGCCGAGCGCAGCCTCGCCGCCGAAGCCGCGCAGCAGTCGAAGAGCCGCTTCCTCGCCGCGATCAGCCACGACGTGCTGCAGCCGCTGAACGCCGCGCGCCTGTTCACCTCGGCGCTGCGCGGCAGCGACGAGCCGCAGGAACAGCGCCACCTGGCCGAGCGCGTCGACGCCTCGCTGCGCGCGGCCGAGGAACTGCTGGATGGCCTGCTGGACGTGTCGCGGCTGGATGCCGGCGCGCTGCACGCGCAGGTGGAGGATTTCGACGCCGCGGCCCTGCTGCGAGAACTGCATGCGCAGTACGCCCCGCTGGCGGCCGGGCGCGGCCTTGACCTGCGCCTGCACGCGCGCCCGCTGCCGGTGCGCAGCGACCGCCGGCTGCTGCGCCGGGTGCTGCAGAACTTCCTGGCCAATGCCCTGCGCTATGCCCGCCAGGGCCGCGTGGTGCTGGCCGCGCGCGCGCGCGGCGCCGAGGTCGAACTGCAGGTCTGGGATACCGGACCGGGCATTCCCGAAGCGCACATGCGGCAGATCTTCGACGAGTTCCACCGCTACGAGCAGCCGTTCGACTGGGGCGAACAGGGACTGGGACTGGGACTGTCGATCTGCCAGCGCATCTCGCGCCTGCTCGACCATCGCCTGGACGCGCACAGCGTGGTCGGCCGCGGCAGCATGTTCGCGATCACGGTCCCGCGCGCGGCCAGCGCGCCCGAACGCTCGCCGGTCGCGCGCGACCCCATGCAGGCCGGCAGCCTGCACGGCCTGCGCGTGCTGTGCGTGGACAACGACCGCGAAATCCTCGACGGGATGCGCGCCCTGCTCGGCCGCTGGCAGGTCGAAGTGATCACCGCCACCACGGTCGACGAAGCGCTGGAAAAAATCCGCGAACGTCCCGCGGTGATGCTGGTCGATTACCACCTGCACGACCGCCTGGACGGACTGGATACCCTGGACGCGCTGCGTTCGGCCAGTTCCGCGGCCATCGCCGGCGCGCTGCTGACCGCCGACGGCCGCGACGCGCTGAAGCGCGAGGCGCGCGAGCGCGGCTACGGCCTGCTGACCAAGCCGGTGAAACCCGCTTCGCTGCGCGCGTTCCTGTCCGCGCACCTGCCTGCGAGCCTGCCGAGCACGCCGTAGCGCGTCGGCGCGCGTCGCCAACAAGCGATGCTCAAGCGCGCCGGTCGAGTATCTGCTTGAGGACGACCGCCTGGTTGTGCTGCGGGTCGTGCGCGGCATATACGAGGGTGACATCGCCACGCTCGGCATGTTCGCGCAGTTCGGCCAGCGCCGGGTTGCGCTTCAGCTCCGCGCGGTATCGCTTGCCGAACTCGGCCCACTTTTCCGGATCGTGGCCGAACCACTGGCGCAGTTCGGTGGAAGGCGCGACGTCCTTCAGCCACAGGTCGATCTTCGCCTTTGCCTTGGTCACCCCGCGCGGCCACAGTCGGTCGACCAGGATGCGCTCGCCGTCGGCCTTCGCCGGCGCGTCGTAAGCGCGCTTGAGTAAGACGCTCACCGTTTGCCTCCTTCGGCACCACGGATATCGCCCACGCGGCAAGGATGCCTGTCGGCAGTATTGCGGGACGCTCGTCGCGGGTCAAACCACGGCTGCTGGCCATGGGGAACGAATCGTTGCGTCCGGAGGCATGGTGTCGCCCCAGGTCACGGACGTTGTCTTCCGCATTGCCGACGACCGCGGCGGACTAATCGTCCTCGGGCAACACCAGGCTGTCCGGATCCAGCGAAAGCCGCCCCGCCATCAGCACCGCCTGGGTGCGGTTGGTTGCGCCGAGCTTGCGCAGGATCGCGGTGACGTGGGCCTTGATGGTCGCTTCGGACACGCCCAGGTCGTAACCGATCTGCTTGTTGAGCCGGCCGGAGCCGAGCATCTGCAGCACGCGGTACTGCTGCGGCGTCAGTTCGCGCAGCCGCTGCGCGGTTTCGCGTTCGTCGTGGCCGATGCCCGGCGCCGCCAACGCTTCCTCCGGCACCCAGCGCTCGCCGTCCAGCACCTGGCCGATGGCCGCGCCTATCGTCGCCGAATCGGCCGACTTGGGGATGAAGCCGAGCGCACCGTGGTCCAGCGCGCGGCGCATCACCGCCGGTTCCTCGCGCGCCGACACCACGACCACCGGCAGCTGCGGGTGCGCGGCGCGCAGGTGCACCAGCGCGTTGAAGCCATGCGCGCCGGGCATGTTGAGGTCCATCAGCAACAGGTCGGCGTCGGGATGCGACTCGACCATCGCATACAGCGCGTCGGCGCCGTCGGCTTCGTGCAGGTGCGCGCCCGGCAGCACCCGCTGCACCGCGCCGCGCAGGGCTTCGCGGAACAGCGGGTGGTCGTCGGCGATGAGCAGGGTGGTCATGGCAGGTGGCGAGGAGACGAGAAGTGGGAAGGCAGATTGGAACGTCCAGGACGCAGTGGCTGAAGGGTCGCTTTCAGCGGCTTCCTCACCTGCCCGCCTCCCCGCAGCTTCATTTGACCTTGCGCTCCTCGACCAGCGACGTGACCACGCTCGGGTCGGCCAGGGTCGAGGTGTCGCCGAGCTGGTCGGGCGCGTTCTCGGCGATCTTGCGCAGGATGCGGCGCATGATCTTGCCGCTGCGGGTCTTCGGCAGGCTCGGCGCCCACTGCAGGTGGTCGGGCGTGGCGGTGGGACCAATGACCGTGCGCACGTGCACGATCAGTTCCTTCATCAATTCGTCGCTGGGCGTCTCGCCGGCCTTCAGGGTGACGTAGGCGTAGATGCCCTGGCCCTTGATGTCGTGCGGGAAACCGACCACCGCGGCTTCGGCCACCTTCGGATGCAGCACCAGCGCGCTTTCGACTTCGGCGGTGCCGATGCGGTGGCCGCTGACGTTGATCACGTCGTCGACCCGGCCGGTGATCCAGTAGTAGCCGTCGGCGTCGCGGCGGCAGCCGTCGCCGGTGAAGTAGCTGCCCGGATAGGTGCGGAAATAGGTGTCGATGAAGCGCTGGTGGTCGCCGTACACGGTGCGCATCTGCCCCGGCCACGAATCCAGCAGCACCAGGTTGCCCTCGGTCGCGCCTTCCAGCCGGTTGCCTTCGGCGTCGACCAGCGCCGGCTGCACGCCGAAGAACGGCAGCGTGGCCGAACCCGGTTTCTGGTCGATGGCGCCGGGCAGCGGACTGATCAGGATGCCGCCGGTCTCGGTCTGCCACCAGGTATCGACCACCGGGCAGCGGCCGTCGCCGACGGTGTCGTAGTACCAGCGCCAGGCTTCCGGATTGATCGGTTCGCCGACGCTGCCCAGCAGGCGCAGCGATGCGCGCGAGGTCTTCTTCACCGGGGCCTCGCCCTCGCGCATCAGCGCGCGGATCGCGGTCGGCGCGGTGTAGAAGATGGTGACCTGGTGCTTGTCGATCACCTCCCAGAAACGCGAGACGCTGGGGTAGTTGGGCACGCCCTCGAACATCAGCGAAGTCGCGCCGTTGGCCAGCGGCCCGTACACGATGTAACTGTGCCCGGTGACCCAGCCAACGTCGGCGGTGCACCAGTAGATGTCGTCCTCGCGCAGGTCGAACACCGCTTCGTGGGTGTAGGCCGAGAACAGCAGGTAGCCGGCGGTGGTATGCAGCACGCCCTTCGGCTTGCCGGTGCTGCCGGAGGTGTAGAGGATGAACAGCGGATCCTCGGCGTTCATCCGCTCCGCTTCGCACTGCGCCGGCTGCGGGCCGACCACTTCGTCGAACCAGCGGTCGCGCGGCATCTGCATGTCCACCGCGCCGCCGGTGTGGCGCACCACCAGTACGGTTTCGACCGAATTCGTGCCCGGCAGCTTCAGCGCCGCATCGACGTTGGCCTTCAGCGGTACCTTCTTGCCGCCGCGCAGGCCCTCGTCGGCGGTGATGACGACCTTGCTGCCGCAGTCGGCCACGCGGTCGGCGATGGAGTTGGGCGCGAAGCCGCCGAACACCACCGAGTGGATCGCGCCGATGCGCGCGCAGGCCAGCATCGCCACCGCCGCGTCGGGAATCATCGGCAGGTAGATGGTGACGCGGTCGCCCTTGCCCACGCCCAGCGCGCGCAGGGCGTTGCCCAGCCTGCACACGCGTTCGTGCAGCTCGCGGTAGGTGATCTTCTGCGACGGCGCGTTCGGGTCGTCGGGCTCGAACAGCAGCGCGGTCTTGTCGCCGCGCTGCGCGAGCTGGCGGTCCAGGCAGTTGACGCTGGCGTTGAGTTCGCCGTCCTCGAACCACTTGATGCGGAAGTCGGCCAGGTCGTAGCTGACGTTACGCACCCTGGTCGGCTTCGTGTACCAGTCCAGCCGCTCGGCGACCTTGCCCCAGAACGCATCGGGATCGGCGATGGAGGCGGCGTAGTCGCGCTGGTAGGCGGCGCGGTCGATGCGCGCTTTCGCGGCGAATTCCGGCTTGACCGGATACAGGTCACTCATGGGGTCCTCCCGGGACGTTCGAACAGGCAAGTGTCATTCTGCAGCACGGCGCGATGCGCGAACCTGTAAGCGGCCGCGGCCCGCGATTGCGTCGTCTCGGTCCAGTTTGCCGCATCCGCGTTGCCGCGATGCAGCAACCCGCTTAGACATTGGTCGTAAACGCGGGCCGATGCACGCCATGTTCGACCAATGGGGAATAGGCGCACGCGCGCCGCGCCGCGCAGTCTGCGCGAGCCGCATCGACGGTGACATCGGCGTGCAACGGGAGAGGGCCCCATGACTACGCGCTTCACGAAAGCAGGCTTTACCGAATCCGGCAACATCCATGCCGCGACGCGCGCGCCGTCGAAACGGCCGCTGGCCGCCGCGCTGTTCGTCGCGCTGCTGGCGCCCGGACTGGCGCTGGCGCAGACCGCCAAGGAAAAGGAGCTGGAAGCGCGCATCGCCCAGCTGGAAGCGCAGGTGCAGGCGCTGCTCGGCGCGCAGCAGCAGCAACAGACCCAGATCGCGGAAGCCAAGACCCGGCTCGACGAGGTCAAGGCGACGCAGCCGGCGGCGCTGCCGGCCGGCAAGCAGCCGATCCAGCGCACCGCGATCAACACCGCGGGCAGCCCCGGCACCGCGTTCTCGTACGGCGGCTTCATCAAGTTCGACGCGATGCTCACCGACACCAGCGATGGCGCCATCGCCGACGGCGGCTCGGGCCGCCTGTTCTACGTGCCCAGCACGATCCCGGTGGTCGGCAACGGCGCCGAACCGGACACCGATCCGTACACCGACTTCCACGCGCAGTTCTCGCGCTTCTGGCTCAGCGCCGACCACGTCACCGACAACGGCGACAAGCTGAAGGGCTACGTGGAAATGGACTTCTTCGGCGGCGGCAGCAACGCGCTGGCCGGCAACGAGGTCGCCACCAACACCTACGCGGTCACCCTGCGCCAGGCTTACGTGAGCTGGAACAACTGGCTGGCCGGCCAGACCTGGTCGAACTTCCAGGACACCGCCGCGCTGCCCGACGCGGTGGACTTCGTCGGCGTGACCGACGGCACCACCTTCGTGCGCCAGGCGCAGGTCCGCTACACCAAGGGCAACTTCTCGGTGTCGGCGGAGAACCCGCAGACCACGGTCAGCAACATCGCCAGCGCGGCGCGCACCAACGGCACCGGCGCCAACGCGCTGCCCGACCTGACCGCGCGCTGGGTGACCAAGGGCGACTGGGGCCACTTCTCCGCCGCCGGCCTGCTGCGCCAGTTCAAGGCGGGCGACGAAACCGCGTCCGGCGCGGCGGTCAGCCTGTCCGGCAAGTTCAACCTGGGCGCGAGCGACGACATCCGCTGGATGGCGAACTACGGCAAGGGCCTGGGCCGCTACATGGCCTTCGGCTTGGGCCCGGACACCGCGCTGGACGCCAACGGCGAACTGCACGCGGTGACGGCGGCCGGCGGCTTCGTCGCCTGGCGCCATGCGTTCAGCGCGAAGCTGCGCACCAACCTGATGTATTCGGTCGCCGCCTACGACAACGACAAGGGCCTGCCCGGCTGGGGCCTGGCGAGCGAAGCCGCAACCGAGCGTGCCTCGTCGTTCCACGCCAACCTGATCTACTCGCCGCTGCCCAAGCTCGACGTCGGTGCGGAGATCGGCTACGGCAAGCGCGAGCTGGAAGACAGCCGCGAGGGCGACCTGAAGCGCATCCAGACCACCGTCAAGTACAGCTTCTGAGGGGAGGAACCAGCACATGTCCACCATTTCCGCGGGCCAGCCCGGCGCGCTCACCCAAGGCCACAAGAAGGTCATCTTCGCGTCGTCCCTCGGCACCGTCTTCGAGTGGTACGACTTCTACCTGTACGGGTCGCTGGCGGCGATCATCGCCAAGCAGTTCTTCAGCGGCCTCAACGACACCAGCGCGCTGATCTTCGCGTTGCTGGCGTTCGCCGCCGGCTTCGCGGTGCGCCCGTTCGGCGCCATCGTGTTCGGCCGCATCGGCGACCTGGTCGGGCGCAAGTACACCTTCCTGATCACCATCGTGATCATGGGCCTGTCGACCTTCCTGGTCGGCATCCTGCCCAACTACGCCAGCATCGGCGTGGCCGCGCCGGTCATCCTGATCTCGCTGCGCCTGCTGCAGGGCCTGGCCCTGGGCGGCGAGTACGGCGGCGCCGCGACCTACGTGGCCGAGCACGCGCCCAACGGCAAGCGCGGCCTGTACACCAGCTTCATCCAGACCACCGCGACCATCGGCCTGTTCCTGTCGCTGCTGGTGATCCTGGGCTGCCAGACCTTCCTGGGCAAGGAAGCGTTCGACGAATGGGGCTGGCGCATCCCGTTCCTGGTGTCGATCGTGCTGCTGGGCGTGTCGGTGTGGATCCGCATGCAATTGAGCGAATCGCCGCTGTTCCAGCAGATGAAGGCCGAAGGCAAGACCTCGAAGGCGCCGATCACCGAAAGCTTCTTCAGCAAGAACGGCAAGATCGTGCTGCTGGCCCTGCTGGGCGCCACCGCCGGCCAGGCCGTGGTCTGGTACGCCGGCCAGTTCTACGCGATGTACTTCCTGTCGCAGACGCTGAAGGTGGACAGCACCACGACCTGGCTGCTGATCGCCGGCTCGCTGGCGCTGGGCACGCCGTTCTTCGTGCTGTTCGGCTGGCTGTCGGACCGGATCGGCCGCAAGAAGATCGTCATGGCCGGCTGCCTGGTGGCCGCGCTGACCTACTTCCCGCTGTTCAAGGGCCTGACCCACTACGCCAATCCGGCGATCGAGGAAGCCCGCAACTCCGCGCCCGCCGTGGTCCACGCCGATCCGAAGACCTGCTCGTTCCAGTTCGACCCGGTCGGCAAGAAGAAATTCACCAACTCCTGCGACATCGCCACCGCGGCGCTGGCCAAGGCCGGCGTGCCTTACAGCGTGGAAGCGCTGCCGGCCGGTTCGCTGGCCAAGGTCAGCATCGGCGGCACCGAAGTCGCCAGCTACGAGGCCGCGGGCCTGTCGAAGGACGACGCCAAGGCCAAGGGCGACGCGTTCGGCGGCGAGCTGAAGACGGCGCTCAACACCGCCGGCTATCCGGAGAAAGCCGACCCGGCGCGGGTCAACAAGCCGATGGTGCTGCTGATCCTGACCATCCTGGTGATCTACGTGACCATGGTCTACGGGCCGATCGCGGCCTGGCTGGTGGAACTGTTCCCGACCAAGATCCGCTACACCTCGATGTCGCTGCCGTACCACATCGGCAACGGCTGGTTCGGCGGCTTCCTGCCGACCATCGCCTTCGCCCTGGTGGCGGCCACCGGCAACATCTACTACGGCCTGTGGTATCCCATCGTGATCGCGTTGATGACCTTCGTGATCGGCTCGCTGTTCCTGCGCGAGACCAAGGACGTCGACATCACGCAGTAGCCGCAGGCGACGCAACCGCGTCGTCCACGGAACGCCGGCCGCAGGGCCGGCGTTCTTTTTTGTGTCCGGACCTGCCACCCGCGGCTAGGCGCCGTTCAGCCCCTACCCTTGAAGCTAGCGCGTTCAGTTTCCGGATAACCGCCGAAATCCCGATGCCTGCCGACCCCACCCCTGCCGTCCGCCTGTCGGGCCTGCGCCTGGATCGCGGCGGCCGGACCATCCTGCGCGACGTGTCCCTGGCGGTGCCGCGCGGCGGCATCACCGCGGTGCTGGGGCCGTCGGGCTGCGGCAAGTCGACCCTGCTGGCGGCGCTGACCGGCGAACTGCCGCCGGCCGCGGGCGCGGTCGAGGTGTTCGGCCGGCCGGTGCCGCGGCGCAGCCGCGAATTGCTGGAACTGCGCAAGGGCATCGGCGTGCTGCTGCAGGGCAACGGCCTGCTGACCGACCTGAGCGTGGCCGAGAACGTCGCCCTGCCGCTGCGCACGCACACGAAGCTGGACGATGCGCTGGTCCGCCGGATCGTCGATTTCAAGCTGAACGCGGTCGGCCTGCGCGCCGCCGCCGAAGCCTTCCCGCGCGAACTGTCCGGCGGCATGGCCCGCCGCGTGGCGCTGGCCCGCGCGCTGGCACTGGACCCGCCGCTGATGCTCTACGACGAGCCGCTGACCGGGCTGGACCCGATCGCCAGCGGGGTGATCATGAGCCTGATCCAGCGCCTTAACGCCACCTTGGGCCTGACCAGCATCATCGTCAGCCACCACGTCCGCGAGACCCTGCCGGTCGCCGACCAGGCGGTGGTCATCGCCAACGGCGGGCTGGTCTTCGCCGGCACCCCGGCCGAACTGGAGGCGACCACCGACCCGCTGGTGCACCAGTTCCTGCGCGGCGAGCCGGACGGGCCGATCGCCTTCGATGCCGCCAGCCGGGAGGCCGCCTGATGCCCTTCGTCGCCGCGACCCGCGCCCTGGGCGCCGCCGGGCTGTTTTCGCTGTCGGTGTTCCGCGCCTCGGCGCCGACCCGCGACCTGTTCGCCGAGTTCGTCAAGGAAATCTACAAGATAGGCGCACGTTCGCTGCCGATCATCGCAGCTGGTGGCGCGTTCGTCGGACTTTCGCTGACGTTGCTGGGCTTCCGCGCGCTCCAGACCTATGGCGCCAGCGACCAGGTCAGCGTGCTGATTGGCCTGGGCCTGTACCGGGAACTGGCCCCGGTGCTGACCGCGCTGCTGTTCGTCGGCCGCGCCGGCAGCTCGATCGCCGCCGAACTGGGCCTGATGCGCGCCACCGACCAGATCAAGGCGCTGGAACTGATGGCCATCGACCCGGTGGCCAAGGCGGTGGCCCCGCGCTTCTGGGCGGCGGTGCTGACCGTGCCGCTGCTGACCGGATTCTTCTGCACCTTCGCCATCGCCGCCGGCTGGTTCGAGGCGGTGCAGGTGCTGGGCATCGACAACGGCACCTTCTGGCAGATCATGAAGGACGCGGTGGACGTGCAGAAGGACTTCCTGCCGGCGTTCCTCAAGGCCGCGGTATTCGGCGGCACTTCGGCGCTGGTAGCCGCCTACGTCGGCTACCACGCCGAACCGACCATCGAAGGCACCTCGGTCGCCACCACCCGCGCGGTGGTCAACGCCTCGCTGCTGGTGCTGATGTTCAATTTCGTGTTGTCCGCTTTCTTGTTCAGGAGTTGAGTCATGTCCATCCGCGGACCCCGCCTCGAATTCGCCGTCGGCGCCTTCCTGCTGCTGGCCCTGGCCTCGCTGCTGGTGCTGGCGCTGGCCAGCACCAACCGCAAGTTCGGCTTCGGCAGCGACAGCTATCCGCTCAAGGCCCGTTTCACCAACCTGGGCCAGCTGCGCCCCTCGGCGCCGGTGAAGATCGGTGGCGTGGTGGTCGGCCAGGTCGGCGAGATCACCCTGGATCCGGCCCGGTTCGATTCCGTGGTCACCCTGGACATCGACAGCCGCTACAAGGACCTGCCCGCCGACACTTCGGCCGGCATCTTCACCAGCGGCCTGCTCGGCGAGAACTACATCGGGCTGTCCCCGGGCGGCGACCCCGACGTGCTGAAGCCCGGCGACGAGATCGCCTTCACCCAGCCGGCCGTCGACCTGCTGCAGATGGCCGGCAAGTACCTGTTCAGCGGCAGCGGGAATAATGCCGCCGGCAAGGCCGACGACGCGCCTGCCGCCCCCGAACACAAGGAAGAACCCACACCATGAAGCCCCGACTGATCCCGCTTGCCCTCGCCGCCGCCCTGCTGGCCGGCGCTTCGTTGCCGGCTCCTGCGCAGGACGCGACCGCGCGCGCCGCCGCGCCGGCCGCGCAGGGTTCGGCGAGCAAGCTGGTGCTGGACAGCAGCAGCCGCATCATCGGCACGCTGGAAAGCCGCCGCGCCGAGTTCCGCAAGAACCCGTCGGCGCTGCGCCAGTACGTCGACGCCGAATTCAACCGCGTGTTCGACCGCGACTACGCCGCGCGCCTGGTGCTGGGCGTGCACGGTCGCGGCGCGCCCGAAGGCGACGTCAAGCTGTTCGCCGACGCGATGGCCGACAACCTGATGTCGCGCTACGGCACGTCGCTGCTGGACTTCAACAGCCAGCTGCGGGTGCGGGTGAAATCGGAAACCGCGCTGCCCGGCGCGCGCGGGGTGAAGGTGTCCACCGAACTGCTGCGCAGCGACGGCGCGCCGGTGCCGATCGACTACCTGATGCGCAACAGCGGCGGGCAATGGAAGGTGTTCGACGTGATGATCGAAGGCATCAGCTACGTGCAGACCTTCAAGAACCAGTTCGACGCCCCGTTGCGCAGCAAGTCCATCGCCCAGGTCGCGGCCGACCTGCGCAAGGGCACGCTGCAGGCCGGCGGCAACTGAGCCCGCGCTTGACCGCCGCGACTTTCCAGCGCGAGGGCGATGCCCTGGTCTTCGGCGGCGCGCTGGACCGCGCCGCCGCGGTCGCGCTGTGGCCGCCAGCCAGCCGCGCGGCGGCCGGCGCGCAACGCATCG
>JBDHQQ010000235.1:0-3040 GCA_039807145.1 Pseudoxanthomonas sp. | reverse complement strand
TGGCGGGCGTGCCGCAGGCCGCGTGGCGCACCGGTCCACGGCGCCGGCCACGGCGTCCGTTGGGGGGCACGTCCCGCGCTTTCCAACCACCGGCTGCGCGGCAGCGCTGCTCCCGGTGCATGTCGGCGCCCGCGGATTGCTGCCGATCCGGCAACGCACCGTGGTGATGGCGGCGCTTGCGCGCGGTGGCTGGATCTCCCCTCCGCGCATCCGCGCGGGTTGGTGCAGACGCCTTGCAGGCGGGCGCCGGGACGATTCCGGCGTTGCCCGTCGATGACCCGGGAAGCGCCGTGCACGGCGCAAAAAAAAACGGGACGGCATGGCCGTCCCGTTGTTTCGCCCAGGGCGCGCGGATCAGATCGCGGCGTCCTTGAGCTTCTTGAGCGGGCGCACCTTGATCTTGGTGGAAGCCGGCTTGGCGGCGAACCACTGCTCTTCCTTGGTGAACGGGTTGATGCCCTTGCGCTTCGGCTTGGCCGGCACGCTCACGGTGGTGATCTTCAGCAGGCCCGGCAGGGTGAAGCTGCCAGCGCCCTTCTTGTTGACCGATGCGGCAACGGCGCCTTCCAGCGCGGCCAGGACGGAACGGACATCCTTGGCGGCGACGCTGGTCGCCTCGGCCAGGTGTGCAACCAGACCCGACTTGGTCAGGGCTTCCTTGATCGGCTTGGGAGCGGCCGGCTTGGCGGCTGCCTTCGTAGCGACTTTCTTCGCTGCCTTCTTCGGGGCAGCCTTCTTAGCGGTCTTTGCCATGGTTTCCTGTTCCGTGAGCGGATGGTTGTTGGTCGTGCCGACCCCGTCGGCAAGCGAAATGTAGGGCATGCGCGGTGCATCGCCAATAGGCCGGGGCACAAAAACCCCATAAAAATTGCATCCAGCCGCCCTTTTGCCACGGCGCGGGGCGACGGCGGCGGGAAAATGCACGGCAAACGCGGGGGTGCATGCCGGTAATGGCGGCGGGCATGGGCGCGGCCGGCAGCGCTGGCCGGCGCGCGGGGCGATGCCGCCGCGGCGCACAAGGCGCTAACGAACGCTCGCCTAGGCTGGGGCCACCTTCAATGCATGCACAGGAGACTTGCCATGGGTATTTCGCGTCACGCCACCGCGCACTGGGAAGGTGACCTCAAGAGCGGGCAGGGGCGGCTGAGCACGCCGCAGAGCGGCCTGATGGACAACACCCGCTACGCGTTTTCCAGCCGCTTCGGCGACGAGAAGGGCACCAATCCCGAAGAGCTGATCGCCGCCGCGCACGCCGGCTGCTTCACCATGGCGCTGTCGGCGAAACTGACCGAAGCCGGTTTCCCGCCGCGCTCGCTCGACACCCGCGCCGATGTCGACCTGTCGATGGAGGGCGGGCCGCAGCTGTCGCGCATCCGCCTCAGGGTGAAGGCGGTGGTGCCCGGCATGGACGAAGTGAAGTTCCGCGCGGTGGCCGACGACGCCAAGCAGAACTGCCCGGTGTCCAAGGCGCTCAGCGCGGTGCCGATCAGCCTGGAAACCGAGTTCGCCTCCTGACCCGTCGGCCGGGGCGGTGCGCAACCGCCCCGGCGTTCCGGTTCAGGGCCGTTTCACGCGCCGCGCCGGAGCATCCGTCCATCTCCCACGCCGGTGCGGCCGCCATGTCCCGATCATTGCCTGTTGCAGGTGTCCTGGTCTTTGGTTGCCTGCTGGCGTTCACCGCCTCGGCGCAGCGCTACGACGACGGCAGCTATCGCCCCTACCCGGGCAGCAGCGGCCAGTGGCGCGACGATGATGGCCGTTACGACCGCGACGACAACGGCCCGGTCTACGACTATGCCCGGGTGGTGCGGGTGGATCCGATCATCGTCGACGGCGGCGGCCGCCAGGGCGCCTGTTACGAGCGCAGCGATGGCGATTACGTGTACGACGCCGACGGCTACCGCCGCGAGCGTGGCGATATCCGCGACTATGGCGACGGGCGCGATGGCGGCTATCGCCAGGGCAGCGATGGCGGGCGCCAGGTGGCAACGGTGATCGGTGGCCTGGCCGGCGCCATCATCGGCAGCCGCATCGGTGGCGGCGATGGCCGCTATCTCGGCACCGCGATCGGTACCGTCGCCGGCGGCGCCGCCGGTCGCGCGATCTATGACGCCAACAACCGTCCGCTGTACCGCCGTTCGGACGTGCGCGTCTGCGAGCCCGAACGCGATGTCGGTGGCTATGGCTACGAGCGCGAACGGGTGGCCGGCTACGACGTTACCTACGAGTACGCCGGCCGCGAGTACCACACCCGCCGCGACTACCACCCGGGCGAACGCATCCGGGTGCGGGTGGACGTCAGCGCCGACTGATCCGCGCCCGACGGCGCCCGCGGTTCGTTGTCACGCCTGGCCGATGACGGCATAGTCGCCGTTCCCGTTGGCCAGGAGTGTCCCCGCATGCGCCGTACCGCCGCCTGTCTCGCCATCCTGCTTCCCTGCCTGCATGTCGCGCCGGTCGCGGCCGGGGTCCGGGTGCTGCTCGCCGACACCATCCGCACCGGCGATCCGCAGCAGCCCTCCGCCAGCGCGCTGGCCTGGGACACGGACGACGGCCGCCTGCTGGCGGTGGGCGAACGCACCGCGCTGCTGCAGCGCTATCCGCAGGCCACGCGGGTCGATGTCGGCAAGGCCACGGTGGTGCCGGGCCTTATCGACGCGCACGCGCACCTGGTCGGCCTTGGCAACACTTTGGCGCAGGCCGATCTCAATGGCGCGCGCAGCCGTGCCGACGTGGTCGAGCGGCTGCGCGCGTTCGAGAAGACGCTGGCGCCGGGCGAGTGGCTGCTTGGCGCCGGCTGGGACCAGAACCGCTGGGACGATACCGCGTTCCCGACCGCCGCCGACCTGGACGCCGCGTTCCCCGAACGACCGGTGTACCTGGAACGTGTCGACGGCCACGCCGGCTGGGCCAACAGCGCCGCGCTGCGGATCGCGGAAAAGGCGGGCAGGTCGTTGTCCGGCGACTGGCAACCCGAGGGCGGGCGCATCCTGCGCGATGCCGCCGGCAAGCCGGCCGGGGTGCTGGTGGACGCCGCATC
>JBDHQQ010000234.1:0-3040 GCA_039807145.1 Pseudoxanthomonas sp. | reverse complement strand
GAAGCGGCCCTGCTGCTTCGAATGCCACTGCTCGTCGGCCACCCAGCGCGCGGCCTTGGCGCTGAACACGATGGTCGCCCAGCCCTTCGGCTCGCCGGAGAAGATGCCGTAGCTGGAGGCCAGGTGCTGCTTCAGCGCGTCCTCGTCGATGTCGCGCGCCGCGTCGTCCAGCAGCTGCGCGCCGACGATGCGGTCCACGGCGAAGCTGCGCAGCGCAGCGCGGTCGTGGTCCCACGCGTCCAGGTACCAGTTGTCGCGGTAGTGGGTGATGCGCTGCGGCGACACCGTGCGCCTGGTGCGTTCGTCGGTGGAGCGCGCGCGGTATTCGAACGCCAGCTGCCGCCGTTCCAGCACCGCCGCCGCGACGTTGCGGAACGCGGTCTCGTCCAGCCTGCGCCCGCGGTGCGGAATCACCCGCACCCGGTCCACCGGCCAGCGGTCGATGCCGGCATGGTCGGCCAGCAGGCTTTCGATGCGCTTCTGCAGCGGCGCCAGCGCGGTGGACAGCACGCCGCCGCCGGTGCGCGCCAGCAGCTGCTGCGACGCGAGCAATGCGTACAGTTCTTCCGAACTCAGCCACAGCCCCGGCAACTCGAAACGCTCGCCTTCGGCCGCGTTGTAGCGGAAGCCCGCCTCGCCGTCGCCTTCGATCGGCGCCATCAGCGCGTCGCGCAGGTAGGCCAGGTCGCGATAGGCGGTGGCGCGCGAACAGCCCAGCTCCTCCTGCAACCGCTTCACCGTGACCGGATAGCGGGAGGCCTTGAGGATGCGGTGCAGGGCGGTGATGCGCTCGATCTTGTCCATGGCCGAGGGTCCGGTGGCGGAGGCGGGATTATCGCCGAGCGGTCCCGGCGCGGCGCGTGAGCGGGCGTCCGCCATCGCATCCGGATCGCCCGCGGGCGAATCGGTAATTTTGCGTTAATTCAGCCGCCATCGGAACAATGCGCGGGGCGCGTCCGGACACGGGCGCTTTTTTATTGACCCCCGAATGGAGAATCCGAATGCGTACCCTCGTTTCCACCGCTGTCATGATCGCGCTGATGCTGCCGGCCGCCGCCTTCGCCCAGGAGGCTTCCGCCGACGCCAGCGGCTGGAAAGGCCAGGGCGAGCTGGGCCTGGCGATTTCCAAGGGCAACACCGACAGCCAGACCCTGGTCGGCAAGTTGAATGCCGCCCATGAAGGCGCACTGTGGAAGAACGCGTTCGGCGCGTCCTTCCTCTACGGCAAGAGCGACGACCTGGAAAGCGCGCATCGCTACGAGGCCTTCGGCACCACCGGCCGCCGCATGGGCGAGAAGAGCTACCTGTTCGGCTCGCTGCGCACCGAGCGCGACCATTTCGCCGCCTACGAATACCAGTGGACCGGCGCGGTCGGCTACGGCTACGAGGCGATCAAGAACGAGGATTCCCACCTGACCTTCGAGATCGGCCCCGGCTACCGCTGGAGCAAGCTGCAGGACGTACGGGTGCACGAGAACGAGGCCATCCTGCGCGGCTACATGGATTTCGGCCGCAAGCTGACCGCGACCACCTCGATCTACGACACCCTGCTGATCGAGGCCGGCAAGGACAATACCTTCGCCAAGAACGACCTGGGCGTGCAGGTGGCGATGACCGATGCGCTGGCGCTGAAGGCCGGCGTGGAAGTGCGCCACAATACCGACGTGCTGCCCGGCGTGAAGAAGACCGACACGCTGACCACGGTGAACGTGGTTTACGGGTTCTGAGGCAACCGGTCCCGTCGCCGCGGAACGCCGCCTGCGGGCGGCGTTCCGTTTTCAGGCTTCGGCAAGCAGTTCGCCCGCGCCGCCGGCGAGCAGTTCGCCCGCCACCTGCCGGCCCAGCGCTTCGGCATCGCCTTCGGCGAACGCCTCCGCGCGCACCGCGCGGCCGTCCTTCGCCGAACCGACCAATCCGCGCAGGCGCAGGCCCGCGCCCTCCTCCCGCGCGAACGCCGCCACCGGCACGTGACAGCTGCCGTGCAGGGCGCGATTCATCGCCCGTTCGGCCTCGACGCAGCGCCGCGTCGGCGCATGGTCCAGCACGGCGAACAGGGCACGCAGTTCCGCTGCGTCGTCGCGGCATTCCACCGCGATGGCGCCCTGCGCCGGCGCCGGCAGCCACGCCGGCGCGTCCAGTCGCGCGCGGATGCGCGATTCGAAGCCGAGCCGCTGCAGGCCCGCGCAGGCCAGCACGATGGCGTCGTAATCGCCGGCGTCCAGCTTGGCCAGGCGCGTGTTGACGTTGCCGCGCAGGTCGAGCAACTGCAGGTCGGGGCGCAGCGCACGCAGCTGCGCCTGCCGGCGCAGCGACGACGTGCCGACGCGCGCGCCCTGCGGCAGTTCGTCCAGCGAATCAAAACGGTTGCAGACGAAGGCGTCGGCCGGATCGGCGCGCGGCAGGATGGCCGGCAGGGCGAAGCCCGGTTCCAGCTCCATCGGCACGTCCTTCAGCGAATGCACCGCGCAGTCGGCCTCGCCGCGCTGCATCGCCAGTTCCAGTTCCTTCAGGAACAGGCCCTTGCCGCCGATCGCCGCCAGCGAGCGATCCAGCACCTCGTCGCCGCGCGTGCTCATCGGCACCAGTTCGACCTGCACATCGGGATGCGCTGCGCGCAGCAGCGCGGCGGCATGTTCGCTCTGCCACAGGGCGAGCGGGCTCTTGCGGGTGGCGATGCGGACGAGGCGCGGCGGGTTCATCAGCCCATTATGCGCGAGCGCCCCGGCCTTGTAGAGCCGAATTCATTCGGCCGCCGTTGCCGTTGCCCATGTGGAAGCCGGGCCTGCCCGGTTTGCTTTCGCAGCAAGAGCAGCCGAATGAATTCGGCTCTACAAAGCGATGGTTCCGGGTCGGGACCGAGCTCAGAAATGCCGCACGCTGTCGCGCAGCGCCGGCAGGCAGCGGCGGCTGACTTCCAGCGGCGCTTCGACGTGGCGCAGGCGCGCGTGCACCCGGCCGTCGCCGCCGCGCCGCAGCTCGACCAGTTCGTGACGCGCGACCAGGCAGTTGCGGTGGATGCGGACGAAACGCTCGCCGAATT
>JBDHQQ010000233.1:0-3049 GCA_039807145.1 Pseudoxanthomonas sp. | reverse complement strand
CGTGCTGGTGCCCGACACCGGCAACAAGTACCTGTCCAAGCAGTACAACGACTACTGGATGCTGGACAACGGATTCCTCGAGCGCCCGCGGTACGGCGATCTGCGCGACCTGATCCTGCGCCCGTACAGCCAGCGCGACACCGTGGTGGTCGGCCCCAACGACCTGCTGACGACCGCCTACCAGCGCATGAAGCTGTACGACGTGTCGCAGCTGCCGGTGATGGACGAAGGCCGGCTGGCCGGCATCGTCGACGAAAGCGACGTGCTGCTGCACGTGTACGGCGACGAGGCGCGCTTCCGCGACTCGGTTTCCACCGCGATGGTCAGCAAGCTGGATCGGCTGGACGTGAAATCGCCGATCGAGGCGCTGCTGCCGGTGTTCGACCGCGGCCAGGTCGCCATCGTGATGGACGGCGACGCCTTCCTCGGCCTGATCACCCGGATCGACCTGCTGAACTACCTGCGGCGGCGGGTGCAGTAGGCGGATCCGCCCGGCGAGCCGGGTCTGGTGCGGCGGCCCCGTGGATGAGGCATTAAGCCCCGGCTGGTAAAATTCCCAGCTGTTTCAAGGAAGCGTGATGGCCAAAGACCAATCCAATACCGAAGGCGCGCCGGCGCTGGCCCTGGGCACCCTCGCCATCCACGGCGGGCAGTCGCCCGACCCCAGCACCGGCGCGGTGATGACGCCGATCTACGCGACGTCCACCTACGCGCAGAGCAGCCCGGGCGTGCACCAGGGCTTCGAGTACTCGCGCACCCACAACCCCACGCGCTTCGCCTACGAGCGCTGCGTCGCCGCGCTGGAAGGCGGCACGCGCGGCTTCGCCTTCGCCTCCGGCCTGGCCGCCAGTTCCACCGTGCTGGAACTGCTGGACAGCGGCAGCCACGTCATCGCGATGGACGACCTGTATGGCGGCAGCTACCGTCTGTTCGAACGCGTGCGCCGGCGCAGCGCCGCATTGGACTTCGGCTTCGTCGACCTGACCGATCTGGCCGCGTTCGAAGCGGCGATCACGCTGAAGACGAAGCTGGTCTGGATCGAAACCCCAACCAACCCGATGCTGAAGATCGTCGACATCGCCGCGGTCGCGGAAATCGCGCATCGGCACGGCCTGTTCGTCGTGGTCGACAACACCTTCGCCTCGCCGATCCTGCAGCGCCCGCTGCAACTGGGCGCGGACATCGTCGTCCACTCGGCCACCAAGTACCTCAACGGTCACTCCGACATGGTCGGCGGTATCGCGGTGGTCGGCGACAACGCCGAACTTGCCGAGCAGCTCGCCTTCCTGCAGAACTCCATCGGCGCGGTGCAGGGCCCGTTCGACAGTTTCCTCGCCCTGCGCGGATTGAAAACGCTGCACCTGCGCATGAAGGCGCACTGCGACAACGCGCTGGCGCTGGCGCAATGGCTGGAGACTCAGCCGGCCATCGAGAGGGTCGTGTATCCCGGCCTGAAGTCGCACCCACAGCACGAACTTGCCACCCGTCAGATGCAAGGCTACGGCGGCATCGTTTCCATCGTGTTGAAGGGCGGCTTCGACGCGGCCAAACGCTTCTGCGAACGCACCGAACTGTTCACTCTGGCCGAATCGCTCGGTGGTGTGGAAAGCCTGGTCAACCATCCAGCGGTGATGACGCACGCGTCGGTGCCGGTGGAGAGGCGGGAGAGGTTGGGGATCAGTGGTGGATTGGTGCGGCTGAGTGTCGGGGTGGAGGGTGTCGAGGATCTGCGGAACGACATGGGCCATGCATTGGATCGGAGTGCATGAGTGTGGGGCAGGTTAGCGCTATGTCTCCAATATTGATGATTCGGAGCATGGTCATCAATCGCGACCTTATCTATCAGCTGGCCAAGCGCGAGGTGATCAGTCGCTATCGTGGTTCTCTTATGGGCCTGGCCTGGTCCTTCTTCAACCCGCTGCTGATGCTGGCCGTCTACACCTTCGTGTTTTCCGTGGTTTTTCAGGCGCGCTGGAACACCGAAACTTCGCATTTGGGCGAATTTGCAGTCATCCTTTTCGTAGGCGTCATCGTGCATGGGTTGTTTGCCGAATGCGTAAACAGGGCGCCGGACCTGATCGTTGGTAATTCCAGCTATGTAAAGCGCGTAGTGTTCCCGCTGGAGATACTCCCGGCGGTATCGTTACTGGTGTCCCTGTTTCATGCTGGGGTGTCTTTGATCGTATTGATGCCGGCGCTATTGCTGATCCAGGGATACATTCCCTTAACCGCCGCATACGTGCTACTAGTCCTGCTGCCGTTGCTTCTGGTGATCATCGGGGTCGCGTGGTTGATCGCGGCTCTGGGGGTATTCGTTCGCGATATCGGTCAAGTGACTGGCATATTCACCACAGTCCTGTTGTTCCTGTCTCCCGTGTTCTATCCGGTCACGGCTTTGCCCGAACACATCCGTAGCTGGATATATTTCAACCCGCTCACCTTCATAATCGAACAGGCGCGTGGCGTACTGATCTGGGGGGTGCAACCCGACTGGGCAGGGCTCGGAAAATATACCTTGGTGTCCCTGTTGATAGCTTGGTTCGGTTACATCTGCTTCCAAAAAATGCGCAGAGGGTTTGCCGATGTCCTCTGAAGGCCAGCATGCACAGGATGTTGCCATCCGCGTCCACGGTGTTGGCAAATGTTTTCGTGTCTATGCCCAGCCGCAGGACAGATTGAAGCAGGCGCTGTTGCCACGCTTGGCATCGCTTGTTGGACGCAGGTTGCCGGCTTATTTTCGTGAATTCTGGGCTTTGAGCGACGTTGGCTTCGAAGTCCGCCGGGGGGACACCGTCGGCATCGTCGGTCGCAATGGGTCAGGAAAATCGACGTTGCTGCAAATCATCTGCGGAACGCTCCAGGCGACAACTGGTGAAGTTGGGGTCCGGGGGCGAGTAGCTGCGTTGCTTGAGCTCGGGGCAGGGTTCAATCCGGAGTTCACCGGGCGAGAGAACGTCTACATGAGTGCGTCTATTCTCGGTCTCTCCCGAGAAGAGATCGACAGGAAGTACGAGGACATAGTTTCCTTTGCCGACATCGGTGATTTCCT
>JBDHQQ010000232.1:0-3056 GCA_039807145.1 Pseudoxanthomonas sp. | reverse complement strand
GAGCGAAGCGCGGCGCGAGGCGCTGTATCCACGGATCGTCGAATGCGCGCTGGCGTGGCGCATCGAATTCGTCGAAGCCGGCGAGATCGACCACCTGAACATCCTGCAGGCCACGCTGGAGGGCATGCGCCGCGCAGTGGCGGCATTGCGACCGGCGGCGAGCCTGGCACGCATCGACGGCAACAAGGTACCGAAGGGCCTGGCCTGCCCGGCCGAGGCCATCGTCGGCGGCGACGCCCTCGAGCCGGCGATCATGGCCGCGTCGATCCTGGCCAAGGTCGCCCGCGACCGGGCGATGCTGCGGCTGGCCGAGGAATGGCCGCAGTACGGCTTCGCCCGGCACAAGGGCTACCCGACCGCGCAGCACCTGGCCGCGCTGGCCGAACACGGCCCGTGCCCGCAGCACCGGCGCAGTTTTGCACCCGTGCGGGCCGTGCTGCGCGACTGAACCGGCCGTTTTCCGGCGGTTGCGGCTGTCAAGCCTTGTCGCCCCCACCCCCGGCCGGTAGGCTGGCCTTCGCATGTCTCCGCGTTTCATCCACCTGCACGTCCACACCGAATTCTCGCTGGCGGATTCGATCATCCGCGTACCCGAGAAGCCGGACGAGGCGCGCCCTGACAAGGCCAAGCGGCCGAACCTGCTCAGCCGCGCGGTGGAGCTGCAGCTGCCGTCGCTGGCGATCACCGACCGCAACAACCTGTTCGCGCTGGTCAAGTTCTTCAAGGCCGCCGAAAGCGTCGGCATCAAGCCCATCGCCGGCGCCGACGTCAGCATCGCCGATGGCGGCGATGCGCCTTCGCAGGTCACCCTGCTGTGCCGCGATCACGCCGGCTATCTCTCGCTGTCGCGGCTGCTGACCCGCGCATGGATGGAGGGCCACCGCGCCGACGGCGTGGCGATCGATCCCGAATGGCTGCGCGACGACCACCAGGGCCTGTTCGCGATCCTCGGCCGGTACAGCCTGGCCGGCCGGCTGGCCGCGGGCGGACGCCACGACCTGGCCGAACTGCAACTGGCCGACTGGCAGCGCGCGTTCGGCGAAGACGTGCACTTGGAACTGACCCGCACCGGCCGCGACGGCGAGGACGCGTTCAACAAGTTCGCCCTGCACGCGGCTGCGGCGCGCGGCCTGCCGGTGATCGCCAGCAACGACGTGCGCTTCCTCGATCGCGAAGGCTTCGAGGCGCACGAAGCGCGCGTGTGCATCGCGTCCGGGCGCGTGCTCGACGACCCCAAGCGCCCGCGCGAATACGGCGCCGAGCAATACCTGAAATCCGCCGACGAAATGGCGGCGCTGTTCGCCGACCTGCCCGACGCGCTGGACAACACCGTGGCGCTGGCGCAGCGCTGCAACCTGGAGCTGAGCCTGGGCACGTACTTCCTGCCCGCCTATCCGGTACCCGACGACGAGACGCTGGACAGCTGGATCCGCAACGAAGCGCGCGCGGGCCTGGAGGCGAGGCTGCAGAAGAACCCGCTGGCGCCCGGCAGGAGCCGCGAGGACTATTTCGAGCGGCTCGAATTCGAGCTGGACACCATCATCAAGATGGGTTTCCCCGGCTACTTCCTGATCGTGGCCGACTTCATCCAGTGGGGCAAGAAGGAAGGCATCCCCATCGGCCCCGGCCGCGGCTCCGGCGCCGGCTCGCTGGTGGCGTGGGCGCTGCAGATCACCGACCTGGACCCGCTGCCGTACAACCTGCTGTTCGAGCGTTTCCTCAACCCGGAACGCGTGTCGATGCCCGACTTCGACATCGACTTCTGCATGGACCGGCGCGACGAAGTGATCGACTACGTCGCGCGCAAGTACGGCCGCGACCGCGTGTCGCAGATCATCACCTACGGCACGATGGCGGCGAAGGCGGTGCTGCGCGACGCCGGCCGCGTGCTCGGCTTCCCTTACGGCTTCGTCGACGGCCTGGCCAAGCTGATCCCGCTGCAGCCGGCCGACCCGCTGTCGCTGGAGGACGCCATCGGTCGCAGCAAGCGCGCGCAGAAGGAAAGCGACCGCGTCGTCGCCGAATTCAAGCAGCGTTACGAAACCGAAGACGACGTGCGCGACCTGGTCGACCTGGCGCTGCAGCTGGAGGACCTGGCCCGCAACGCCGGCAAGCATGCTGGCGGCGTGGTGATCGCGCCATCGCCGCTGTCGGACTTCTGCCCGCTGTTCGCCGAACACGACCACGGCACGCTCGGCCGCAACCCGGTCACCCAGTTCGACAAGGACGACGTCGAAGCGGTCGGCCTGGTCAAGTTCGACTTCCTCGGCCTGCGCACGCTGACCATCATCGACTGGGCGGTGAAGGCGATCAACGCGCGGCGGGCGAAGGACGGCAAGGAGCCGGTCGACATCGCCGCGATCCCGCTGGACGACGCCAGCGTGTACCGCGACGTGTTCGCCAACGGCAACACCGGCTCGGTGTTCCAGTTCGAATCCTCGGGCATGCGCCGCGCCCTGAAGGATGCGAAGCCCGACCGCTTCGAAGACCTGATCGCGCTGAACGCGCTGTACCGCCCCGGCCCGATGGAGATGATCCCCTCGTTCGTCGCGCGCAAGCACGGGCAGGAGGAATTCGACTATCCCGACCCGCGCACCGAGGCCATGCTGCAGGAGACCTACGGCATCATGGTCTACCAGGAGCAGGTGATGCAGATGGCGCAGATCGTCGGCGGCTACACGCTAGGCGGCGCCGACCTGCTGCGCCGCGCGATGGGCAAGAAGGTGCCGGCCGAGATGGCCAGGCACCGCGAGATCTTCCGCGAGGGCGCGGCGAAGGGCGGCGTCGAGCAGAAGAAGGCCGACGAGATCTTCGACCTGATGGAGAAATTCGCCGGCTACGGCTTCAACAAATCGCACGCCGCCGCGTATTCGCTGGTCGCCTACCAGACCGCGTGGCTGAAGAAGCACTACCCGGCCGAATTCATGGCCGCGATGCTGTCCTCGGACATGGACAAGACCGACAAGGTGGTCGGCTTCCTGGACGAGGCGCACGGACTGGGCCTGCAGGTGCTGCCGCCGGACGTGGACCACTCGGGCTACATGTTCGTCGCCACC
>JBDHQQ010000231.1:0-3065 GCA_039807145.1 Pseudoxanthomonas sp. | reverse complement strand
CACCGGGCTGGCCATCGCCTCGGACGACGGCCGTACGATCACCCTGCGCGCCGCCGCGCCGATGCTGGCCTCGCTCGGTGGCCTGGGCGGGCTGGCGGTGGCGCAGGCCGCCGAACCCGAGCCGGTGGCCCCGGCGCCGCAGCCGGCGCCGGCCAGCGGCCCGGTCAATACGCTGGACCAGGTCACCGTGGTCGGCAGCCAGATCAAGGGCAGCAAGTCGGCGGCGATCCTGCCGGTGGCGACGCTGCAGGCCGAGCAGATCGAAGCCACCGGCGCGGTCTCCGGCGACGACCTGTACCGCTCCATCCCGCAGATGGGCAATGTCTCCTTCAGCGGCACCAACGGCGGCAACAGCTCCAACTACGCGCGCGGCGACATCGCCTCGGTCAACCTGCGCGGGCTCGGCGTGGGCAACACGCTGCTGCTGATCAACGGCCGCCGCACCGTGGTGCACCCGACCAGCCAGGCCGACGGCAACCTGGTGCCGGTGCTGACCTACAACGCCAACACCGTGCCGGTGGCCAACCTGCGCCGGGTCGAGGTGCTGCTGGACGGCGCCGCCGCGATCTACGGCACCGACGCGGTGGCCGGCGTGGTCAACAACGTGCTGCGCGACGACATGGACGGCGGCACGCTGAGCGTGCAGAAGGGCGTGGGCGAGGGCACCCACCTGAGCGATGTGTCGGTCAACGGCATGTGGGGCCGCAATTCGCAGGACCTGCGCTCCAACGTCACCGTGGCCTTCAATTACTACAACACCACCGGCCTGAATTCGCTGGACCAGGACTGGACCCGCAGCGGCAACCGCATCGACGACTTCGCCGGTACCCCGTACGCAGGCCTGGCCGGGGTGGACAACCGCAACACCAACAGTCCGTGGGGCAATTTCACCGCCAATGGCGCGCGCGTGTCGCAGAACGGCAAGTGGTTGACCACCGCCGCCGGCGCCTTCCACGTCAAGCCGACCAGCAACGGCAACTGCGCCGCGACCCTCGGCGACGGCCTGTGCGTGCAGTCCGGCAGCAAGGCCACCTCGGGTGCCGACGCCAACCTGCGCGACAACCACCAGTCGTTGTACCCGGTGTCTATCGCGCCGGACGTGCGCCGCATCAACCTGTTCGCCACCGGCAAGCATGATTTCGAGAACGGCATCTCGCTGTTCAGCGAGGCCGGCCTGTACGACTCGCGCGCCTACAGCCTGCAGAATGGCGTGAACACCATTTCCTCGCTGCCGATGACGGTCGCCGCCAGCAACTACTGGAACCCGTTCGGCGCGATGTACCTGCCCGACGGCACGCTCAACCCGAACCGGCTGCAGGGCCTGAACATCGGTCCCAACGGCCTGCCGGTGACGATCACCAGCTACCGCTTCGAGCGCCCGACCCGGATCGAGGTCAAGAACACCCAGGTGCGCGCGCTGGCCGGCCTGCGCGGCTACCACTTCGGTTTCGACTGGGAAAGCGCGGCGCTGTACTCCAAGGCCAGGGTCGAGGACACCCAGGACGCGGTGAGCATGACCCTGTTCCAGCAGGCGCTGGCCGATTCGACCGCGGCGGCCTACAACCCGTTCTGCGGCGGCTGCAACGACTGGAGCAAGCTCGACCGGTTCTTCTACAAGGCCAGGCGCCAGAGCGAGACCGAACTGTACCTGTGGGACGTCAAGGCTTCGCGCCCGGACCTGTTCCGCACCTGGGCCGGCGACGTCGGCATGGCGGCCGGCATGGAAGTGCGCCATGAGACCCAGCGCGACGACCGCGACGCCCACGTCGACGGTTCGTTGACCTTCACCGACGCGATCACCGGGGTCCAGTACCCGAGCGACATGTATGGCGTCAGCCCGACCCCGGACACCTACGGGTCGCGCACCGTCGCCGGGGTGTTCGCCGAGTTCTCGGTGCCGCTGGTCGCGCCGGGGATGGACATCCCGCTGGTGCGTTCGCTGGACCTGCAGGTGGCCGGCCGCGCCGAGCGCTACAACGACTTCGGCAGCGTGGCCAAGCCGAAGCTGGCGCTGGGCTGGCAGATCATCGACGGCCTGACCGTGCGCTCGTCCTGGGCCAAGGGCTTCCGCGCGCCCAACCTGGAGCAGGTCAACGCCACCATGGTCAGCCGCTCCAACAACCGCACCGACTGGGTCCAGTGCCTGGCCGACGTGCGCAGCGGCGCGCAGGCCTCGATGGCGGCCTGCAAGGGCTACACCGCCTCGACCACCGCGCGCCGTTCGGGCAACCCGGACCTGAAGCCGGAAACCTCGACCAACACCAGCGCCGGCATCGTGTTCCAGCCGCAGTTCATCCCCGAGGACTTCGGCCGCTTCACCTTCGCGGTGGATTACTACAAGTACGCGCAGGAAGGCATCATCGGCCTGTTCGGCGAGGGCAACGCGCTGATCCTGGACTACGTGCTGCGCCAGCAGGGCGGCAGCAACGCCGACGTGGTGCGCGCCGACCCCACCGCCGACGACATCGCGCGCTACGCCGGTACCGGCCTGGAGGCCGCGGGCAAGGTGCTGTACGTCAAGGACCAGTACGTCAACCTCGAACCGCAGACCGTGCGCGGCGTGGATTACAGCTTCAGCTGGGCCTCGCCGGAAACCCGCGCCGGTCGTTTCGACGTGTCGCTCAACGGCACCCGCCTGATCGAGTTCTACCGCCAGCGCTCGCCGGCGCTGCAGGCGCTGGAAGACGCCAAGGGCAGCGGCCTGGTCGATCCGTCGATCCGGGTCACCGGCGGCGGCAACCTGATCGGCAACGGCGGCAACCCGCAGTGGAAGTGGTCCGGCACCCTCACCTGGCGTTACCAGCAGCTGTCGGTCGGCGCCAGCGCGCGCTACAGCAGTGCGTTCGTCGAGAACGGCCTGGTGCTGGCCGACGGCACGCCGTGGACGGTGAAGTCGCAGACCCTGGCCAATGCCTTCGTCAAGTACGACTTCCGCGGCGACGGCTGGATGGACGGGGTGTCGCTGAAGGTCGGCGCCAACAACCTGGCCGACAAGCGGCCGCCGGTGTCCAGCGACGCGTTCGGCTATTCCTCGGCGGTGTACCAGGCGTATCCGCGCTACTGGT
>JBDHQQ010000050.1:0-15648 GCA_039807145.1 Pseudoxanthomonas sp. | reverse complement strand
CTCGTCGATCAAACTGGCGTTCGCGCCGGGCCCCCGTGGATCGGCCAGGCCAGGCCCGTGGCGACGCGCCGCAGCCGCAGCCGTTGCCTGCCTGGCCATCGGCGCGCTGGGCTGGGGCGGCTGGCAGGCCGGCGGCCGCCACGCGGCCAGCTATGCCAGCAGCATGGGCGAAGTGGCGGACGTGGTGCTGGACGACGGCTCCACCGTCACCCTGAGCAGCGACAGCCGCGTGGACGTGCTGATGACGCGCGGCCAGCGCCACGTCGCGCTGGCCCGCGGCGAAGCGTTCTTCGACGTGGCCCACGACACCGGCCGGCCGTTCGTGGTCGAGGCCGAAGGCCGCAACGTGCGTGCGGTGGGCACGCGCTTCTCGGTCCGCCGCGACGCCGACGCGCTGCGGGTAGTAGTCACCGAGGGCCGGGTGCGGCTGGACGGCGCGCCCGCCGCCGATGGTCGCCTGCCGCCGGCCGCCCTGCTGCCGGCAGGCAGCGTGGCCACCGCCGGCCGCAACGGCGTGCTGGTGCGTTCGCTGCCGCTGGCCGAGGCCGAACGCCTGCTGGAATGGCGCGACGGTTTCCTGACCTTCGACGACACCACGCTGGCCGACGCCGCCGCCGAGTTCAACCGCTACAGCGCGCGCCGGCTGGAACTGGGCGATCCCGCGGTGGGCGCGCTGCGGGTCGGCGGCAATTTCCGCTGGTCCAACGCCGACGCCTTCGCGTCGCTGCTGGAACTGGGATTTCCGGTTCGCGCCGAGCGCCATCCGGACCGTATCGTGTTGCACATGCGCTGACCGCCCGATTATGGGGGGAAAGCGCCATTCGTTCGTCCTGACAACCAGAGCGTGCCCTTTCAAGCACTGCGGGGAGAATCCAAGATGCACAAACCCATGCGTATCCTGCTGCTGAGCCTGGCCTGTTCCACTGCGCTGGCGGCGCAGGCGCAGGCCGCGTCCACTCCCGCCCGGATCGACGTGCCGGCCGGCGACCTGGCCAGCGCGCTGAACTCCCTGGCCAAGCAGTCCGGCACCCAGCTCGTCTACCGCGCCGACCAGCTCAAGGGCCGGCGCACCGCCGGCGTGCAGGGCGCCGCCTCCACCGACCAGGCCCTGGACGGACTGCTGCGCGACAGCGGCTTCGCCGCCAAACGCGACGCGGCCTCGGGCGCGGTGCTGATCGTGCGCGCCGATCCGGCGGCCGCGCCGGCGCCGCCGAAACCGGCCGCCCAGCAGGCCCCGGCCGCCGCCGGCTCGGCCCAGCAGGCCGAGGAACCCGTGACCCAGTTGCAGACCCTGCAGGTCACCGGCTCGCGCATCCCGCGCGCGCAGATCGAAGGCCCTTCGCCGATCAGCGTGATCACCGCCGAGCAGATCAGCGCCAGCGGCTTCACCAACATGCCGGAAGTGATGCGGTCGATGACCCAGAACAACGGCGCGACCCAGAGCCCGCAGTCGATCAGCAACTCGGACTTCACCCCCGGCGCGCAGCAGGTCGACCTGCGCGGCCTGGGTCCGAACCACACCCTGGTGCTGGTCAACGGCCGCCGCCTGGCCGACTTCCCGCTGCCGATGGACGGCGGGGTCAGCGCCACCGACATTTCCAGCATCCCGCTGGGCATGGTGGAGCGGATCGAAGTGCTGACCGGCAGCGCCTCGGCCATCTACGGTTCCGATGCGGTGTCCGGCGTGGTCAACATCATCCTGAAGAAGCGCGCCGATGGCCTGACCATGAACTTCCGCTACGGCGATACCGAGCTTGGCGGCGGCGAATCGTACAAGCTGACCCTGGACGGCGGCTTCTCGCGCGGCGACTTCAACGCGGTCGTGGGCGTGGAACTCAACGAGCAGAAGCCGCTGTGGGGCTACCAGCGCAAGCGCCAGGATTCGTCCAGGGACATCGGCGATTTCGACAATTACTACCGGCCGGTGGACTACTTCACCCGCAGCGACTGGTACGACAACTGGCTCGACCCCGGCGAAGCGACCTGCAACGACGCGGGCAACCGCGATTCGTACTACGTCACCGACAACCGTTACGGCGAATCCTATTGCGGCAGCGACACTGCCACCGCGCTGCGGACCATCGTCCACCAGCGCCGCGGCATCACTGCCTACGGCTCCTTCGGCTACGACTTCGGCGGCGGCCAGGAATGGTTCGCCGACGTGCAGCTGGGCTACCAGACGATGAAGCAGCTCGGTCGCCTGCCCACGTGGGAAACGGCGCAGACCGACGCCATCACCGACTACTTCTTCAACCAGAGCACCGACCAGATCGAATGGTGGCGCCGCCGGTTCACGCCCGAAGAGCTGGGTGGCGTGAAGAACAGCTTCACCGAGACCACGGGCAAGACCATCGCCCTGAGTAGCGGTTTCCGCGGCAGTTTCGGCAAGGACTGGGACTACGAAGCAGCGCTCAGCTACTCGCTGTACAAGGCGAAGGTGAGCTGGCCGCGCATCCTTTCAAACGTGGCGAACGACTTCTTCCTGGGCCCGCAGCTGGGCACGGATGAGGACGGCTATCCCATCTACGACGGCGACCTGGCCCGCTTCTACACGCCGCTGACCACCGAACAGCTGAACTCGATGCTGTCGCACATCGTGTACAACCCCGAGTCGCACAACGAGACGCTGTCGTTCACGGTGACCAATGCGAGCCTGTTCGACCTGCCCGGCGGCGCCGCGGGCATCGCCGCGACGGCCGAATTCGGCAACCAGGGCTACGACCTGAATACCGACGCGAAGGCCACCGGCGACTCGTTCTACTACTGGGGCTGGAAGGACCAGGATGGCCACGGCAACCGCAACCGCTGGGCGCTGGCCAGCGAACTGCGCATGCCGGTGCTGGACAGCCTGAACCTGAGCGTGGCCGGTCGCTACGACCAGTACCGCTATTCCGGGCGCAGCCAGAGCAAGTTCACCTACAGCGCCGGCCTGGAATGGCGGCCCATCGACTCGCTGCTGGTCCGTGGCTCCTACGGCACCGCGTTCCGCGCGCCGGAGTTGCACCACCTGTACGCCGGCCAGGGTTCCGTCGACAGCGGCGGCATCGATTACTACCGCTGCGCCACCGAGCAACCGGACACGCCTTTCGACAATTGCGACTTCTCCGACGAGGGCTTCCAGCTGGACCGGAGCGGCGACATGACCCTGAAGCCCGAAACCAGCACCTCCTGGACCGCGGGCGTGGTGTGGTCGCCGATGCCGGGGCTGGATTTCACCCTGGACTGGTACGACATCGAGATGCGCAACCAGACCCAGTCGCTGAGCGTGAACAAGATCCTGCAGGACGAATACGACTGCCGTCTCGGCATCAGCGAAGATCCCGGCTCGCAGTTCTGCGCCGACACCATCGCGCGCGTGGTGCGCACCGGTGCCGACAACCACATCGCGTCGGTCCATGGCGGCTACGTGAACATCGGCATGGAACGGACCAGCGGCCTGGATGCCAGCGCCAACTACCGCCTGGAAACCGGGCTTGGCACGTTCCGCTTCACCGCCAACTACACCCGGGTGAGTTCGCACGAACGCAGGGATGCGCCCGACGCGGCGCTGGTCGACATGCTCGCCATCAACAGCGGCTACGACATCCCGCGCAACAAGTTCAACGCCAGCGTCGGCTGGGAGCGCAACGGCTGGGACGCCACGGCGTACGCTTCGCGCCTGGGTAAGATCCCCACCGACGAGAACTTCTGGTACCAGGACTGGGACGAAGACTACCTGCCGGAAGTCAAGGCCTACCTGCCCGCCACCTGGCGCTACAACGCCTCGGTGGGTTACAAGTTCAACGACCATGCCCGCGTCTCGCTGGTGGTGAACAACCTGACCAACGCCATGCCGCCGCGGGACTTCAGCAACATCGACTACCCGTTCTACAACTTCAACTGGTACGACACGATCGGCCGCGCGTACTACCTGAACTTCACCTGGAAGTTCGGCGGCAGCGCGCTCTGACGCCGATCCACCGCGCATCCGCAATGGAAGAAACCCGCCTCCCGGCGGGTTTTTTTCGGTCATAGCGTGCCGCGGTTCTTGCCCTGCCAGGGCCGGTACCACTCGCGCACGCGGGCCATGTCGGCTTCCGCGTCGCCGGTGGGGTAATACAGGTCGCCGATGCCGACGATCTTCTCCGGGTAATGGAAATAGGCCATCAGGACCGGCACCCGCGCATCGGCAGCGATCTTCAGGAAGCCGCTCTTCCACTTCAGCACCCGCTTGCGCGTGCCCTCGGGGGTCAGCGCGAACCACATCTTGTCCGAATCGCGGATCATCGCCACCGCCTGCTGCACCACGCCGTGCGGCGAACTGCGGTCCACCGGCACCACGCCCAGCTTGCGCAGCAGCGGCGACAGCGGCCACCAGAACAGCTGCGCCTTGCCCAGCACGCGCACGTCGAAACCCATCGCGATCTTCGCCGCCATGCCCCAGATGCCGTCCCAGTTGGACGAATGCGGCGCGACGATCAGCACCAGCTTGGGGACGTCCGGCAGCGTGCCGGTCACCTTCCAGCCGAACACGCGCAGGAACGTGCGGCCCAGCCAGCGGGTGAAGCGGTTCGGCGGCACCTGCGGCATGTTCGGCGGGATCGCCGGCAGGCGGCCGGGCGGGTCGGGTTCGGGTCCGTTCAAGTGTTACTCCCAGTTGCGGCTGGAACGGCCGCGCTTGATCTCGCCTCGCTCGCGCTTGGCATCCATGCGCCGGGCCTTGGCCGCGCGCGAAGGTTTGGTGGCCACGCGCGGCTTCGGCACCGACAGGCCGGCGACGACGAACGCGACCAGCCGCTCGCGCGCGTCCTCGCGGTTGCGCTCCTGGGTGCGGAAACGCTGCGCCTCGATCACCAGCACGCCGTCGTCGGTCAGGCGACGGTCGCGCCGCGCGAGCAGGCGCGCGCGCAGCGGCTCGGGCAACGACGGCGAATTCGCCACGTCGAAGCGCAGTTCCACCGCGGTGGACACCTTGTTGACGTTCTGCCCGCCGGCGCCGCTGGCGCGCACGAAACGCTCGACCAGTTCGTCGTCGGGTATCGCCAGTTTCGAAGTGATCTGCAGCGGTCCGCTCCCCATGCCTGCATTGTAGGCATGATGCGCCGTCTTGCCAGAAACCCGGTCGCGCCCCTGCGGTGCGTGCCTACGGCAGGGTGGGGTTCCACCCGAATCGGTCCAGCACCTTTCGCCATTCGTCGTCCACCGGGGCCACGACCTGCAGCGGCGCGCCGGTCGCGGGGTGGACGAAACCCAGCCGCCGTGCATGCAGCAGCATCCGGTGCACGCCGAGCATGCGGAAATTGCGGTTGTGGCGGCCATCGCCGTGGCTGGTATCGCCGATCAGGTGATGCGAGACATGTTTCAGGTGGCGGCGGATCTGACGGAAACGCCCGGTCTGCGGCGCGCAGCGCAACAGCGCATAGCGCGAGGTGGCGAAGCCGGAACCCGGCAGTTCCAGTTCACCGGTCGCCAGGCGGGTGAAGCGGGTCAGCGCGGGCTTCTTCTCCGGCTTGCCGGGGCCGCCGTCGAGCGGATGATCGACGACGAAGTCTTCCTCCGGCCAGCCGCGGCACACCGCGAGGTATTCCTTGTCGAAACCGTCCGCCATCAGCGCCTTGCCCAGCGCCGACGCGGTGTCGCGGTCGAAGGCCAGCAGCAGGCAACCGCTGGTCGCGCGGTCCAGCCGGTGCACCAGGAACACCGGCTTGCCGAACTGCCCGCGCAGCCGGTCGGCGGCGAAGTCGGTCTCGCCGCGCGCCAGCTTGCTGTCGTGGACCATTAGCCCGGCGGGCTTGTCGACCACGGCCAATGCGTCGTCGGCATGCAGCACGCGCAACGCTTGCGTGGCTTCCACGCTCACATCGTCGCGCAATCGATCACGAAGCGGTATTTCACGTCGCCCTTCAGCATGCGCTCGTAGGCCGCGTCGATGGCGTCCGCGCGGACCATCTCGATGTCGCTGACGATGCCGTTCTCGGCGCAGAAGTCCAGCATTTCCTGGGTCTCGGCGATGCCGCCGATCAGCGAACCGGCGATGGCGCGGCGCTTGAAGATCAGGTTGCCGAAATTCGGCACCGGATGCGGGTGCTCGGGCACGCCGACCAGCACCAGGGTGCCGTCGCGCTTGAGCAGGCTGGTGAACGGGTCCAGCGAATGGCTGGCCGCCACCGTGTTGAGGATGAAATCGAAGCTGCCGGCATGCGCCTTCATCTCGGCCGGGTTGCGCGACACCACCACCTCGTCGGCGCCGAGCGCGAGCGCGTCCTGGCGCTTGCCTTCGGAAGTGGTGAACGCGACCACGTACGCGCCCATCGCGTGCGCCAGCTTGACCCCCATGTGGCCGAGCCCGCCGATGCCGACGATGCCGACCTTCTTGCCGGGACCGACGTTCCAGTGGCGCAGCGGCGACCACGTGGTGATGCCGGCGCACAGCAGCGGCGCCACCGCCGGCAACTGATCCTGCGCGTGGCGGATGCGCAGCACGAAGCCTTCGTCCACCACGATGCGCTGCGAATAGCCGCCCAGCGTGTGCCCCGGCGCGTCGGCGGTCGGCCCGTTGTAGGTGGCGACGAAGCCGTTCTCGCAGTATTGCTCCAGGCCTTCGTCGCAGGCCGCGCAATGCTGGCAACTGCCGACCAGGCAGCCCACGCCGACGGTGTCGCCGACCTTGAAGTCCTTGACCTCGCCACCGACCGCGCTGACCGTGCCGACGATCTCGTGCCCGGGCACGCAGGGGTACAGGGTGCCTCCCCATTCCGAACGCACCGTGTGCAGGTCGGAATGGCAGATGCCGCAGTAGGAAATCTCGATCTGCACGTCGCGCGGCCCCGGCGCGCGGCGCTGGATGTCGATGGCGACGAGGGGCTGGTCGGCGGCATGCGCGCCCCGGGCTTTGGTGGTCATGGCGTGTTCCTCGGATAGTTCGTCAGGCGGATTCTGCGCTCATCGGGCGTGGCCGGCGAGATACTGCGCGTCGGTCACCGGTTCCATCCAGTCCACCACCTTGCCGTCCCTGGCTTCCTGGATGGCGACGTGGGTCATCGCACTGCCGGGAGTGGCGCCATGCCAGTGACGGTGCCCGGGCGGGCACCAGATGACGTCGCCTTCGTTGATTTCGACAACCGGCCCGTCCTCGCACTGGGTCCAGCCCTTGCCCGAAGTCACCACCAGGGTCTGCCCCAGCGGATGGGCATGCCAATTCGTGCGCGTGCCAGGCTCGAAGCTGACGATGGCGCCGGCCATGCGCGATTCGCCATCGCGCGCGAACATCGAATCGATGCGGACCTTGCCGGTGAAGTATTCGGCCGGACCCGGCACGGTGGGTTGCGAGCCTTTGCGGATGATGTCCATGCGGGAACCTCCTGCTGATATCGATGGGGTGGGGAACAATGCAATGCACAGCGCCAGTGGCAGCAGGCAGCGCGGCATGGAACGGAACGCCGGCGACATCCCGGCTTACCTGCCCACGCGCGCGGCGTGGTGCACCGGATAGCGGTCGCCTTCGATGCGGATTCGGCCCAGCGCCTGCGCGATCCGCGCCTCGTCGGCGGCATCGAGCACCATGTCGGCGGCACCGAGGTTCTCGCGCAGTCGTTGCGGCCTGGTGGTGCCCGGGATCGGCACGATCCACGGTTCGCGCGCCAGCAGCCAGGCCAGCGCGAGCTGCGCCGGCGTCGCCTGTTTCGCCGCGGCGATCTCACCGAGCAATTCGACCAGCGCCTGGTTCGCGCGGCGCGCGTCCGGGGTGAAGCGCGGCACGATGCTGCGGAAATCGTCCTTGCCGAATTCCACCGCGGCGTCGATCTTCCCGGTGAGGAAACCCTTGCCGAGCGGGCTGAACGGCACGAAGCCGATGCCGAGCTCCGCGCACAGCGGCAGGATCAGTGCCGACACCCGCAGGCCGCTGCGGCCCAATTCCCGTGTGTGCATCATCCTGCTCCTGTCCTGCCGGCTGCAGGTCACATCCTGTAGCCGGGTGTCTTGTAGAGCCTGCCCGCGGGCCTGAGGATGTCCCGTCGGTAGACCTGTTCCGCCCAATCGCCGGCGTCGATTTCCTCGAAGGCGACCGAAACCGATTCCTCCCGGTAACCGAGCGACGCCATCACGTCCGCGACGATGCGATCGGACAGTTGCCGTTTCTGCGCCTCGCTCTTGCCGGGCCAGAGCTTCACGATCACATGCGGCATGCCGCGCTCCTTTCCGTTTGGGCGGGAGCATTCTCGGCCGCCGGCATTGACCCGATAAGCCGGTATATTGGACATGCCTTTGTGAACAGGATTCATGAATGCCCCGCGAGAACGCCAACGACCTGCTGGCCTTCCTGACCGTGGCGCGCGAGGCCAGCTTCACCCGCGCCGCCGCGCGGCTGGGCGTGTCGCCCTCCGCGCTCAGCCATACCGTGCGCGGACTGGAGACCCGGCTGGGCATTCGCCTGCTCAACCGCACCACGCGCAGCGTTACCGCCACCGACGCCGGGCAGCGATTGCTGCACGGCATCGGCCCGGGTTTCGACGAGATCGAAGCGGCGCTGGCCGGGTTGAACGAGCTGCGCGACAAGCCCGCCGGCACCCTCCGCATCAACAGCAGCGAGCACGCGGCGAGTTCGATCCTGTGGCCGAAGCTTGCACCGCTGTTGCGCGACTACCCCGATATCCGCGTCGAGATCGTCAGCGATGCCAACCTGACCGACATCGTCGCCGAAGGGTTCGATGCCGGCGTGTGCCTGGGCGAACAGGTCGCCAAGGACATGATCGCCATGCCGATCGGCCCGCCGCTGCGCATGGCCGTGGTCGGCGCACCCGGCTATTTCGCCGGGCGCCGCGCGCCGAAGACGCCGCAGGACCTGACCGCGCACGACTGCATCAACCTGCGTTTCCTGCGCCACGGCGGCCTGTACGCCTGGGAGTTCGAACGCGACGGCCGCGCGATCAACGTCCGCGTGGAAGGCCGGCTGACCTTCAACAACACCGGCCACATCATCCGGGCCGCAGTGGACGGCTTCGGCCTGGCCTGCCTGCCGGACGACCTCGTCGCCGATGAAATCCGCGCCAGGCGCCTGCGTCGCGTGCTGGCCGACTGGTGCCCGCCCTTCCCCGGCTACCACCTGTATTACCCGAGCCGCCGACAGCCTTCCGCCGCCTTCACCCTGGTGATGGACGCCTTGCGCTATCGCCGCTAGCGCCGCGGCCACGCCGCGAGCAAGGCCCACAGCCCGCCGATGCCGGCGATCCACGCCGACGCCGGCACCGACAGCAGGCGCGGGCCGCCGGCCTCCAGCGCGTACAGCACGCTGGCGACCACCAGCAGGCCGACCCCGAGGATCGCGGAAACGGTGCGCCGCTGCAGGCTGTGCAGGGTCTGGTTCAGGTCGCGGATGTCCTGCGAACGCATCGCCAGCTCGTGGCGGCCCTCGACCTGCTGCTTCAGCCAGCCGTGCACCAGTCGCGGCATGTCCGGCGTATGGGTCATGATCTCGGGCAGGCGCTTGCGCAGTTCGCGCATCACGTTCTGCGGGCTGTAGCGTTCGACCAGGATGCGTTCCAGCACCGGCTTGGCCACCGCCCAGATGTCCAGCTGCGGGTCGAGCTGGCGGCCGACGCCTTCGATGTTCAGCAGGGTCTTCTGCAGCAGGATCAACTGCGGCTGCAGGGTGAGTTCGTACTTCTGCGCCGTGCGGAACAGCTTGACCAGCACCTCGGCCAGCGAGATCTCCGACAGCGGCCGGGTGAAGTACGGCTCGCACACCGCGCGCGCGGCGGCTTCCAGCTCGTCGATGCGCGCCGTGTCCGGCATCCATCCGGCCTCGACGTGCAGCTCGGCGATGCGCCGGTAGTCCTTGTTGAAGATCGCCATGAAGTTCTCGGCGAGGTAGTACTGGTCCTCGCCGGAGAGCTGGCCCATGATGCCGAAGTCCAGCGCGATGAAGCGCGGGTTCGCCTTGCGCTGCGGATCGACCCAGATGTTGCCGGCGTGCGCGTCGGCGTGGAAGAAGTTGTCGCGGAACACCTGGGTGTAGAACACCCGCACGCCCTTTCCGGCCAGCGCCTTGCGGTCGATGCCGGCCGCGTCCAGCGCGGCCACGTCGTCGGACGGGATGCCGCGCACGCGCTCGATGGTCAGCGCGCGCTCGGCCGTGTGCGTCCACACGATTTCCGGCACGTACAGGTCTTCGGAATCCTTCCACAGCCGGCGCATCACGCTGGCGTTGGCGCCCTCGCGCTGCAAATCCAGTTCGGCGGCCAGCGTGGTTTCGATTTCCGCGACGATCTCGCGCGGGCGGATCTTGTCGGCCGAGGGATGGGTGCGCTCGACCAGCGCCGCGGCGGACTTCAGCAGCGAGATGTCGGCGGCGATCTGCTTCTCGACGCCCGGGCGCAGCACCTTGACCACCACCTCGCGCCCGCCGTGCAGGGTCGCCGCGTGCACCTGGGCGATCGACGCCGAGGCCAGCGGTTCGGTGTCGAACGCGGCGAAGGCTTCGCCGATCGACTGGCCCAGCGCCTGTTCGACGATGCCCCGCGCGGTCTCGCCGTCGAACGGCTTGACCTTGTCCTGCAGCAGGGTCAGTTCCTCGGCGATGTCCGGCGGCACCAAATCGCGGCGGGTGGACAGGATCTGTCCGAACTTGACGAAGATCGGTCCCAGGTCCTGCAGCGCCAGGCGCAGGCGCGCGCCACGCGGCTGCGCGGCGATTTCGGCGGAAGCGCGCGGCACGAACGGCTTGGCCAGGTTGAGCCAGCGTTCGGCGGGCGTGTCGTCGAGCAGGTCGTCCAGCCGGTAGCGCAACACCACGCGACCGATCCGGCTGGCGCGCAGCGCGGCGCGCAGGCTGCCGCTCACGCGCCACCGCCCAGCCGGCGCACGCGCGCGGCCAGCCGTTCCACGTCGTCGCGCAGCGCATCGACGTCGTCGTGGAAGGCGTTCAGTTCGGCCTTGCCGACCGCGTCGCGCGATTCCTCGACGACGAATTCGGCTGCGCTCCCGGCCAGGTTCGCACCGGCATCGCGCAGGCCGCGCAGCGCGCCGCGCACGGCGTCGGCGATCTGCACGCCGATCACCTCGCCGAATACCGCGACGAACGGCTGCTGCCAGTCCGGGTCTAAGCCTTCGGCCAGCGTCTGCAGGCGACGCGCCAGCTCGGCGTCGCCCGACACCCGCACGCGGCCGACCGGCGGCGCATCGTCGCGCTTCAGGAACGGCAGCTGCGCGAGCAATCCGCCCAGCGTGCTGCGCACGGCCAGATCGGGTTCTTCGGTCGCATCGACCGGACCGACCCGCAGGCGCTCGCCTTCGACCTGTATCTGCAGCGCGACGGCCGGCACTTCCAGCGCCAGCGCGACGCGACGGCCGTCCAGCGGCTTCAGCGCGGCTTGCGTGTCCGGGTCCAGCGCCAGCGCGCGGTTCAGCGCGCTTTCCAGCGCGCGGCCTGCGACGGGTTTGAGGGAATCGAAGGGAGTGGGAGGCATGCCGGCATTCTAGCCGTTGCCCGATGGAGGGTTGGCGGTTTGGGGCGGGCGACGGATGCCGGCTACAGGCCAGAAACGCGCAGCGACGCCGCCAGCCTCTCCAGTCCTTCCCGCATCCCCACCCGGGGCACGTAGCCGAAATCGCGCCGCGCCGGCTCCATGCTGTACCAGTGCGCGGTGCTCAATTGTTCAGCAAGGAAGCGGGTCATCGGCGGCTCGCCCTTCAGCGGCAGCGTCTTCCACAGCGCCTCGCACACCGCGCCGATCCGGTACGCGGCCTTGAACGACAGGGTCTTGTCCACGCGCGGCGCGCCGGCGGCGTCGAGCAAGGCGTTCAGCAGCTCGCGCATCGGCCACGGCTCGCCGTTGGAAACGAAATAGGCCTTGCCGGCGCAGGCCGCGCCCGGCGCGAGGTGTTCGAACGCATCGAAATGCGCTTGCGCGGCGTTGTCGATGTAGGTGGTGTCGACCTTGTTGTTGCCGTCGCCGACGATGCGCAGGCGCCCGGCGCGCGCGCGTTCGACCAGCCGCGGCAATATCTGCTGGTCGCCCGGCCCCCAGATCAGGCGCGGACGCAGCGCGACGACGGCAAGATTCGCGTCGTTGGACGCGAGCGCTTCCTTCTCAGCGATGGTCTTGGTCGTCGCATACGGCGCCTGGAAGTCCTCGCCGTAAGGCACTTCGTCCGCGCCGAGGCCTTCGACCGGATGCGTCGCGCGATGGGTCACGCTGGGCGTCGAGGTGTACACGAGCCTGCCGATGCCGTGCGTCCGGCAGGCGTCGAGCACGTTGCGCGTGCCGACCACGTTGGCCTGGTGGTAGCTGTCATAGCTGCCCCACGCGCCGGCCTTGGCGGCGTTGTGGAAGATTGCATCGACGTGCTTCGCCGCGGCGATCGTCGCGTCGCGGTCGGCCAGGTCGCCGCGGATCTGGCGCACGCCCAGCGCTTCCAATGCCGGGTAATGCCCGCGGTTGAAGCTGGCGACTTCATGCCCGCGTTCGACCAGGCCACGACACAAGGCCTGACCGAGGAAACCGCCGCCGCCGGTGACCAGTATCTTCACTCTGCATCGCCTTTGCTTTTCCCCCTCCCTTTCGCCGCAGGCGAAGGGGAGGGTCGGGGAGGGGTGCTTTTGCCGTTGCTTTCAACTTCCAACAAGTTGCGCAGGATATCCTCCAACACGTTGCCTGTCCGCAACAAGGCATCGTCGTTCCAGTAACGCAGCAGCTTGTAGCCTCTCGCTGCCAGCACCTTGGTACGTCGCGCATCGCATTCGATCTGTTGCAGATGCTGTCCGCCATCCAGCTCGACGATCAATTTCATTTCCGGGCAAACGAAATCCGCGATGTAACCTGCCATCGGTACTTGCCGTCGAAAACGAAACCCACCCAGTTGCTTCTGGCGCAGGTATTGCCACAAGCGGCGTTCGGCATCGGTGGCTGCGTTGCGCAATTGCCGCGCTCGATATCTATTCGCATCCATATTCCATCGGCTCCGGCGTTTACCCCTCCCCAACCCTCCCCTTCGCCTGCGGCGAAAGGGAGGGGGTTTGGCAAGCCTGCGATGGAAATCATGTCGTGTCTGTCAGAAAACGCCGTGTTGTGCACGGCTTCCCCGGCTAACCCCCCGCCTTCCCCAACTTCTTCACCGCCCACGCCGCCAGCTTTTCGCGGCCGATCTTGGCGTTGTGGCGGATATCGACCGGGAACGCGGGATGGCACAGGAAAGCGTCGATGCGTGCGGTATGCGGGAACCGCGCGGCACGTTCGCGCAACGCGGCTTCGGCGCCCGCGCGCTGCGCGTCGGTGGCGTCGGCGCGCAGTTCGTAACACAGCGCCGGCCTCTGCCGGCCGGACTCGCCGATGCCGACCAGCGCGGTGCGGCGGATGCCGGGCACGACGTTGAACACCGGCTCGACCTGTTCGGTGTACAGCGGGCCGTCCGCGGTTTCGACGCGCTGGGTCTTGCGGCCGCAGAACCACAGCCGGCCTTGCGCGTCGAAGTAGCCGACGTCGCCCATGCGGTGGACGATGCGCTCGCCGCCATTGGCCTGGCGTTCGCGGATCTTCGCCGCGCGCGTGGCCGCCTCGCGGTTGAAATAGGCGTCGGTCGCGGTCGGGCCGACGACGGTGATTTCGCCGACGACGCCATCGGCGACGACGAGGTCGTCGGACCAGTCTTCGATCGGCGCATCGACGATGCGGACGATGCGGACCTCGTTCGGCGGCACCGCGCGGCCGACGCAGGTGCCGGCGCCGGCCTCGGTGGCGGCGCGCGTTTCCTGCAGTTCGCGACCTTCGATCACCGCGACCGGCAGGCATTCGGTGGCGCCATACGGCGTCCAGAACTGCGCGCCTTCCGGCAGCAGCGCGCGCATCTTTGCCACCACTTCCGGCGGCACCGGCGCGCCGGCCGAGGTGACCCGACGCACGCCGGGCAGCGCTTCGCCATGGTCGGCCAGCACCCTCATCAGCGCCGGCGAACCGAACAGCTGGGTCACGCCGAACGCGCGGATCGCCGCGTGCAGCTTGCGCGGGTCGGCCTGCGCGGGGCGGGTCGGATCCATGTCCGGAATCACCGAGGTCATGCCCAGCGCCGGGTCGAACAGCGCGAACGGCGGGAAGGTCGGCAAGTCGACGCCACCGGCCTGCATGCCGAAGGCGTTGCGCAGCAGTTCGACCTGGGCGACGAAATGGCGGTGGCGATAGATCACGCCCTTGGGCACGCCGGTCGAGCCGCTGGTGAACAGGATGCCGGCGACTTCGTCGGGCTGGGTGTCGGCCAGTTGCGGTCCGGCGCCGGCGCCCCGCGCTTCGATCTTCGCCAGCGTCGTGCCGCCCCAGCCCCAGCGCCTGCCCACGGTGACGATCTTCGACGCCGATTTCGCCCAGCCCAGCAGGACGCGGGCGAATTGCGCCAGCGGGATGCCGATGAACGCTTCCGGCCGGGCCTCGTCCAGGCATTGCTTCAGCGCGCGCCGGTCGATGCCCGGATCGACCAACACCGGCACCGCGCCGGCCTTGAACAGCGCGAACATCAGCAGGAAGAACGCCGGCGTCGGCCGCACCATCACCACCGTGCGCGCGCCACGGCCGATGCCGTGGCGCACCAGGCCCGCGGCGATGGCGTCGCTGCGCGCGTCGAGCTGGGCGTAGGTCAGTTCGGTGGCATAGCGGCCGTGCCGGTCGGGGCAGCGCATGGCGATGCGATCCGGCGCCTCGGCGGCCAGCCGCGGCAAGGCGGCCGCGATGTTGCAGGTTTCGGTCATGGCCCATTATCGCCTGCCCCGCCGGGACGCCCGCCCCCCTTGCGCCGGGACGCGGCAGGGAAAAGAATCGCGTCCCTTCCCGCTTCCGCCGCGCAAGGCCCGGCCCGCCATGCACCCCTGCCTGACCTGCGGCGCCTGCTGCGTGCAATTCCGCGTCGCCTTCCACTGGATGGAATCGGACGAGGTCACCGAAGGTGGCGTGCCGGCCGCGCTGACCGAACGGCTGGACGCGCACCGCCTGTGCATGCGCGGCACCTATTCGGAACCGGTCCGCTGCGTGGCGCTGGACGCCAAGGTCGGGGTGTATTCGCGGTGCTCGATCCATCCGCGCCGGCCCTCGGTCTGCCGCGACGTGGAGGCTTCCTGGGAATTCGGCAGGGCCAGCCCGCAGTGCGACAAGTCGCGCATCGCGCACGGGTTGAAGGCACTGGTACCGGAAGACTGGCGGGGCATGGATGAGGCGGAGAAGCATCCGCTGCCGGAAAGCTAGTCGTCGCCCCGAAGATCGACTCTTCTCGAAGGTCGGCCTGCCACGAAGATCAGCCCCCTCCCTTTCGTGCGCAGCATGAAGGGGAGGGTTGGGGAGGGGTTGGCTTTTGCTGTTGCTGTTACTTGAAAAGCCGGAGCAACGGCAAAAGCCAACCCCTCCCCAACCCTCCCCTGTTCGTTGCGCGAACAAGGGAGGGGGTCGAAGCCTGTCACTTCACGCCAGCGGATTCACATCCAGGAAGCGCCGGATCGCCGGCACCAGCACTTCGGCCTTGTCCTCCAGCACGTAGTGGCCGGCATCGTCGAACATCATGGCTTCCGCCTTCGGCAGCGCGGCGCGGAAACCATTGAGGAAGTGCCGGTCGAACACGAAGTCCTTCAGGCCCCAGCCGAGGAAAGCCGGCCGGTCGGCATAGCCCGGCAGCGCGGCCTCGCTGGCCTTGAGC
>JBDHQQ010000230.1:0-3097 GCA_039807145.1 Pseudoxanthomonas sp. | reverse complement strand
GCGTCGATATCGCTGCAATGCAGGACGCAGGACGGAAATTTTTGCTTGAACCAGTATGCGACGCGGCCCGGCCCCGACCCGAGGTCGAGCACGGTCTTGCCGTCCAGGGAAACGCCATTCCCTTCCAGCACCATCGCGATGTCGCCCGCCACGGACTGGCCGACCTGCCGATAGCTGGCCGGATCGAGCGAACGATGCACCCGGTAGCGCAGAGCGGGCGGCGGCAGTTCCGAGCCCGGCGCATGTTCGGCTTCCGCGCGCGCCAGGCCTCGCTTGTGGCGCAGGTACCTGAAATAGCCCACTGCGCGATACAGCAACGGGATCTTCCTCGCGGCTTCCCTGATCGACATCCGAATCTCCTCTGGTCCTTCTCTGCAACCGCTTCCTCGCCGGAAGCGCCGGAGTAGCCGCCGCGGCATCGGCGCCACACTGCGCTCAATAGACCGACGCTTCGCCCGGCGGCCGGGTCTTGAAGCGGCGGTGCACCCACAGGTACTGCTCGGGATGCTCGCGCACGACCTTTTCCAGCTCGGCCATGTAGCGCGCCGCGTCGGCGGTCGGATCGCCCGAGGGCCAGTCCGGCCAGGTCGGCTCCACGCGCAACTTGTAGCGGCCGTCGGCCGCGCGGTGGAACCAGAATGGCAGCACCGCCGCGTTGGCGCGCTGGGCCAGCTCGGGCGTTGCGGTCAGGGTCGCGGCCGGCACGCCGAAGAACGGCACGAAGGCGTTCTGGTAGGTGAAGTTCTGGTCGGCCGAATAGGCGACGATACCGCCGCGCGACAGCGTGCGCAGCAGGCCGCGCACGTCCTTCTTGCCGATCACCTCGGCGAACACGCGATGGCGCGCGTCGTCCAGCAGCGCCTCGACGCAGGCGTCGTTGTTGCGCCGGGCGACGATGCCCACGCGCTGGCCCAGCGCTTCGCCGAGCAGGCGCGCGCACAGTTCCGAGTGCGGGAAATGCCCGCCGAACAGCAGCACCCCGCGCCCCGACGCCAGCGCGTCGCGCACGTGCTGCAGGCCTTCGACGTCCGCGATGCCGCGCAGCGCGGCGGCGGGCGCGAACCAGCCGCGCACCAGTTCCAGCGCGCCGGTGACGGTCGCGCGCAGGTTGGCATCGACCAGCCGGCGACGCTCGCCTGCGTCCAGTTCGGGGAAGCACAGGTCGATATTGGCCTGCGCGATGTGCCGGCGCTTGCGCAGCAGCGGCTTCAGCAACCAAGCCAGCGCTGCGCCCGACGCCAGCAGCAGCGGCTGCGGCAGGCGCGCAACCAGCGCCAGCGCCAGCCTGGCCGACGGCACGAACCAGCAGCGCCCGTGCGCGCCGCCGGGCGAACCCGGCCTGCGCGCTTCAGCCATCGTCGCGCGCCAGCAGGCTGCCCGCGTACAGCGCCGCCAGCAGCAGGGCCACGCCGCCCCAGAAAGTGGAATAGAACGCCAGATGGGTGTTGAGCGGGAACACGGTCACCGCCAGCGCCAGCATCGCCGGGCGCGCACGTTCGCGAGCCTTTTCCGAGGCATAGCGCCACGCACGCCAGGCCAGCGCCGCGCCGGCCAGCCACAGCAGCAGGCCGATGGCCCCGGTTTCGCTGAGTATTTCCAGCACGATCTGGTGCGCATGGAAGGCCGGGCCGTCGCCCCAGGCGGCCTTCGCGCCGGGCTGCGGATCGCAAGCAGGGAAGGCTTCGCGGAAATCGCGGATGCCGACGCCGTTGACCGGATGCTCGCGCGCCATGCATACCGCCGCGCCCCAGATGCGCGTGCGGCCGGACAGGGCCTGGTCGACGCCCTGCCCGTTCGCGGCCAGCACCAGGCCGGTGCGCTCGATGCGTTCGCGCATCTGCGGCATGGACAGGGTCAGTCCGCCCAGCGCCACCGCGCCGAAGGCGAACACCAGCAACAGCCGCTTCCAGCCCAGCAGGCGCCAGCCGGAAAACAGCAACACCAGCGCGTAGGTGATCCACGCCGCGCGCGCGCCGGACAGCAGGACCACCAGGCCGACCGCCGCCGCCGCCGCGCACCAGCCGAACCCGCCCAGCCGGCGGCCCGCCGCGTACAGCGCGAACGGCGACAGGCTGGCGAGGACCTGGCCCAGTTTCGGATTGCACGCGCCGAACACGCCGTTGATGCGATCGGCCGCCAGCAGGTTGTCGGCCGGGCACAGGCTGCGTCCGCTGATCGCCCATTTAAGCTGTTCCAGCCCCCAGAACAGCGGGCTGGTGCCGAACGCGGCCTGGGCCAATGCGTCCAGCGTCCACACTCCGGCGATGACCGCGAGGCCGCAGAAGGTGATGCGCCGGCCGCGCGCATCGGCCACCGCCATCGCCACCAACCACAGGAACGGCAGGTAGCGCAGTCCTTCGACGCTCTTGCGCAGCGCCTGCGCCGGCTGCAGCGCGTCCAGCGCGGAAACCGGCTGCGGCAGCCAGTACGCGGCGAACAGCACCGTGGTCAGCGCCCACGCCGGCCCGCTGAGCAGCGAAGCGCCGTCGCGGAAGCGCGAAAGCAGCAGCTTGACGATCGCCAGCAGCGCGCCCAGCACCATCACGCCTTCGGCGATGCCCGGCGCCGGCCACAGCGCGACGAAGGCCAGTACCCAGGCAGGGGCCCAGCGCCAGCCGTGCGGCGTGGCGTTCGCGGATCCGGCGGTCGTTGCGTTGGCTGTCATCATCGGTGGGTGCGTGGCGGCAGCGATTGGTAGAGGTCCAGCGTGGCGTCCTGCATCGCGCGCAGGGTATGCGGCATCGTAGCCAATGGCGGCGGCGGATGCGCGAGCAATGCGCGCGACGTCGTGATGAGGGCCGTTTCGTCGAACGGGGCGACTGCGCCCTGCGGCTGCCATTGCGCCAGCAGCTCGCCGACGCCGCCGTGCGCCCAGCCCAGCACCGGGCGGCCGACCGACAGCGCCTCGATCACGGTGCGGCCGAACGCCTCCGGCTTGCGCGACAGTTGCAGCACCAGGTCGCTGGCGGCGTAGGCCTCGGCGATGCGCGAGGTCGGCGCGGTCGATGCGACCGCCCCGGCGATGCCGAGCCGCGCGGCTTCGGCTTCCAGTTCGGCGATGTACGCCTCGCGCCACGCCTCGCGCGCACCGGGCAGC
>JBDHQQ010000049.1:0-15823 GCA_039807145.1 Pseudoxanthomonas sp. | reverse complement strand
TCACCTGCTTCACCGCCTCTGCCCGGAACTCATCCGTGTACTGCTTGCTGTTGCCCATAAACACCTCGATGGTTGCCATGAATTATGGCTCCTGGGTGTCTACGAAAGGCTGGCCGGTCCAGTCAACGGCAAAATCCAGGGTAGAAAAGAGCCATTGCGTGGCGCATATCCAGACGCATACGGATTAGGTAATCCGCGCCGGTCAAAGCCTCTCGAATGGGAGGGTCGAAAGCGCGCGAGGAGTTATTCGCATTACAAAAGCCGTCTGCTTTGCTCGTCATGACCCGACATGCGTCGGTTGAAAACCCCGCGAAGGCGGGAATCCAGTGTCTTCTGCTTTTCGGGAGAATCGCGACTATCTCAATGAAAGTCACTGGATGACCGGACTCAAGGTCCGTTGAAGAGCGATTCCCGCTTTCGCGGGAATGACGAGTGTTCTGGAATTTCCGAAAGGCCGGAGACGTGGCTACGAGCCGATCAATCCCGCAGTTCGGCCACGTAGCAATCCGCCGGCAAGTGCGCGAGTACGGCTTGCGCCGCTTCGCCGGTGGACAGCCTGCCGCCGAGGTCGCTGGTGAAGGCCTTCGCGTTCAACGCGGCGTCGACGGCGCGCTCGATGCAGTCGGCTTCGGCTTCCAGGCCCAGCGAATGGCGCAGCAGCAGCGCCGTACTGAGGATCGTCGCGTAGGGATTGGCGATGCCCTTGCCGGCGATGTCCGGCGCGGAGCCGTGGATCGGCTCGTATACGCCTACTTTTCCCTCGCCTAATGACGCAGACGGCAGCAGGCCCAATGAGCCGGCCAGCATCGAGGCTTCGTCGGTCAGGATGTCGCCGAACATGTTCTCGGTGACGATCACGTCGTATTCGCGCGGCTTGGCCAGCAGGTGCATGGTCATCGAGTCGATCAGCTGGTGTTCCAGCTTCACGTCGGGAAATTCCTCGCGGCCGATGCGGTTGGCGACGTCGCGCCACAGCCGCGAGGTTTCCAGCACGTTGGCCTTGTCCACCGAAACCAGGAAGCCGCGGCGCTCGCGCGCCAGGCGGAAGGCGCGGCGCAGCACGCGCTCGATCTCGGCCACGCTGTAACTGCACAGGTCACTGGCGCCGTCGGCGCTGCGGGTCTTGTCGCCGAAATAGATGCCGCCGGTCAGTTCGCGCACGACGACGATGTCCACGCCGGTCAGCAGGTGCGGCTTGATCGGCGAGGCGTCCAGCGCGGCCGGATGCGGCTTGACCGGACGCAGGTTCGCGTACAGGCCCAAGCCCTTGCGCATCGCCAGCAGGCCCTGCTCGGGGCGCACCTTCGCGTTCGGATCCGACCACTTCGGCCCGCCGACCGCGCCCAACAGCACCGCGTCGGCGTTGCGGCACGCTTCCAGCGTCGCATCGGGCAGCGGATTGCCGTGCCTGTCGATGGCGATGCCGCCGATGTCGTGTTCCTCGAAACGGAATTCGTGGCCGTGGCGGCGCGCGACTTCCTTCAGCACCGACACGGCGGCGGCGGCGACTTCCGGGCCGATGCCGTCGCCGGGCAATACGACGATGTTGGCTTGCATATGAAACTCCAGGACGCTTGCTTGTTGCTCCCTCACTTTCGCTGCAGGCGAAGGGGAGGGTTGGGGAGGGGTGCTTTTACGCTTCGGGTACGGAGTGCAATGCCAAGAGCACCTCCTCCCGGCCTCCCCCTGCTTGCTGCGCAAGCAAAGGGAAGGGGCGTGTTCATGCCGCTGGGTGACGCGCCTCGTGACTCCGGATTTCCGATTGCCGCGCCAGCAGGTAGCCGAGTTCGTCCACGCCTTCCAGCAGGCAGGTGCGGGCGAAGGCGTCCAGCGGGAAGGCGTAGGTGCGGCCGTCCGGCGTGTGCAGTTCGCGCGCGGCGACGTCGACGGTGAGTTCGTCGTCGGGCCGCTGCATCAGCGCCTGCACGTCTTCTTCCTGCAGCACGATCGGCAGCAGGCCGTTCTTCAGCGCGTTGTTGCGGAAGATGTCGGCGATCTCGCTGCTGACGATGGCGCGCAGGCCTAGGTCGGTCAGCGCCCACGGCGCGTGCTCGCGCGAGGAGCCGCAGCCGAAGTTGCGCCCGGCCAGCAGGATCGAACGACCCTCGTTGTGCGGCTGGTTGAACGGGAAGTCCGGGCGCGGCGAACCGTCGGCCTGCCAGCGCCAGTCGTTGAACGCGTGCTTGCCCAGCCCGGCGCGCTCGGTGGTGGACAGGAAGCGCGCGGGGATGATCTGGTCGGTGTCGATGTTGGTCTGCGCCAGCACCACGCTCTTCGACCTCAGTTCGCGGAAGCCGGCCATCACGCCACCTCCTTCGCGAACAGCTCGCGCGGGTCGGAGACCCGGCCATTCACTGCCGCCCATGCCGCGCTCAGCGGCGAGGCGAGCAGGGTGCGCGAGCCGGGCCCCTGGCGGCCCTCGAAATTGCGGTTGCTGGTGCTGACCGCGAGCTGGCCCGGCGCGACCAGGTCGCCGTTCATCGCGATGCACATGCTGCAGCCGGGTTCGCGCCATTCGGCGCCGGCGTCGCGGACGATGGCGTCGATGCCTTCGGCCTCGGCGGCGCGTTTGACCAGTTCGGAGCCGGGCACCACCAGCATGCGCACGTTGGCCGCGACCTTGCGGTTTTTCAGCACGCTGGCGACCTCGCGCAGGTCGCGCAGGCGGCCATTGGTGCAGGAGCCGACGAAAACCACGTCCACCGGCGTGCCCTGCAGGGTCTCGTCGGCGTGGAAATGCATGTAGTCCAGGCCCTTGCGCGCGGCGGCGTCCTCGGCGGCCGGGATCGGCGCGTCCACCGCCAGCGCGGTGCCCGGGTGCGTGCCCCAGGTCAGGGTCGGACGGATGTCCTTGGCGTCGATGCGCACTTCGGCGTCGAACTTCGCGCCGTCGTCGCTGCGCAGTGCGCGCCAGCGCGCGACCGCAGCGTCGAAATCGGCGCCCTTCGGTCCGCGCGGCGTGTTGCGCACGTATTCGAAGGTGACCTCGTCCGGTGCGACCATGCCGGCGCGCGCGCCGGCCTCGATGCTCATGTTGCACAGGGTCATGCGCTGGTCCATGTCCATCGCACGGATGGTCGAACCGCGGTATTCGATGACGTGGCCGGTGCCGCCGTTGACGCCGATCCTGCCGATGACGTGCAGGATCACGTCCTTGGCGCCGACGCCCGGCGCCAGCTCGCCCTCGACCGTGATCGCCATGGTCTTCGGCTTGCGCTGCAGCAGGCATTGCGTGGCCAGCACGTGGCCGACCTCGCTGGTGCCGATGCCGAAAGCCAGCGAACCGAACGCGCCGTGCGTGCTGGTGTGGCTGTCGCCGCAGACGATGGTCATGCCCGGCTGGGTGAAACCCTGTTCCGGGGCGATGACATGGACGATGCCGCGATTGGCCGAGGCCATGTCGAACAGCTCGATGCCGTATTCGGCGCAGTTCCTCGCCAGCGTCTCGACCTGGGCCTCGGCCGCCGGCGTGTAATACGGCAGCTTGCCGTCGGCGCCGGCCGGCAGGGTCGGCGTGGAATGGTCCATCGTCGCCTTGGTGCGGTCGGGACGGCGCGGCTTCAGCCCGCGCGACTTCAGCTCGCTGAAGGCCTGCGGCGAGGTGACCTCGTGGATCAGGTGCAGGTCGATGTACAGCACCGCGGGCGCGGCGTCGCTTTCCGGCACGACGACGTGGGCGTCCCACAGCTTGTCGAACAGGGTGCGCGGCGTGCTCATGCAGCGACCGCCTCGGCCCTGGTCACGTTGCGCTGGCGCAGCAGGCGGTTGGCCACGTCCAGCCAGGCCAGCGCGCTGGCTTCGATGATGTCCTTGCTGGTGCCGGTGCCTTCGTACTCGCGATCCTCGTAGCGCACGCTCAGGTTGGCCTCGCCGCGCGCATCGGCGCCCAGGCCGACGCTGTGCACCTGGTAGCTTTCCAGCTTCAGGTCGACGCCGGTGGCGCTGGCCAGCGCGGCGAACAGCGCATCGACCGGGCCGTCGCCTTCGGCGGTCTCGAACACGCGCTGGCCTTCCGGGTCGGACAGCTCGACGGTGGCGCGGGCGCGGTGGCCGGCGTCGCCGATGGCCATCGACGCCAGCCGGTAGCCCTGGCTTTCCGCGCCGTCCTGCATCAGCGTCTGCAGGTCGGCGTCCTCGACCACGCGCTGCTTCTCGCACAGCGCCTTGAACTGTTCGAACACGGTGTCCAGTTCCTCGTCCTCCAGCCAGTAGCCCAGCGCGCGCAGGCGCGCCTCGACCGCGGCGCGGCCGCTGTGCCGGCCCAGCACCATCTGCGTGTCCGGCCAGCCCACGTCCTGCGGACGCATGATTTCGTAGGTGCCGCGGTGGCGCAGCATGCCGTGCTGGTGGATGCCGGATTCGTGGGCGAAGGCGTTGGCGCCGACCACTGCCTTGTTGCGCTGGACCGGCATGCCGACCAGCCGTTGCAGCAGCTGCGAGGTGGCGACGATGCGGCGGGTGTCGATGCCGGTGTCGGCGCCGAAGAACGCGCCGCGCACCTTCAGCGCCATCACCAGTTCCTCCAGCGCGCAGTTGCCGGCGCGCTCGCCGATGCCGTTCATCGACACTTCCACCTGGCGCGCGCCGCCTTCGATGGCGGCCAGCGAGTTGGCCACGGCCAGGCCCAGGTCGTTGTGGCAGTGCGCGCTGAACACCACGTCGCGCGCACCGGGCACGTTGGCGATCAGGCGCTGGAACAGGCCGCGGATCTCCTCCGGCGTGGTGAAGCCGACCGTGTCGGGCACGTTGATGGTGGTGGCGCCGGACGCGATCGCCACGGCCACGGCTTCCTGCAGGAAGTCTTCCTCGGTGCGGGTGCCGTCTTCGGTGGAGAACTCCACGTCGTCCACGTAGCGGCGCGCCAGCGAGACGTTGCTGCGGATCGATTCCAGCACCTGTTCCCGGCTCATGCGCAGCTTGTGCTCGCGGTGCAGCGCGCTGGTGGAGATGAACACGTGCAGGCGCGGCTTGGCGCTGCCTTCCAGCGCGCGCGCCGACGCCTCGACGTCGCCGGGCAGGCAGCGCGACAGCACGCACAGGGTGATGTCGCGCAGCTCGCGGCCGATCAGCGCGGCGGCCTCGCGGTCGGACTGCGAACTGGCCGGGAAGCCGGTCTCGATGACGTCCACGCCCAGCTCGGCCAGCGCGCGCGCCATCACCACCTTCTGCTGCGGGGTCATGCTGCAGCCGGGCGATTGCTCGCCATCGCGCAGGGTGGTGTCGAAGATGCGTACGTATTCGGTTTGCGTGTTCACCAGGCGGGTTCCTCGATGGCTTCCGTTGCGTTGCGGCGCGGTTGTCTTGCTTTCTCGGCGACGGGTGCGCGCGCTGGGGTATGGGGGATGTTGGGGGTGGCGCCGTCGCTTTGCGCGAGCGGCGCCGGTTCCGGCTCGGGGGTGCGGCGCCTCGGCTTGCGGGGCGGGCGGGGCCGCACCTCCGACAGCAACTGCGCCAGCACCGCGGCGTCGATGTTGCCGCCGGAGACCACGGCGCATTTTCGCCTGCCGGCGACGCGACGGCCAGCGGCCAGGGCCAGCGCGCCGGCGCCTTCGGCGATCAGGTTCTCCTCCAGCGCCAGCCGCACCAGGGTTTCGCGCAGTTCGGCCTCGCGCACGATGACCACGTCGTCGAGCAGGTTGGCGCACAGGCGCCGGGTGATGAAGCCCGGCACCTTGACCTTGACGCCGTCGGCCAGGGTCGGCACCGGCGCGATCTCGCGCACGTCGCCGCGGATCGCGCGGGCCATCGAATCGACGCCCTCGACCTGCGCGCCGACCACGCGCACGCCCTGCGACTTCAGCGCCAGCGCCACGCCCGAGGCCAGGCCACCGCCGCCGATCGGCACGATCACCACGTCCGGCGCGTGCGGGGCGATCTCGATGCCCACCGTGCCTTGCCCCGCGATCACGTCCGGGTCGTCGAACGCGGACAGGAAGCGGTAGCCGTTGTGCTGCGCCAGTTCCCTGGCGAACGCGAACGCCTCGTCGTAGTTGTCGCCGTGCTGGCGCACCGTCGCGCCCCAGTGGGCGACGCCGGCGATCTTGTTCTCCGGCGCGCCGTGCGGCATCACCGTGATCGCGGGCACGCCCAGCCGGTACGCGGCCCAGGCCACACCCTGCGCGTGGTTGCCGGCGCTGGCGCAGATCACCGGCCGCGCGTCGCCGCGCTCGCGCGCGGCCAGCAGCGCATTCAGCGCGCCGCGTACCTTGTACGAACCGGTGCGCTGCAGGTTCTCCAGCTTCAGCATCACCCCGAAACGTTCGGCATGGTGCATCGGCGTGACCGGCAGGTAGCGGCGCAGCCGCGACTGCGCGGCCAGCACGTCGGCGACGCTGACGCCTACGTCACCGACGTCCGTTTCGCTGCCGGCGACGGCGCGCGGCTCAGGCATGGCGGTGATGCCGGGAGTGGTGATGGGTGATGGGTGATGGGTGAAAGCAAAGGTGCGGGCGTTGAAGAAGACGCCTCCTGCGGGCCGCAACTGCGGCTCGAAAGCCGGCTTTTGCGAATCCCCAATCTCCAATCCCGAATCCCGGCTTCACCGCATTCATGCCGCATCCTCCGCGACCGGCGTGATCTCGACCGATTCGCAGTCGTAGATCTTCTGCATCTGGTGGCGCAGGGATTCCGCCGGGCGCTGGCCGTCGACGACCAGCTGCAGCTTCCACGGGCCGCCGTCGGGGTCGGGTTGGCCGCTGATCGCGCGCGGCGCGAAGCCGCGGCGTTCGGCCATGCCGATCACCCGTACCAGCGCGCCCTCGGCGGGCTTCAGCACCAGGTCAAGCCGGTAGCGCATGCGATTTCGACTCCGTGGCGGCGGCCTTGGCCGGATTGCCGTCCAGCATCGAGCTGTTGGCGTGGTTGGGCGGCACCAGCGGCCACACGTTGGCCTTCACGTCGATGGAGACGTGCAGCAGCGCGGGACCGGGCTGGGCCAGCAGGTCGGCCAGCGCGTCCTCGACCTCGCTGCGGCGCTCGATGCGCCTGGCGGGGATGCCGAACACCTGGGCCAGCGCGGCGAAGTCCGGGTTGTCGGACAGGTCGATTTCGCTGTAACGCTCGGCGAAGAACAGTTCCTGCCATTGCCGGACCATGCCCAGCGCGCTGTTGTCCAGCAGCACGATCTTCACCGGCAGCTTGCAGCGGGCGACGGTGGCCAGCTCCTGCACGTTCATCATGAAGCCGCCGTCGCCGTTGACCAGCACCACGGTGCGATCGGGACAGGCGAACTGCGCGCCCATCGCCGCCGGCAGGCCGAAGCCCATCGTGCCCAGCGCGCCGCTGGTCAGGTGGTTGCGCGGATGGCCGAAGCGGCAGTGCTGCGCGACCCACATCTGGTGCTGGCCGACGTCGCTGCAGACGATGGCGTCGGCCGGCGCGAGTTCGGTCAGCCGCTTCAGCAGCGCGGGGGCGTAGATGTCGCTGCCCGGCGCGTCGTAGCGGAAGCCGTGCTTCTCGCGGTTGGCGTTGCAGCGCGCACGCCAGTCGTCGCAGGTGCTCCTGGCGGCCGACAGCGCCTTCAGGCTGGCGGCGACGTTGCCCGGCACGGCGATGTTGGCGGTGCGCAGCTTGGAGATCTCGCAGGCATCGGCATCGACGTGGACGACCCGGGCGAACGGCGCGAACTCGGCCAGCTTGCCGGTGGCGCGGTCGTCGAAGCGCGCGCCGACCACCACCAGCAGGTCGCATTCCTGCACCGCCATGTTCGCCGCACGGGTGCCGTGCATGCCCAGCATGCCGAGGAGCTGCGGATGGTTGCCCGGCAGTGCGCCCAGGCCGCGCAGGGTCAGCACGGTGGGGATCTTCGACGCTTCGACGAACTGGCGGAATTCGTCCACCGCGTCGGCCAGGGCGATGCCGCCGCCGCCGTAGACCACCGGCTTCTCGGCGCCGGCGATCGCCGCCAGCGCGTCGGCCAGCTTCGCCGCGTCGGGCGCGGGCACCGCGTCGACAGCGGCCGACGCGTGGTCGGGCAGGTGCGAGGCATCGGCGATCTGCACGTCCTTCGGCAGGTCGACCAGCACCGGGCCGGGGCGGCCCTCGCGGGCGATGCGGAAGGCTTCGCGCATCACGTGGGGCAGGTCGTCGACCTTCCGCACCAGGAAGCTGTGCTTGACGATGGGCAGGGTCAGGCCGAACACGTCCAGTTCCTGGAACGCGTCGGTGCCCATCAGCGAGGTCGGCACCTGTCCGGTCAGGCAGACCATCGGCACCGAATCCAGCATCGCGTCGGCGATGCCGGTGACCAGGTTGGACGCGCCGGGGCCGGAAGTGGCCACGCACACGCCGACCTTGCCGCTGGCACGGGCGTAGCCGTTGGCCGCCAGCGCCGCGCCCTGTTCATGGCGCACCAGGATGTGCTTCAGCTTCGAATCCACCAGCGCGTCGTAGAACGGCATGATGGTGCCGCCGGGATAGCCGAACAGGGTGTCGACGCCCTCGGTTTCGAGGGCGTGGGCGATCCAGCGGGCGCCATTGCGCGGGGCAGTGGCGGCGGTTGCGTTCATGCGGCGGCCTGCTCGTCCGTGTCGGGTTGGGAAGCGTTGGCCTGCAGCCAGACCATCTTCGCGCGCAGCTGCTTGCCGACCTGCTCGATCGGGTGGTCCTTGTCGGCCTGCTGGAAGCGCTTGTAGTTCGGCAGGCCGGCTTCGTACTCGGCGACCCAGTTCTTGGTGAAGGTGCCGTCCTGGATGTCGGTCAGCACGTCCTTCATGCGCGCCTTCACCGAGGCGTCGATCACCCGCGGGCCGCTGACGAAATCGCCGTACTGGGCGGTCTCGGAAATGAATTCGAGCATGCGGGTGATGCCGCCTTCGTAGAACAGGTCGACGATCAGCTTCAGCTCGTGCAGCACTTCGTAATAGGCGATCTCCGGCTGGTAGCCGGCCTCGACCAGCGTCTCGAAGCCGGCCTGCACCAGCGACGAAGCGCCGCCGCACAGCACGGCCTGCTCGCCGAACAGGTCGGTCTCGGTCTCTTCCTTGAAGGTGGTCTTGATGATGTTGGCGCGCGCGCCGCCCAGGCCCGCGGCGTAGGCCAGCGCGTACTGCTCGGCTTTGCCGCTCTTGTCCTGGTACACCGCGTAGATGCACGGCACGCCGCGGCCGATCTCGTATTCACGGCGGACCAGCGCGCCCGGGCCCTTCGGCGCGACCAGCACCACGTCGAGGTCGGCGCGCGGTTCGATCATGCCGAAGTGCACGTTCAGGCCATGGGCGAACAGCAGCACCGCGCCCTGCTTCATGTTCGGCGCCAGCACTTCGTCGTACAGCTTCTTCTGCACCATGTCGGGGGTCAGCACCGCGACCAGGTCGGCGTCCTTGACCGCATCGGCAGGCGACTTCACCACGAAGCCGTCGGCCTGGGCCTTGGCCTCGGTGGGGCCGCCGGCGCGCAGGCCGACGACGACGTCGAAGCCGGACTCGCGCAGGTTCAGCGCGTGGGCGCGGCCCTGGCTGCCGTAGCCGACGACGGCGATCTTGGGCTGGGGAAGGTTGCTGGTCATGACGAAGGTTCCGGTTGGGTTTGGGGATTGGTTTCGTTTGAAAACAAGGGTGCAGAAACAAAAAACCCCGCACTTTCGGTGCGGGGTTCGCGAATCTGGCGTTATTTGCTGCTTACACGCCGGTCCGTCCCGCACCTGTGGGCGAGGTAATAAGGACGAGTACAAGCGCCGTCGGCAGGGCGGTCATGACGCTGGGCTCGGGCGTGTGGCGTTGCAACATGCCGCTAGGAAACCACGGCAAAAAAGCGCTTGTCAAGCGCGGGATTGGTTGCAGCCGAAACTGTGGGATGCGTTGGTGGAATGCGATCGCGAGAGAACAGGCCATCGTTTCGCCCCCTCCCTTTTGCCGGAGGCAAAGGAGAGGGTCGGGGAGGGGTGCTTCGGAGTCTGATTCTGTCTTGGCCATGGCAGCGAAAAGCGGAATCAAGGGCACCCCTCCTCAATCCTCCCCCGCGCGCTGCGCGCGCAAGGGAGGAAGCTGAAGCTTGCATCCGCAACGGATGCGGTCCGCACGAACTCGGCATATCCTCGCGCGCACCGCGATCGCGGCGCTGCAAGAATTTGCGCCTGCGGACAGATCGCCTCCAAGAATTTCCCCCATGCCCGAATACCGTTCCAGAACCTCCACCCACGGCCGCAACATGGCCGGCGCACGCGCGCTGTGGCGCGCCACCGGCCTGAAGGACGGCGACTTCGGCAAGCCGATCATCGCCATCGCCAATTCGTTCACCCAGTTCGTGCCCGGCCACGTGCACCTGAAGGACCTGGGCCAGCTGGTCGCGCGCGAAGTCGAGCGCGTCGGCGGCATCGCCCGCGAGTTCGACACCATCGCCGTCGACGACGGCATCGCCATGGGCCATGACGGCATGCTGTATTCGCTGCCCAGCCGCGAGATCATCGCCGACTCGGTGGAATACATGGTCAACGCCCACTGCGCCGACGCGCTGGTGTGCATCTCCAACTGCGACAAGATCACCCCGGGCATGCTGATGGCCGCGCTGCGGCTCAACATCCCCACCGTGTTCGTTTCCGGCGGGCCGATGGAAGCGGGCAAGACCCGCCTGGCCGAACACAAGCTCGACCTGATCGACGCGATGGTGATGGCCGCCGACCCGAACGCTTCCGACGAGCAGGTCGCCGCGGTCGAACGCAGCGCCTGCCCGACCTGCGGCTCGTGCAGCGGCATGTTCACCGCCAACTCGATGAACTGCCTGACCGAGGCGCTGGGCCTGTCGCTGCCCGGCAACGGCACCACGCTGGCCACGCATGCGGACCGCGAACGCTTGTTCCTGCAGGCGGCGCGCACCGTGGTCGAGCTGTGCCACCGCTGGTATGGCGCGGAAGACGCGGGCGCCCTGCCGCGCGGCATCGCCACCTTCGAGGCGTTCGAGAACGCGATGACCCTGGACATCGCGATGGGCGGCTCCACCAACACCATCCTGCACCTGCTCGCCGCGGCGCAGGAAGGCGAGGTGCCGTTCGACATGCGCGACATCGACCGCCTGTCGAAGCGCGTGCCGCAGCTGTGCAAGGTCGCGCCGAACACGCAGAAGTACCACATCGAGGACGTGCACCGCGCCGGCGGGATCATGGCGATTCTCGGCGAACTGGCGCGTGGCGGCCTGCTGCATACGGATGTTTCCACCGTGCATGCGAAGACGCTGGGCGATGCCATCGCCAGATGGGACGTGGCGACGAACGGCGACGCCGGCGTCGCCGAGTTCTACCGCGCCGGGCCGGCCGGCATTCCCACCCAGGTCGCCTTCAGCCAGGCCACGCGCTGGCCGTCGCTCGACCTTGATCGCGCCGAAGGCTGCATCCGCGATGTCGGCCATGCCTATTCGAAGGAGGGCGGCCTGGCCGTGCTCCACGGCAACATCGCCGTGGACGGCTGCGTGGTGAAGACCGCCGGCGTGGACGAATCGATCCACGTGTTCGAAGGCAATGCGCGCGTCTACGAAAGCCAGGACGCGGCGGTGAAGGGCATCCTCGGCGACGAAGTGAAGGCGGGCGACGTGGTGGTGATCCGCTACGAAGGCCCGAAGGGCGGACCCGGCATGCAGGAGATGCTGTACCCGACCTCGTACCTGAAATCCAAGGGCCTGGGCAAGCAATGCGCCCTGCTGACCGATGGCCGCTTCTCCGGCGGCACCTCGGGGCTTTCCATCGGCCACGTCTCGCCGGAAGCCGCGGCCGGCGGCGCCATCGGCCTGGTCCGCGACGGCGACCGCATCCGCATCGACATCCCGGCCCGTTCGATCGACCTGCTGGTCAGCGACGAGGAACTCGCCGCGCGCCGCGCCGCCCAGGACGCGCAGGGCTGGAAACCCGCGCAGCCGCGCGAGCGCAAGGTCAGCACCGCGCTGAAGGCCTACGCGCTGCTGGCGACCAGCGCCGACAAGGGCGCGGTGCGGGACAGGGCGCTGCTGGACGCCGTCTGATCCATCGGCCATCGGCCCGGCGGTCCTGGCAGCGCATGGATTGACGTGGCTTCCACATCCGTGAATCCCGGCCCAGCCGTGATGCACCGCAGCGACATCCGGGCGTGCGCGCGGCTATAGTCGCCTCCGACCTTCACGCCTCCGCGGAGCACCCCATGTTGCTGAAGCAGACCTTCGCCGCCCTGATCGCCGTCACCCTGGTATCGGGTACCTGCACCCAGGCCTATGCCGGCGTCATCACCACCCAGCAGGCGCTGTCCGCCGAGGCGCGGGCCACGACCGAGCAGCAGGTGCGCACCGCGCTGGCCCGCGACGACGTGCGCCAGGCCATGCAGCATTACGGCGTGAACCCGGTCGATGCCGACGCGCGCATCGCCTCGCTCAGCGACGCCGAACTGATGCAGTTGCAGGGCCAGATGGACCGCCTGCCCGCGGGCGGCGACGGCCTGCTGGCGGTGCTCGGCATCGTGTTCGTGGTGCTGCTGATCCTGGAACTGGTCGGCGTCACCAACATCTTCAACAAGGTGTGATGGCCAATCGAAAGCCGCGCGAGGCGGTCTTTTGGAGTATCCGGAATCTAGTGTGGGAATCCTTCTCCCCGCAAGCGGGGAGAATGTGGCCGACAGGCCGGATGAGGGGCAGGCCGGAGCCGATGTGCTTTGAGTGGCAATCGGAATCCGAGTGCACAAGCCCTTGTTCCCAGGACACTCGAAGCGATCCATCGGATGACGCATGTCGGCTCCGGCCTGCCCCTCGCCCGCCTTCGGCACCCTCTCCCCGTAAAACGGGGAGAGGGGTTCCCTGCACCAGATTCCGGAAAGCCATCTTTTCGGCGATCGTCCTCGCGCTTGCCGGCTGCGCGATCAATCCGCCGCTGCAGCTGCGCGGCGCGGTTGCCGATGCCGGCATCGACCTGACGCAACAGGTTCCTTTCCATCCGCAGACCGAGTACCAGTGCGGCCCCGCCGCGCTGGCCACGGTGCTGGGCGCCAGCGGTGTCCCGGTCGCGCCGGAAAGCCTGGCTTCGCAGGTGTACCTGCCGGGCCGCCACGGCAGCCTCCAGGTCGAACTGCTCGGTGCGACCCGCCGCGCCGGGCGCATTCCGTACCCGCTGGCGAAAGCGCCCGAAGCGCTGTTCGCCGAACTGCAGGCCGGCCGGCCGGTACTGGTGCTGCAGAACCTGCTGACCCGCAGCGTGCCGAAATGGCATTACGCCGTGGTCGTCGGCGCCGACGCGCAGCGCAACCGCGTGCGCCTGAACAGCGGCGGCAAGCGCGGCGTGGAGATGTCCGCGCCGAAGTTCATGCGCACCTGGGACTGGGGCGGGCGCTGGGCCATGGTCGCGCTGAAGCCGGGCGAGTTGCCGGCCGATGCTGAGCCTGCGGCCTTCCTGACCGCGGCGGCAGATTTCGAGGCGGTCGCCGGCGCGTCCGCGGCCACGCCGGCCTACGAGGCCGCGCGGCGGCGCTGGCCGGACGAACCGCGCGTGTTCCTTGCCCTCGGCAACCAGGCCTACGCCGCCGGCGACTGGCGCGCGGCGGCCGGCCTGTTCCGCGACGGACTGGCGCGCGCGCCGGGCGATCCGGTGCTGTCGAACAACTACGCTTCGGCGATGGGCGAACTGAGTTGCCGACAGCAGGCATTGGACGCGCTCGACGCGGCGAACGACGCGGGTTCGTCCTGGCGCGGCCAGCTGGCCCAGACCCGCGCCGAGGTCATGGCGGCGAAGCCCGCGAATGCGGGCGAATGCAGGAAACTGGCCCTGCCGTCCCGCTGAACTCCATCGCGGGCCATGGCCGTCCCTTGTGGTCTAATAACTCCCGAAGCGGGGGTATCGCCGGTCAGCCGGCGATTGAGACAGACCCTTCGAACCTGATCCGGTTCAGACCGGCGTAGGGAAGCTTCGCAGCGATGCCCGGCATCCTTGCGCCCTTGCTTCGTCGCATGCGGACCCTTCCGCAGAACCCGCGCGACCCCGTGCGGGAATTCCACAGGACGAAGCCGATGAACGCCGTACCCAGCAACCTGCTGCAGCAGACCGAACAGCTCTCCGAATCCGTGACCCGGCCGATCCCCGGTTCGCGCAAGATCTTCGTCGAAGGTTCCCGCGCCGACCTGCGCGTGCCGATGCGCGAGATCGCGCTGACCCGGACGCCGACGCTGTTCGGCGGCGAGGACAACCCGCCGGTGACCGTCTACGACTGCTCCGGCCCGTACACGGACCCGGCCGCCGACATCGACCTGTCCCGCGGCCTGCCGGCGCTGCGCGCGCAGTGGATCGCCGAACGCGGCGATACCGAAGTGCTGGCCGCATTGAGCTCGGAATTCGGCCGCTCGCGCGAGACCAACGCGAAGCTGGACGCGGTGCGTTTCCCGAACCGTACCCTGCCGCGGCGCGCGAAGGCCGGCATGAATGTGTCGCAGATGCACTACGCGAAGCAGGGCATCGTCACGCCGGAGATGGAATTCGTCGCGATCCGCGAGAACCAGCGACTCGACGCCGTGCGCGACGCCGGCCTGCTGGCCCAGCATCCGGGCGAGTCCTTCGGCGCCAGCATCCAGAAGCTCATCACCCCGGAATTCGTGCGCGACGAGATCGCCCGCGGCCGCGCGATCCTGCCCAACAACATAAACCATCCGGAAAGCGAGCCGATGATCATCGGCCGCAACTTCCTGACCAAGATCAACGCCAATATCGGCAACTCGGCTGTTTCGTCAGGCATCGCCGAGGAAGTGGAGAAGCTGGTCTGGGCGATCCGCTGGGGCGGCGACACGGTGATGGACCTGTCCACCGGCAAGCACATCCACGAAACGCGCGAATGGATCGTGCGCAACTCGCCGGTGCCGATCGGCACGGTGCCGATCTACCAGGCGCTGGAGAAGGTCGACGGTCGCGCCGAGGAGCTGACCTGGGAGATCTTCCGCGACACCTTGATCGAACAGGCCGAGCAAGGCGTGGACTACTTCACCATCCATGCGGGCGTGCTGCTGCGCTACGTGCCGCTGACCGCGAAGCGGGTGACCGGCATCGTCTCCCGCGGCGGTTCGATCCTGGCCAAGTGGTGCCTGGCGCATCACAGGGAGAATTTCCTCTACACCCACTTCGAGGACATCTGCGAGATCATGAAGGCCTACGACGTGGCCTTCTCGCTCGGCGACGGCCTGCGCCCCGGTTGCATCGCCGATGCCAACGATGCCGCCCAGTTCGGCGAACTGGAGACGCTTGGCGAGCTGACCAAGATCGCGTGGAAGCACGACGTGCAGACCATGATCGAAGGCCCCGGCCACGTGCCGATGCAGCTGATCAAGGAGAACATGGACAAGCAGCTGCGCGAATGCGGCGAGGCGCCGTTCTACACGCTCGGGCCGCTGACCACCGACATCGCGCCGGGCTACGACCACATCACCAGCGCGATCGGCGCGGCGATGATCGGCTGGTACGGCACCGCGATGCTCTGCTACGTCACGCCGAAGGAACACCTCGGCCTGCCCAACCGCGAGGACGTGCGCGACGGCATCATGGCCTACAAGATCGCCGCGCACGCCGCCGACCTGGCCAAGGGCCATCCCGGCGCGCAGGTGCGCGACAACGCGCTGTCGAAGGCGCGTTTCGAATTTCGCTGGGAAGACCAGTTCCATCTCGGCCTGGATCCGGAGAAGGCCAAGGAATTCCACGACGAGACCCTGCCCAAGGACGCGCACAAGCTGGCCCACTTCTGCTCGATGTGCGGCCCGCACTTCTGCAGCATGAAGATCACCCAGGACGTGCGCGACTATGCCGCCGAGCACGGGGTGGAGGAAACGCGGGCGCTGGAAGCGGGCATGGCGGAAAAGTCGAAGCAGTTCCGCGAGCAGGGCGCCGAAGTCTATCGCCAAG
>JBDHQQ010000048.1:0-15840 GCA_039807145.1 Pseudoxanthomonas sp. | reverse complement strand
CCCAGTCCGACCCAGTAGGGCGGGCCCAGGCCCGCCTGCTTTCCCACCAGCACCAGCGCGGCGAAGAACAGGGCATACAAGATCCCCTGGATCACCAGGTCCAGGTCGCCGAACAGGATCGCCGTCGATTTGGAGCCGGCGCGGATATCGTCCTCGCGGTCGACCATCGCGTACCAGGTGTCGTAGGCCGTCGACCACAGGATGTTCGCCGCATACAACACCCATGCCAGCGCCGGCAACTTGCCCTGCACCGCGGCGAACGCCATCGGGATACCCCAGCCGAAGGCCATGCCCAGATACACCTGCGGCAGGTAGGTGTAGCGCTTCAGGTACGGATAGGTCGCGGCCAGGAACAGGCCGGCGAAGCTCAGCCACACCGTCAGCCGGTTCAAGCTCAGCACCAGCGCGAACGCGACGACCATCAGTGCGGCGAACACCGCCAGCGCCTCGCGGCCCGAAACCTCGCCGGTCGCCAGCGGACGCGACTTCGTCCGTTCCACCTGCGGGTCCAGCCAGCGGTCGGCGTAGTCGTTGATCACGCAGCCGGCAGAGCGGGTCAGCCACACGCCGGCGGTGAACACGAACAGCGTCCACAGCGGCGGCACGCCACCCGCGGCCAGCCACAGCGCCCACCACGTCGGCCACAGCAGCAGCAGCACGCCGATCGGGCGGTCGCCGCGCATCAGGCGCCAATACGCATTGAGCCGGCGCTTCCATGGCGGCACGTAGTCCGGCTCGAATCGTTCGTAACCCATGCGCAAAGATTAACAGGCGCGCCCCGTCCGCCGGTGCAGCGACTCGCGGGCATTTCCGTTTACAATACGCGCCGCCCTGCGGTTCCCGCACGGCCGTTTCCTTGCATGCGCCTGTAGCTCAGCCGGATAGAGTAGTGGCTTCCGAAGCCATTGGTCGGGGGTTCGAATCCCTCCAGGCGCGCCATCTTCCCGTTGCCAGGATCGCGCCCTAAGGGCGCGCGTTCCGCGCTTGTCGCGGAATGCGGCGCGTGGCGCCGTGCGGCGCTCAGTCCTCGCCGATGTCCTCGTTCCACACCTCGGAATGCGCGGCAATGAAGCCGCCGAGCAGGTCGATGCATTCCCGGTTGTGCAGGTCGATCACCGCGACGCCGTTCTCGCGCAGCCAGTCGATGCCGCCACGGAAGGTCTGCGATTCGCCGACCACCACGGTGCCGATGCCGAACTGGCGCACCAGGCCGCTGCAGTACCAGCACGGCGCCAGCGTGGTGACCATGATCGTGTCGCGGTAGCTGCGCTGGCGGCCGGCCTTGCGGAAGGCATCGGTTTCGCCGTGCACCGACGGGTCGCCTTCCTGCACACGGCGGTTGTGCCCGCAGCCCAGCAGGCGGCCGTCGGCGTGGTACAGCGCCGCGCCGATGGGAATGCCGCCTTCGGCCAGTCCGCGGCGGGCTTCGGCGATGGCGGTGTCGAGCAGGGCGCGGTAGTCGGGCGTGGCGATCATCGGAACCGGGCAGGGAGGGGTCGGGTCCATCCTAACGCCACGGATGCGATAATGGCCGCATGAACTCCGCCTCCGACAAGCCGTCCGCCCACGGGCAATCCCCTTACGAACAGGGCACCACCCATTTCGGCTTCCGCGACGTCGCCGCGAAGGACAAGCAGAAGCTGGTCGGCGAGGTGTTCACCTCGGTCGCGCGCAACTACGACCTGATGAACGACCTGATGTCGCTGGGCATCCATCGGCTGTGGAAGCGCTACTTCGTCGGCACCGCGCAGGCGCGGCGCGGCGACAGGGTGCTGGACCTGGCCGGCGGTACCGGCGATGTCGCCATGCTGCTGAAGGACAAGGTCGGCGAAACCGGCGAGGTCGTGCTGGGCGACATCAACGCCGGCATGCTGTCGGTGGGCCGCGACCGCCTGACCAACCGCGGCAAGGTGGGCGGCTTCGAATACGTGCAGTGCAACGCCGAGGCGTTGCCGTTCCCGGACGCCAGCTTCGACCTGGTCACCATCGCCTTCGGCCTGCGCAACGTCACCGACAAGGACGCCGCGCTGCGCGAGATGCACCGCGTGCTGAAGGTCGGCGGGCAGGCGCGGGTGCTGGAATTCTCGGAAGTGAAGGCCGAATGGTTCAAGCCGGTGTACGACTTCCATTCGTTCAACGTGCTGCCGAAGCTGGGCAAGCTGTTCGCCAACGACGCCGACAGCTACCAGTACCTGGCCGAGAGCATCCGCAAGCATCCGCCGCAGGAGCAGCTGAAGGCGATGATGGACGAAGCCGGTTTCGCCCGCACCGGTTACGTCAACCTGTCGGCCGGCATCGTCGCGGTGCATGCCGGGTACAAGGCCTGAACGGATGAGCCTGGCGTCGGTGCGCAGTTTCCTGGCGGAGAACGCCCCGGAATTGCAGGTCATCGTCAGCGAGGGTTCCACGGCCAGCGTCGCCGAAGCGGCGCAGCAGCACGGCGTCGAGCCCGGCCAGATCGCCAAGACGCTGGCTTTCGAAACCAGTGACGGTCGCCGCGTATTCCTGGTCGTGGCCCGCGGCGACGCGCGCATCGACAATGCTAAGATGAAAACCGCGTTTGGCGGCAAGACGCGCATGCTCGATGCGGAACGCGTGCTGGAACTGACCGGGCATCCTGTCGGCGGTGTGTGTCCGTTCGGGCTGGCGACGCCGGTGCCGGTGTACTGCGACGTTTCGCTGCGCGCCTACGACATGGTGATCCCGGCCGCGGGCTCGACCAACAGCGCGGTCAAGCTGGCGCCGCAGCGCATGGCTGAACTGACTGGCGCGGACTGGGTCGACGTCTGCAGGAACGACTGAAGGGCGACTGGCGACGGGCGGCGCTTCGTCCGCACGGCCGCTTGCATCGACCGTCGGCCATGGCAGGCCAGGGCCCGCCCCCGCATCAAGTACGGGGCAGGCGCTACGGCTGCCAGCCGTAGCTGAGCTTGAGGAACACGCTGCGCGTGTTGCCGAACAGGTCCGGGTTGTCGTCGTCCATGAAGGCGCCATAGGAAGCACCCGCGTACAGCGCGGTGCGCGGGTTGATCTTGTACGAATAGACCATCTGTGCGGCCCAGTCGCGCGCTTTCTTCCCGACCGGATCCGCGTACAGGGACTGGTCGCGCTTCACCGAGCTGCCCTGCAGGGTCAGGCGCAGGCGCTGGCGCGGATCGAACTGCCAGCTGCCGCCGGCGTTGGCTACGGTGGCGGTGAAGGCGGTGCCGCCGTCGCGCTTCATCTGCTGGCGGATGACGTCCCAGTCCATCGTCAGGCCACGGCCGACGTTGGCGCTGCCGTACAGTTCGGCCATCGTGCGGTGGCCGGTCTTGCTGGCGTCGCGGTCGATCATGGTGCCGGTTTGCAGGTAGGCGCCGAGCTGCAGGTTGCCGTTCGGGCGGAAGTTGGCGTTGATGTCGGCGTAGTGTTCGTCGAACAGCACGCCTTGCCAGTAGGCCACGCGGGTCATGCCATGCACGGTGAGGTTGCTCTGCATCGGCCCCTGCAACTTCACCTGCGCCTCCAGTTCTCGTTCGAGCAGCTGGCCATCGTAGCGGTGGGTGATGTCCCAGTCGGCGTACAGTTGGATGCGGTTGAATGCCGCGTCGTCGCGGTACCAGGTGCGCGCGCCGCCGAGCAGCGACTTGTCGTAGCCGACCATGCCGATGAAACCGAGGTCGGCGCGGAAGCCGGGATCGATGTCCTCGTGCCAGGCGTCGAAGTTCCAGTTGCGGTTGCTGAAGCTGTATTCGGCGCGCCAGGCGTTGCCGGCCGGCGTCGGGTCGTCGCCGAGTTCGCCCTTGTAGAGGTCGACGATTCCGTCCGGATACTCGGATTGGCTGTGCAGGAATTGCGCGGTGGCGGTGTGTGCGCCCTGCTGCCAGCGCGCGTCCACGCCGGCCACGCCGTTGTCGTAGTCCTCGCCTTGGCGGAAGGTGCCGATGGCGCCGACGCTGAAGTGCGTATTGAAGTCGTGGCGGTAGCGGCCCACGGCCACGTCCGCCTTTTCGTCCAGCGCGCGGAAGCGGGAGCCCTGGGTGCCGGGCACCAGCACCTGCGGCGCCGCATCGCGGGCGACGATGGCGCCGTAGGTGTTGCCGCCGCTGCGACCGGTCACGCGCAGGCCGTAGTCGGGGTCGGCGATCTGTCGCGTGTACAGCACGCTGAACGGGCTGGTGAAATAGTCCGCGCCTTCCAGGAAGAACGGGCGCTTCTCCTGGTAGAACAGGGCGAAGCTGTTGTTGATGTCGAGCTGCAACTGGTCGGTTTCGACCTGGGAGAAATCCGGGTTGATCGTCGCGTTCAGGGTCATCGCCGGCGAGGGCGCCCAGCTCAGGTCCACGCCTGGTTCGATCGCGCTGTCGCCGCTGCGCCAGGGTTCGCCCGCGGCGTCGCGGGTCTGGGTCTTGCTCATGGTCAGGGTCGGCACGATTTCGAGATTCCGGCCCTGTTGCGCACCGGCCAGGCCGTCGTACTTGCCCCATTCGCACTGGAAGCAGTTGGATTCGCGCGGCACCTTGTGGCTGGTCAGTTGGTGGCGCTTGTCGCGCGGCCAGTTGCGGAACAGCGAGATGCCCCAGCGCTGGCCGCCGCCGCCATGCGGGAAGCGCAGGGTGGAGAAGGGAATGCGGATTTCGACGTCATAGCCTTCCGCGGTGAGCTGGCCGGCGCTGTCCCACAGGCCGTCCCAGCTCGCATCCTCCTGGTTCTCGGTGTTGCTCTCGTCGCGGATCAGGTCGCCCTGCACGCCGAGCGGGTTCACCACCAGCTCGTAACCGCGGCGGTTGTCGTTGAAGGTGTCGAGGAACACGCCGACCCAGTCGTCGTTGAACATCGCGTCGCGGTCGCGCAGGTGAGCGCGGATCTGCGCCGGGTCCGAGTCCATGGCGTGGAAGGCCACGTACAGCGCGTCGGCGGTATAGCCGATGCGGACAGTGGTTTTCACCGGTGCCGGGGTGTTGTCGCCGGGCTGGACGTCGTAGCCGATTTCCTGCACCAGCGCGCCCTGCCAGGCGGCATCGTCGAGCTTGCCGTCGATGGCGATCTCGCCCTGCAGCAGGGGGATGCGCCCGCCGGCGATGGCATTGGCGGCGTCCGCTGGCGCCACGGCCTGCCGGGCCTGGGCGAAAGGGGCGCACAACAGCAGGGCTGCGATCAGCGCATGCGGCTTCGAAACAAACGTGTTCAAGCGTCTCTCCCCATGAGGTGTCGGCGGTCTGTACGCAAGAGATGCGCGCATGGACATTCGGGTTTGCATGACCAATGGCAGGGTCATGGATGCGCGTGGGCGGCGTCGCGTTGACAATGCCGCAGGCCCGTTTGCCTGCCGCAGTGCCGCAAGTACGCATGTCGAAGGGCATGTTGGCCAAAGTCATGGCGGCGCATGCGGCGGGCCGACCGTGGCGGCGTTAAACTCGCTTTTTCCGCAAGCAGGTCGAACCCATGCGTCAGTTGCTCCTGTCCACCGCCATCGCCGCCGGCCTTGGCCTCACTGTCGCCGGCTGCGAACGCAGCCAGAGCCCCGAACCCGTCGCTGCGGTCGCGCCAGCCGCCGCCACCGCGGAGAAAGTGGTGGACGAACATTCCTATGCCGAGCCGGACAAGGTCCGCACCACCGATCTGGCGCTGGACCTGAACGTCGATTTCGCCGCCAGGACCCTCGGTGGCACCGCGACCTACAGCCTTGACTGGATCGACAAGAACGCCACCCGACTGCTGCTGGACACCCGCGATATCGATGTGCAGAAAGCCGAGGGCCAGGGCGCCGACGGCAAGTGGGCGGAACTGAAGTTCGAGCTGGCTGACAAGGATCCGATCCTCGGCAGCAAGCTGGCCATCGAGGCGCCGCAGCGTCCTGCGAAGATCCGCGTCACCTACGTGACCTCGCCGGAGGCTTCGGGCCTGCAGTGGCTGGCGCCGTCGATGACCGAGGGCAAGCGGCAGCCCTTCATGTTCAGCCAGTCGCAGCAGATCCACGCGCGGTCGTGGGTGCCGCTGCAGGACACGCCGCAGATCCGCTTCACCTACAGCGCGCACGTCACCGCGCCGCAGGACACGATGGTGCTGATGAGCGCGGACAACGACCCGGCCGCGGCGCGCGATGGCGACTACAGCTTCCAGATGCCGCAGCCGATCCCGTCGTACCTGCTGGCCATCGCCGCGGGCGACTTGGTGTTCAAGAAGATCGGCGAGCGCAGCGGCGTGTGGGCCGAGCCGACGATGGTGGACAAGGCCGCCAGCGAGTTCGCAGACACCGAGAAGATGATCGACACCGCTTCGTCCCTGTACGGCCCGTACCGCTGGGGCCGCTACGACCTGCTGGTGCTGCCGCCATCGTTCCCCTACGGCGGCATGGAGAACCCGCGCCTGACCTTCGCCACGCCGACCGTGATCGTCGGCGACAAGTCGCTGGTCTCGCTGGTCGCGCACGAGCTGGCGCATAGCTGGTCGGGCAACCTGGTCACCTTCGCCACCGACAAGGACGCGTGGTTGAACGAAGGCACCACCACCTATGTGCAGGGCCGCATCACCGAGGCGCTGTACGGCAAGCCGATGGCCGAAATGGAAGAAGTCATCGACCGCGACGCGCTCAAGGCGGAGTTCAAGGAACTGGACCCGAAGCTGCAGCGCCTGTCGCTGAAGCCCGGCGACCTGGCCGATCCGGACAATTCCTCCAGCGCCACCGTGTACACCAAGGGCGCCTGGTTCCTGCAATTCCTCGAACAGCGCTTCGGCCGCGAGACCTTCGATCCGTTCCTGAAGGGCTACTTCGACCACTTCGCTTTCCAGAGCATCACCACCAGGCAGTTCCGCGATTACCTGCAGGCCAACCTGATCGACAAGCACCCGGGCAAGGTGACGATGGCCGAAGTCGACGCGTGGCTGTACGAGCCGGGCATCCCGGCCGGCGCACCGGTGGTCGAGTCGGGCAAGTTCAGCGCCGTGGACGCTGCGCGCATCGCCTGGTCGGGTACTGGCGCGCTGCCGGTGCCGCAGGTCACCTCGGGCTGGAACACCCAGCAATGGACCCGTTTCATCGAAGGCATGGGTGAGGCGATGAAGCCGGAGCAATTGAAGCAGCTGGACGACGCCTATCATTTCACCGGCACGCCGAACGGCGAGATCGCGATGCGCTGGTATCCGCTGGCGATCCGCAGCGGCTACCGGGAAGCATGGCCGGCGGCCGGCGAGTTCATCGAGCGCGTTGGCCGGCGCAAGCTGATCATGCCGATCTACAAGGAACTGGTGAAGTCGCCCGAAGGCCTGGTTTTCGCGAAGGAAGTGTTCGCCAGGGCGCGTCCGGGCTACCACCCGATCACCACCGCCACGGTCGAGGACACCCTCGCCAAGGCCGAAGCCGGCGACGGCAAGTAAGCCATGGCGAAGCGACGCCGGCGCAAGGTCGTTCTTTTCGCGCTGGCGTTGCTGGTCGCCGCGATTTCGCTCGCGGGGATTGCGCTGTGGCGCGATCCCTTCCTGCTGGTGAAGGCCGAAAACCGGCGCCTGGCGCGACAGGCGGGCCTGCAGCGGCACGAAGTCGAAGCCGCCGGCCATCGTTGGGTGTATGCCGAACGCGAGGCGTCACGCGCCGATGCGCCGGCTTCTGAAAAACCCGTCGTGGTGATGGTGCACGGCTTCACCGGCAGCAAGGAAAACTGGTATCCGCTGGCGCGCGCGCTCGACGGCCGCTACCGACTGGTGATTCCGGACCTGCCCGGCTGGGGCGAAAGCCAGCGCATCGCCGGGCAGGACTACGGCTTCGTCGCGCAGAGCCGGCGCGTGGCCGAATTCATCCGTGCCGTGTCGCCGGATCGCCCCGTGGTGTTGCTGGGCCATTCGATGGGCGGCGGCATCGCCGCACTGGTTGCGGCGGACGCGCCGGGCGAGGTCGCGCGGGTCGGCCTGTTCGACGCGGCCGGCGTGCGTTTCCGCGACAACCGTTTCGGCGAACAGGTGCTGGCCGGCGAAAACCCGTTCGCCGTGCACGATCCGGACATGCTGCGGCGCTACATCGACACGGTGTTCCACGTCGAAGCGGCCAAGCCGGCGATCCCGTGGCCCGCATCGGCGGTCGTCGCGCGCTGGCGTGCGCGGCAGGCGCCGTTCGAACAGCAGGTGCTGGACCGGATCGGTCGCAGCGACGAACGCTTCCTGCCCGGCGAGGCCGCCGCGCGCATCCATCAACCGGCGCTGCTGCTGTGGTGCCGGCAGGACGCGGTGATCGACCCCAGCGCGCTGGACCTTTACGCCGCGCAGATGCCGCAGGCGAATAAAGTGATGCTGGACGGCTGCGGGCACATGTCGATCATGGAGAAACCCGCCGCCGTGGCGGACGCCGTGACGCAACTGATCGAAAAAGGAACCGCACGATGAAATTCCGCATCACCCTCCTCGCCGTTGCCCTGTCGATGGCCGCCTGCACCGACCGCGAGGCCGTGCAGCGCGAAGCCGCCGCGGCGCTGGCGCAGCAGCAGGAAGAGGCCGCCGCCGACCTGGCCCGGCAGTACGACCAGGAGCTGACCGCGCAGCGCTGGGAAAAGGCCCGCATCCACGGCGCCGCGCTGCTGGCGCAGTACCCGGACACCCAGGCCGCGGCGGAGGTGAAGCAGACCTTCGACGACACCAAGGCCAAGGCCGAGGTGCAGCGCGAGCGGGACCGCCTGTCGTCGCTGTGGAACTATTCGGAAACGCCGGTCGGCAAGGGCGTGCAGCGTTCATCGTCTATCTACAGCAAGGACACCGTGGACGTGGACGGCACCGGCCCACGCACCGTGCAGCTGATCTTCCGCGATCATCCGGACTGGAAACGCAGCAGCTACCTGGTGCTGCGGACCAGCGACTTCGCCAAGGCCTGCTATGCCCGCTGCAGCGTCACCGTGACCGCAGACGACGGTGCGCCGAGGAAGATGTCGGCCAACCGGCCGAAGACCGACGAGGCCACCGCGATGTTCATCGACGACTACAAGGCGCTGTGGAAGCTGGCCGGCAAGTCGAAGAAGATCGAGATCGAATTCCCGGTCGCGGCCGGCGGCACGCGCAAGGCGCTGGCCGAGACCGGCGGGGTGCTCAAGGAGCGGATGCCGGGCTGGAACTGAGCGCGGGCACCGCGTGATGGACGCCGGCATCGTCATCGCCGCCGTGGTCAGCGCGCTGGCCATCGCGCTGCACGTGGTCCTGTTCGTCGTGTTCCGCCGCTGGATGGACCGCGACCTGGCGCTGTCCTTCGCCGGAGACGATCAGGTCATGCGCAACCACATGCTGGCCTGCCTGAAGCAGGCGCGTGCGGAGAAGGTCAAGCGGCGCGATCTGCAGGGCTGGCTGGAACGCGCGGCGGCACGCCATCGGGAGTCGGGCGGGGGAGGCCGCTAGGTATTCCGGGCGGCGCTCACCGGATTTGATTTCCCCCGTTGCCCTGGTCCGAGAGGTGTTTGCGGACAAGGTCCGGCGACTGAGTCACCCAAACCTGTACGGGCATGCGGGATGAAAGCACAGCAGCCAGCGGGTGCTGAGGTCCGGCGGTCAGGGTGTGGCCGGGGTTTGCAGATGCCGACCTGGTTAGCAGGTCATTGCCAATCATTGTTATGCGCGGGCACGGCGCGGCAATAGATTCGCCCATGAGGATTTCCCCCACCTCATGGAGAAAACATCGTGAGCCAAATCACCCCGATACGCAGCCAGCGCCGGAAATGGCCGGTCATTCTGGCGATTGCCGTCGCGACTGCGCTGATCGCGACGTTCTGGCAGTTCCTAAAACCCGGTGACGCGAATGCGGGTGCGGCCGCGGCATCGACCGAAGTCACGGTCGCTGGGTCGCGCGCGATCCACGACGGCGTGCTGGTGCTGGACAGCCACACGGACGTGCTGTTGCCGCAAACGCCGAAACGCTACTACGCGCCGGACGGCGGATCTCGCGTCAGCCTGGCGCAATTGCAGGAAGGCGGCGTGGACGCGGTGGTGCTTGCCGTGGCGGTTGGCTCCGGGCCGGAAACGCCGGAAGGCGATGCCGCCGCGCGGAAGGAAGCGGATGAGAAGCTGGTCGCAATCGCGCGATTCATCGCAGACAGCGGCGGCGCCGTGGAAAAGGCGCTGACCGCGGACGATGTGCAACGGATCCACGACCAGGGAAAGATAGCGGTGCTGCTGGGGTTCCAGAATGCGCGCATTCTGGGCACGGACCTGAAGGCCTTCGACGAATACTATGCGGCCGGAGTGCGCATCGCCGCGTTGAACCATGCCGGTCACAACGCCTTCTCGGATTCGTCGCGTCCTGTCGACCAGGGACAGGTCGAGCGCCATCACGGCCTGTCCGCACTGGGCAAGGAAGCGGTGCGTCGTTTCAACGACCTTGGCGTATTGATCGACGTGTCGCAATTGTCCGATGCAGCGCTTGAGCAGACCCTTGAATTGTCGCGGGTTCCGGTGGTCGCTTCGCACTCGGACGCGCGCGCCCTGGTGGACAACACGCGCAACCTGAGCGATTCGCAACTGGATGCGATCAAGGCCAATGGCGGGGTGGTGCAATTGACGCCGTTCAGCGCCTACCTGCACAAGCTGGACGAACGGGAACTGGCCGCGACGCGCGAGATCCGCGCCAGCTACGGCCTGCCGGAACGGTTCAAGGCGCCGAACGACGGGTATGTCACCTTGCCGGAAGACAAGCGCGACGCGTTCCTCGACGCATTGCGGGCACAGGTCAAGCGCGCGTCGCTGTCCGACTTCGCCGACCAGATCGACTACGTGGCCAGGCGCATCGGCGTGGAGCATGTCGGCATCGGCACGGACTTCAACCACGGCGCCGGCGTGGACGGCTTCGATGGCGAGAAGGACGCGCCCAACGTCAGCGCGGAACTGCTCAAGCGCGGCTACACGCAGGCGCAGATCGCGGACATCTGGGGCGGCAACTTCCTGCGCGTGCTGCGCGCGGCGCAGGCGGGCAGGAAGGTGTGATGAGGCGCAAGGTCATCCCGTGCGCTCGCGACGCAAGGGGTCGCGAGCCGCAGGCGAGCCGGATCGGTCCGGCTCGCTATGGACGCGGGTTTACAGCGAATACCCGAACTGCTGCTTGAACTGCTCGTTGAACTCGTCGAAGTCGAAGCGCTGGTTCTGGGTGCCGGGGTGTTCGACCTTCAGCGCGCCCATCAGGTTGCCCATGCGGCCGATGGTCAGCCAGTCGTAGTTTTTCTCGATGCCGTAGATCAGGCCGGCGCGGAACGCGTCGCCGCAGCCGGTCGGGTCGGTGACGCGGCGTTCGTGCGCGGGCGGCACGTCCCAGCTCTTTTCCGGCGTGTGGATGATCGCGCCGCGCGGCCCCTGGGTGACGATGTAGGCCTTCACCCGCGACACGATGTCCTTCTCGTTCCAGCCGGTGCGCTCCTGCAGCAGGTTCGATTCGTAGTCGTTGACCACCACGTAGTCGGCCTGCTCCACGAAGGTACGCAGTTCCTCGCCGTTGAACAGCGGCATCGCCTGGCCCGGGTCGAAGATGAAGGGCACGCCCATATCGGCAAACTCGACGGAATTCTGGATCATCCCTTCGCGGCCGTCGGGGCCGACCAGGCCGATGGTCACGCCTGACACGTCCTTCACATGGTTCTCGTAGCTGCGCATCATCGCGCCGGGGTGGAACGCGGTGATCTGGTTGTTGTCGTGGTCGGTGGTGATGAACGCCTGCGGGGTGAACAGTTCGTCGATCACCTTGACCCGGCTGAGGTCGATGCCCAGGCCTTCGAAATATTCGCGGTACGGGCCGAAATCCTGGCCCACCGTGCCCATCGGGATCGGGTCGCCGCCCAGCAGCTTCAGGTTGTAGGCGATGTTGCCGGCGCAGCCGCCGAACTCGCGGCGCATGCGCGGGACCAGGAACGACACGTTCAGGATGTGCACCTTGTCCGGCAGGATGTGGTTCTTGAACTGGTCCGGGAACACCATGATGGTGTCGTAGGCAAGGGAACCACAGATCAGTGCGGACATCGGCAAGGCTCGGCTGGGGACCGGCCCCCGAGCCGGTCGTGACGGGGCGCGGCCCGTGCCGGGCGCGCAGGGCGAAGGTTAACGGTTGGGCGCGGCCAAGGCTATTCGCGGCGGCCGGGCGGCTTCGGACCGGGGCCGCGACGGGCTGGGCGAAAAGCGCCGGAAACCACGTTTTCACGCGGATTTTCCTTGCCCGTGAACAGGGGGATTGCTAGGCTAGCCGCCCCCCTGTTTTCCCCGACGTTCCGCCTGAAAAACCGGGCCTTGGCCCCGTTTTTCCGGTGCGTTCCATTTTCCCTGCAGGATCCGCCCCCGAAATGTTCAAGAAGCTCCGCGGCATGTTCTCCAACGACCTGTCCATCGACCTGGGCACGGCCAATACCCTGATCTACGTGCGCGGGCAGGGCATCGTGCTGAACGAGCCCTCGGTGGTGGCGGTGCGCACCGACCGGGCCATCGGCGGCAACCACACGGTCGCCGCGGTCGGCGCCGAGGCCAAGCAGATGCTCGGCCGCACCCCCGGCAACATCACCACCATCCGGCCGATGAAGGACGGCGTGATCGCCGACTTCACCTACACCGAGGCGATGCTGAAGCACTTCATCCGCAAGGTGCACAAGAGCCGCTTCCTGCGCCCCAGCCCGCGCGTGCTGGTGTGCGTGCCGGCCGGCAGCACCCAGGTCGAGCGCCGCGCGATCAAGGAATCGGCGGAAGAGGCCGGTGCCCGCGACGTGTACCTGGTCGAAGAGCCGATGGCCGCGGCGATCGGCGCCGGCATGCCGGTGTCCGAGGCGCGCGGCAGCATGGTCATCGACATCGGCGGCGGCACCACCGAGGTCGCGGTGATCTCGCTGTCGGGCATCGTCTATTCGCAGTCGGTGCGCATCGGCGGCGACCGCTTCGACGACGCCATCATCAACTACGTGCGCCGCAACCACGGCATGCTGATCGGCGAGGCCACGGCCGAGCGGATCAAGCTGGAAATCGGCTGCGCCTATCCGCAGGCCGAGGTGGTGGAGATGGAAATCTCCGGCCGCAACCTCGCCGAAGGCGTGCCGAAGATGATCAAGATCAACTCCAACGAAGTGCTGGAAGCGCTGCACGAACCGCTGGCCGGCATCATCAGCGCGGTCAAGCTGGCGCTGGAGCAGACCCCGCCGGAGCTGTGCGCCGACGTGGCCGAGCGCGGCATCGTGCTGACCGGCGGCGGCGCCCTGCTGCGCGACCTGGACCGCCTGGTCGGCGAAGAGACCGGCCTGCACGTGCAGGTCGCCGACGACCCGCTGACCTGCGTGGCCCGCGGCGGCGGCCGCGCGCTGGAACTGGTCGACATGCACGGCAACGAGTTCTTCGCGCCGGAGTGAGGCCGTGATTGGTGATTCGTGATTGGTGATTCGATGAGAAGCGGCCACGATGACGCCATCTGAGAGGATTCGACAATCCGTTCCCGTGCCGCAGCCTGAAATGCTTTACCGCCCGCCGTTCCGAATCACCAATCACCAATCACGGCTCTGAAGTGCCTTCCTACACCAGCCCGACGTTCGATCCGCGCCCGGGTGAGGTGGCCGGAACCCTGCGCCTGCTGGCCTACCTGGCGCTGGCGATCGCGCTGATCTTCCTCGACTCGCGCGGCGGCTGGCTGCAGCGCGCGCGCGCGCAGGCCGAGCTGGCGGTGCAGCCGCTGTGGTGGCTGGCCGGCCTGCCGGGGCGGGTCGGCCATGCGCTGCGCGACGACGCGGCCACCAACGCCCAGCTGGTGAAGGAAAACCGCGCGCTGCGCAACGAACTGCTGCTGGCCAACGCGCGCATGGCCCGCTTCGCCACCACCGCGGCCGACAACGCGCACCTGCGCGAACTGCTCGGCGCCGCGCAGCGCGACGAACTGAAGGTGCAACTGGCGCCGGTGCTCAACATCGACCTGGACCCGACCCGCCAGCGCCTGGTGCTGGATGCCGGCAGCCGCGCCGGCGTGCGCGCCGGCCAGGCGGTGATCGACGCGGGCGGACTGGTCGGCCAGATCATCCAGGTGCGGCCGATGCATTCGACCGTGTTGCTGCTGACCGATCCCGACCACGCGGTGCCGGTGATGGTGGCGCGCAGCGGCGTGCGCCTGATCGCCTACGGGCGCGGGCGCAGCGATCGGCTGGAACTGGCCGACATTCCGCGCAACGCCGACGTCAAGGTCGGCGACCGGATCGTCAGCTCCGGCCTGGGCGGGCGTTTCCCCGCCGGCTTCCTGGTCGGTACGGTCGAGGCGCTGCATCCGGACGAGAGCCATGCATTCTGGATCGGCGACGTGACGCCGGCCGCGCAGCTCGACCGCGGGCGCGACGTGCTGCTGCTGATGAGCGGGCAGCCGAAGCTGCCGGGAATGGGGAATGGGGAACCGGAAATGGACGATGGTGGCGGCGAAGCAACCGAAGCCGCCGCCCAAAGCCCCTCTCCCCTCGGGAGAGGGGTTGGGGTGAGGGTCGGGGAACAGGCGAATGCCGGCACTCGCGTCGAATCCGCTTCTGCCGCTTCCGACAAAACCGATTCACGGCAATCTGCGCCGGCATCGGGAAACCGTACCCTCACCCCAGCCCCTCTCCCGCAGGGAGAGGGGCTTGATGCGCGCTCCGCTTCTTCCCCGGCCCCCGGCCCCCGGCCCCCGGTCCCCGCCACGCAGGAGCCGCGCCGATGAGCCGTTCGCGCACCGGCTGGCTGCTGCCGATCAGCCTGCTGCTTGCCCTGGCGATGGGACTGCTGCCGCTGCCGGGCGCGCTGCAGCCGTTCCGGCCGTACTGGCTGGCACTGGTGCTGGCGTACTGGGTGCTGGAAGCACCTGAGCATGCCGGGCTGGGCCTGGCCTTCGTCTGCGGGCTGGCGGCGGACCTGGCCTTCGGCGGCCTGCTGGGCGAACAATCGCTGCGGCTGGTGGTGATGGCCTTCGTGTTGCAGCGTTTCCGCCCGCAGCTGCGGTTCTTCCCGCTGCCACAGCAGGCGCTGGCGGTCGGCGGCCTGTTGCTCAACGACCGCGTCATCGCCGCGGGCGTGCACCTGGCCGCGCGCCAGCCGCAGCTGCCGGCCAGCTACTGGTGGGCGCCGCTGGTGGGTTTGCTGCTGTGGGCGCCGCTGTTCCTGCTGCTCGACGGCCTGCGCGAAGGCCGCCGGGGGAGCTGACGTGTCGTCGCGCCGTCCGAACAAGAACCCGGCGGCCGAAGCCGAGCAGTTCCGCCGCCGCGCCGCGCTGGGATTCGTCGCCGTCGGCGTCGGCCTGCTGGTGCTGGCGGCGTGGTACTTCAAGCTGCAGGTGCTCGACCACGCCGAATACGTCACCCGTTCCGAGGCCAACCGGATCAAGCCGCAGCCGGTGGTGCCCGGGCGCGGCAGCATCTTCGACCGCAACGGCAAGCTGCTGGCCGAGAACGTGCCCGCCTATCGTCTCGAAGTGCTGCCGGAAAAGGCCGGCGACACCACGAAGCTGGTCGCCGAACTGGCCGAACTGATCCGCCTGGCGCCCGAGGACATCGAGCGCTTCGAGGCCGCGCGCAAGGCCGGCCGCGGCTTCCGCCCGGTGACCCTGAAGCTGGGCCTGAGCGAGGAGGAGATCGCCCGCTTCGCGGTGGACCGCTGGCGCTTCCCCGGCGTGGAGGTGGTGCCGTACCTGACCCGCCGCTATCCGTACGGGCCGCTGTTCGCGCACATCGTCGGCTACGTCGGCCGGATCGACGAGAAGGACCTGGAGACGTTGGGCGAAGGCAACGCCGCGCTGACCCATATCGGCAAGACCGGGCTGGAGCGCTACTACGAGAAAGACCTGCGCGGCAGGATCGGCTACGAGAAGATCGAAACCAACGTCGAAGGCCGCGCCCTGCGCAAGCTGGGCCACGTGCCGGCGGTGCCCGG
>JBDHQQ010000229.1:0-3117 GCA_039807145.1 Pseudoxanthomonas sp. | reverse complement strand
CCACCGCCGACGAACTGGCGCTGTTCGAACCCGGCCCGCTGCTGCGCGCCGACGGCACGCGCAAGCGCATCACCGCCGAGACCTGCATCCACTTCCTGCGCTTCGACCGCGGCGACTACGCACGACTGGGCAACTTCATCAAGTGCAATCCGGCGATCAAGGAAGCGTCCGACCGCGTCGCCCTGGTCAAGGCATTGGCCGAAGGCGGCATGATCGACGTGCTGGCCACCGACCATGCACCGCATACGCTGGAAGAGAAGATGAAGCCGTACGCACAGGCGCCCTCCGGGCTGCCGTTGGTGCAGTACGCGCTGGTCGCGGCGCTGGAGCTGGTCCACGAAGGCAAGCTGGGCGTGACCCAGGTGGTCAGGAAGTTCGCCCACGCGCCCGCGCGGCTGTTCGACGTGAAGCAGCGCGGCTTCCTGCGCGAAGGCTACTGGGCCGACCTCGTGCTGGTCGGACGCACGCCGTTCACCGTGCGTCGCGAGGACGTGCTGTCGAAGTGCGGCTGGTCGCCGTTCGAGGGCACCACGTTCCGCTCGCGCGTCGCCGCGACCTGGGTCAACGGCCGCATGGTCTGGAACGGCGAACAGTTGCTGGGCACGCCGAACGGGCAGAGGCTGGAATTCGAGCGGTGATGCGTTTCGGCCGCCCTTCCAACCTTCACTTCTTCTCGTCATCCCGGCAAGAGCCGGGACCCAGCTCTTGCCGTCATTCCAGCGCAAGCTGGGATCCATTTTGCCTTTGCCGTTGCCGTTCCCGGGCAGGAACAACAGCAGCATGGATCCCGGCCTTCGCCGGGATGACGAGCAAGCAGCCACGTCCGTGGATTCCCGCCTTCGCGGGAATGACGATCCTGTTGCTGACTGCCTGTACGAGCGCGCCGACGCAGGCGCAATCCGCCTTGCCCGCAGCAACAGCAGCCCAGCCGTCTTCGGCACAAATCCCGGCGGACACCCGCGTCGTCTTCCCCGCCAGCGTTTCTCAGGGCGCGCTGGTCGTCGGCAAGGTGCCACCCGGCAGTCGAGTGACCTACGCCGGCCGCGCGCTGCGGGTCAGCGGCTACGGCAGCGTGGTGTTCGGCGTCGGGCGCGACGAGAAAGGCCCGCTGAAGGTCGAAGTCTCTCGTCCCGACGGCAGCGCGCAGTCGGTCGCCATCGCGGTGACGCCGCGGGACTGGCCGGTGGAGCGCGTCAACGGCGTGCCGCCGAAAACGGTGAACCCGCCGCCGGAGATCGCCGCGCGGATCAAGCGCGAGCAGGCGCTGGTCGCCGCCGCACGCGAACGCGACGACGACCGCACCGACTTCGCGCAGACTTTCGAATGGCCGGTCAAAGGCCGCATCAGCGGGCGTTTCGGCAATGCGCGCGTGTACAACGGCCAACCGGGCGCCGGCCATTCGGGCATGGACATTGCGGCACCGAACGGTACGCCGGTGAAGGCGCCGGCAGCCGGCGTCATCACGTTCGCGGCGCCGGACCTGTACCTGACCGGCGGCACGGTGGTGTTGGACCACGGTTTCGGCGTCAGTTCGAATTTCCTGCACCTGTCGCGCATCGACGTGAGGGTCGGCGACCGCATCGCACAAGGCCAGATCATCGGCGCCGTCGGCGCGACCGGACGCGCGACGGGGCCGCATTTGCACTGGGGCATGAACTGGTTCGATGTGCGGATCGATCCGCTGTTGGTGCTTGAACGCCCACGCTAAGGAGAACGGACGCCATGGATTTGGCAGCCCCGCTTTTCGCTGTGCTCAAACCTTTCCTTTGGCTGCTGCCATTCGTCTTTCTGGCGGCGCTGTAGCCCGGGTAAGCGCAGCGCACCCGGGAGCCTTCCGACCCGATCGCGACTATTCCGCTGCGTGACGAAAAACCCCGGATGCGGCCTACGACCTTATCCGGGCTACGAATTCTGACGAAATCCTGCGAACACGCCATGGCGGGTCAAGACCCGCCCTACCTCAGGCGTTGACGCCCGAAACTCGCGCCACCGCGTCGTGTGGATGCAGGCTTTCGAAGTGGGAAACGGTGGCGTCGTAGCGTTCGACGCGCGGGTCGTTGGCGAGGACCGAAGCCACGCGGCGCGCGGCGTCCTCGCAGAACATCAGGTTTTCGGCATTGAGGCGGGCGAAGGCCTGTTCGTCCTCGCGCTTCACCGCGGTCTGCACCGGCGTGGCCAGCGCGGCTTCCAGCGCATCGATCAACGCGACCAGCGGCAGCTCATCGAACTGCGGCTTCAATTCCATCCGCACCTGCGCACGGCTGCGCTGCGCGTGCGGGGTCGCGGCCATGCCACGCTCGGAAGCCAGCCAGTCGCGTACCACGCCGACCGACAGGGGGCGCGCCGCGGCGAATTCCTCGGCGAATCGCTCGGCGTTGGCCTGCCGCGACAGCGCCGCAGACGCGGGACAGGTACTGGAATATTCCACTTCGAAACCCAGCGCCAGGAGCAGATGGCCCTCGCGCAGCGTCGCTTCGATTTCGACCGGATAGCGCTTCCAGCCACTGAAGCCGCTTTCCAGCGCGCGCCGCTGCAGCAGCGCCTCGTAGCGGATGCGCAGGCGCGCCTGGGTGGCCAGCCCCTGCTGCGATTCGACGCTGTCCTGCAGCAGGTGACGCAGCCCGGCCGGAGTGATGGCCTCGCGCGCCAGACCATCCTGCAGTTGCAGGTACAGGCGCGACATGTGGATGCCGCGCGCGTCGGCGCGGCCCAGGTTCACCGCCAGGTCGATGCTGGCGGCGACCTGCAACTGCCCGCCCGCGCCGTCGGGAACGCGCACCGGCAAGGCGATGTTGTCCATACCGACCCAATCCAGCAGCCGCGCCAGCGACACGGACTGGTGGGCGACATCGGGCAGGACTTGTCCCCGCGAAGGCGCGGGGTCGGAATGGGGGGCGGAGGACATGGCGGGGATTTCTGAAAGCGAGCGACCATTGTACCGGCCAGCCCGGCAACGCTCCCGCAACGATGCATTTCGCCCCTCCCCTGCTTTCGCAAGGAAGGGGGCGATTAGCCGCGCGCGGCGCTCCAGGCTCGCCACAGCAGGCGCAGGCGCGAAACCCGCTGCGGCTTGTCGCCCGACTTCGCCTGCACCTGCGCACGGGCGCGGGCCAGCGC
>JBDHQQ010000228.1:0-3121 GCA_039807145.1 Pseudoxanthomonas sp. | reverse complement strand
CGCCCAAAGGGTGGGCGATGCCGATGCGACGGGCGGTCCCACCAATTACGATCCCAATGGCGGGAGTTGGACGTATGTGCCCGCCAGGCCGTACACGGACAATTTCAGTACGAATCCGAACACCCAGGCGGATACGCTTGCCGACGTGGCGATGCACTACTGGAAGAACGACCTTGTCTCTACGCTCGACAACAACGTGCCCACGTCGACCGCAGACCCGGCGTTCTGGCAGCACATGGTGACATTCGGCGTTTCAATCGGTTTGCAGGGGCGATTGAATCCGAAGCTCGACCTGCCATCGATCACCAACGGAACCAAGCGTTGGGGCGACCCGACCGATACGGAAGACCTGGACCGGATCGACGACCTGTGGCATGCATCGGTCAATGGCCGTGGCACCTTCGTGGCTGCGTCCAGCCCATCGGAGTTCACCCAAGGCTTGCTGGACGCGCTGAAGACCGTCGGCGAACGCCTGGGCTCGGCGTCGAACGTCACCGCCAACAGTACGTCGTTCGCCAGCGATACCCGCGTCTACCAGGCCAGCTACGTGTCAGGCAAATGGACGGGCGAGCTTTCCGCCTACAACGCCACCGCCGCGGGCGTGGCGACTACGCCCGCTTGGACGGCGGCCGGGCAGATCGTGGGAGGACGGACCGTCTACACATGGGATGGTGCGACGGGCATCGGTGCCATTTTCCCGACCGCTGCGCAGACCAGTGCGCTGGATCAGAGTTCTCGTTCGTTGTCGCCCGTGAATGGCACCAACAACGCCAACTACATCAAGGGCATCTCGGCGTTGGAAAAGCGCAATGGCGGCCAACTGCGTGATCGTGACTCGTTGCTGGGCGACATCGTCAATTCGTCGCCGATGTACGTGAAGGACAGCGACACCATTTTCGTCGGCGCCAATGACGGCATGCTGCACGCTATCAACGCACAGACCGGTCAGGAGCGTTTCGCCTACCTGCCGGGCGGCGTCAGCCTGGCCGACCTGGCGACGCTGAGCGATCCGCAGTATTCGCACAAGTACTTCGTCGATGGTCCCGTGTCCGTTTCGACGCTCACCCAGACGCCAGGCCACAACTATCTGGTCGCTGCGCTGGGGCGTGGTGGCAAGGGTGTGTTCGGCCTGGACGTCACCAATCCGGGCAGTTTCAGCACCAGCAACGTACTGTGGGAAAACACCACGGGCGCGAACATGGGTTACGTGCTGGGCGAACCGCTGATCGTGACTTTGAACGACGCCGGTCATACCAAGGCGGTCATCATCGGCAACGGCATCAACAGCGCAAGTGGACACGCGACGCTGTTCGTCTACAACCTGGCGAGCGGCGCGCTTATCCAGGAGATCGACACCGGCGTGGGCGGAGACAATGGGCTGTCCGCTCCGCGCGGCTGGGACGACAACGGCGACGGCACCGTCGATTACGTGTATGCCGGCGACCTGAAAGGCAATTTGTGGAAGTTCAATTTCACCGGCGCCAGCGCCAGCATTGCGCTGGGCGGTACGCCTTTGTTCACCGCCGCCAGCGGGCAGCCGATCACGGCCGGCCTGGCGCTGGCACGCGACCCGGCCACCGGCAAGCGCTGGGTGTTTGCCGGCACCGGCAAGTTCCTGGAGAACGGCGATGTGAGCGATTACACCGTGCAGTCGATGTACGGCATCATCGACGATGCGGTGACCGCGACCCTGCACAGGTCCGACCTGCAGCAGCGCAATATCACGGTGACGGCCACCCAGAGCGGCACGGCCGTGCGCGGTTTTGAAGCCAACGGCCCGCTCGATACCACGAAGCGCGGCTGGTACGTGGATCTGGACAAGCCGACCGTGGCGGGTGAACGGATCGTCAGCCGGCCGCAGATCAGGGGCAGCGTGCTGATCACCGCCAGCATCATTCCGCCGACCAACAACAGTTGTGAAGCTGGCGGCAGCGGTTACATCAATGCGATCGATGCATTCAGCGGAACCAGTACCGGTGCGCCGTATTTCGACGCCAATCGGGATGGCAAGGTCGATGGTAACGACCAGGTGGGCAGCGGCAACGGCCAGGTCCCGGTCGGCTCGGTCGACCTTGGCGTCGGCATGCCCACCTTGCCCACGATCATCGACAAACTGTTGATAGTGGGTGGTTCGACGGGCGGACGCGCCTCGATAACCGTCAACCCGCAAGGCGGTGCGGCACAGCGCATGTCCTGGCGCGAAATCCTGGGGGATTGACAGATGGCGCATCCGAATCGCGCAAATGCGGGCTTCACCCTGATCGAACTGCTGATCGCCATCGCGATCGTCGCCATCCTGGCGACGATCGCGATAGCCAGCTACGACTTCGCCATGATCAAGGCGCGCCGGGGTGCGGCCGAGGGTTGTCTGCAGGAAGCCGCGCAGTATATGGAACGCTTCTATACGACCAATCTGACCTACACGGGCGCATCGGCCCCGCAGTGCTCGCAGGATGTAAGCCCGTTCTACACGGTTGCTTTCTCCGCGGGCCAGCCCACGGCGACGACCTATGGCCTGCAGGCGGCACCGACCGGCGCGCAGAACGACTCGCGCTGTGGAACGCTGTCCATCGACCATCGGGGAATCAAGGGCGCGACCGGAAGCGCCGGCGCCGCAGGCTGTTGGTAGAAGAACTGGCGAGCAGGGAAGGGTGAGGCAGCCTGATTGACTTTGGCCTGCGGGCTGTTTTTCCCGCGAATCTTCCCGGCACAGCAAAAAGGCCGCTTCCGCGGCCTTCGAGCGCTTGGTTCCGTGATGCCCGAAGTTGGACTCGCAGAATTGGGTCAAGCTCCTGATATGCCGTGGATTCTCGGGCATGGAAATTCCCTTCCTGCGCGCGAATCTATTCGCGCTATCTATCAGTGCAGTCTTGACTGAGAGGTCGGCCTGCCATTGCGGATTGATTTGTAAAACTACCGGAAATCTCCGCGGTTGCTGACGAGTCGGAGTTCATCTGTCGATGGATAGTCGGCCGGTTAGTCCGCCGATTTTGGTGGTGGAGGAAGGATCGCGATCCGGGCCAAATTTTTGGTAGGCATGGTCTCCATGTGGTCTTCCGATGCAAGCCTTCGACGGTGTGCATCCATGTGTCGCTCGACCTTGGCATCGAGCTGCCGCTGT
>JBDHQQ010000227.1:0-3121 GCA_039807145.1 Pseudoxanthomonas sp. | reverse complement strand
CGCGCTGTGGACGGCGCCCAACACCCTGTTCGGCCTGGTGGCGGGCCTGGCGGGCATGCCGGCCGGAGCGCGGCCGCGCTGGAACCGCCGCGACTGCGCGCTGGTATTCCACCGCTGGCCGTGGGGCCCGGGCGGCGCGATCACGCTGGGCATGGTGATCCTGCACACCGGCGACAGCCTGGACGTGGCCTGCGCGACCTACGAACACCGCGCGGGCCGCTGCCTGCATCCGCCGGTGCGGCTCGGCGACCATGAGCGCGCGCATGTGTTCCAGTACATGGTGCTGGGGCCGCTGTTCCTGCCGGTCTACCTGGCCTGCGGCGGGGTCAGCGTGCGCAACCCGTTCGAACGCGCCGCCGACCGCTATGCGCTGCAAGGGCGCGGCTGGTGGCCGCGCCTGCGATGAGCGGTGGCCGGCGCCTGTCTTCGGCATGCAACCGGCGCGTCATGGCGCATCAACTTTTTTTGTACATCCTGGTAACGCCCGCCCACCTAGAGTGGGCCCGTTACAGACGCAACAGGAGTACCGGTCACCATGGCAGTCGTTCTTTATATCGGTGGCAGCAAGGATGGCGAGAAGGGCGTGGTGCCCTATGGCTTCAGCAAGACCCGCAGGGATACCGAGGCAGGCCCCGAGATCTACGTGGAACGGGTGATGGACGTCAGCGGCCGCGGCCGCATGCGGGTGATGGTGCTGGAAAGCCTGCGCGACGATATCGCGTTCCAGCGCCTGAGCCGGCACCTCGGCTAGCCGCCGGTCGCCGCGCCGCGAAGCAATCCCGGGCCGGGCTGTCAATGGCTTTCCCCTCCCGGGACGCGCTGCCAGAATGCGGGCTTCCCCAGTAGCGGTAGCCCCCTGGAATCCATGCAAGACAGCAAGCTCGCGCAGCAGATCGCGCAGACCATCGCCGACGAGATCGGCGCCCAGCCCGCGCAGGCCAAGGCCGCCATCGCGCTGCTCGACGAAGGTGCCAGCGTCCCGTTCATCGCCCGCTACCGCAAGGAAGTCACCGGCGGCCTGGACGACACCCAGCTGCGCAACCTGGAAGTGCGCCTGACCTACCTGCGCGAGCTGGAAGACCGCCGCGCCGCGGTGCTGGCCAGCATCGCGGAACAGGGCAAGCTGAGCGACGAACTACGCAACGAGATCCTGGCCGCCGACACCAAGTCGCGGCTGGAGGACCTGTACCTGCCGTACAAGCCCAAGCGCCGCACCCGCGCGCAGATCGCCCGCGAGGCCGGGCTGGAACCGCTGGCCGACGGCCTGCTCGCCGACCCGACCCGCGATCCCCAGGCCTTTGCCGCCGGCTTCGTGGATGCCGGAAAGGGCGTGGCCGATGCCAAGGCCGCGCTGGAAGGCGCCCGCGCGATCCTGATGGAGCGCTGGGGCGAGGACGCGGCACTGGTGGGTGAGCTGCGGCAGTGGCTGGGCGAGGTCGGGGTGATCCGCGCCCGCGTCGCCGAAGGCAAGGAAACCGAAGGCGCCAAGTACCGCGATTACTTCGAGCATGCCGAGCCGTTGGCGAAGATTCCCTCGCACCGGCTGCTGGCGCTGTTCCGCGCGCGCCGCGAGGAAATCCTGTTCCTGGAACTGGACCCGGGCAGCGACGCCGACGCCGGCCACCAGTACGCCGAGGGCCGGGTGGCGCGCAGTGCCGGCGTCGCCGACCAGGGCCGTGCCGCGGACCGCTGGCTGCTGGATGCGTGCCGCCTGACCTGGCGCGCCAAGCTGCACATGCACCTGCTGCTGGACCTGTTCAACCAGGCCCGCGAAAAGGCCGAGGCCGAGGCCATCGCCGTATTCGGCGACAACCTCAAGGACCTGCTGCTGGCCGCGCCGGCCGGCCCGAAGACCGTGCTGGGGCTGGACCCGGGCATCCGCACCGGCTGCAAGGTCGCCGTGGTCGACGCCACCGGCAAGCTGCTCGCCACCGAAACCATCTATCCGCACGAACCCCGGCGCCAGTGGGAGCAGTCGCTGCAGACGCTCCGCCACCTGTGCGCCAAGTACAACGTCGAGCTGATCGCCATCGGCAACGGTACCGCCAGCCGCGAGACCGACAAGCTCGCCGGCGAGGTCATCAAGGCCTGCGACAACCCGAAGCTGCAGAAGGTGGTGGTCAGCGAGGCCGGCGCTTCGGTGTACTCGGCCTCCGAGTTCGCCGCGCGCGAGTTTCCCGATCTCGACGTGTCGCTGCGCGGCGCGGTGTCGATCGCGCGGCGGCTGCAGGATCCGCTGGCCGAACTGGTCAAGATCGAGCCCAAGGCGATCGGCGTCGGCCAGTACCAGCATGACGTGGACCAGTTCCGCCTGGCCCGGGCGCTGGACGCGCGCGTCGAGGACTGCGTCAACGCGGTGGGCGTGTTCGTCAACACCGCCTCGGCCGCGCTGTTGTCGCGGGTGTCGGGGTTGTCGTCGACGGTGGCCGAGAACATCGTCCGCCATCGCGACGAGAACGGCCCGTTCCGGCGCCGTCGCGACCTGCTGAAGGTGCCGCGCCTGGGCGACAAGACCTTCGAACAGTGCGCCGGCTTCCTGCGCATCGCCGATGGCGACGAGCCGCTGGACGCCTCGGCCGTGCATCCCGAGGCCTACCCGGTGGTCGAGCGCATCGTCGCCGCGGCGCAGCGGCCGATCAAGGCGCTGCTCGGCGACGGCAGCTTCCTGCGCGGGCTCAAGGCCGAGCAGTTCACCGACGAGACCTTCGGCGTGCCGACCGTGCGCGACATCCTGAAGGAACTGGAGAAGCCCGGCCGCGACCCGCGCCCCGAGTTCAAGGCGGCGCGTTTCGCCGACGGCGTGGAAGACATCAAGGACCTGCGCGAGGGCATGGTGCTGGAGGGCGTGGTCAGCAACGTGGCCGCCTTCGGCGCGTTCGTCGACATCGGCGTGCACCAGGACGGGCTGATCCACATCTCCGCGCTGTCGGATACTTTCGTCAAGGATCCGCGCGACGTGGTCAAGGCCGGCGATATCGTCAAGGTGAAGGTGCTGGAGGTCGATGTCGCCCGCAAGCGCATCGCATTGACCCGTCGCCTGGACGACAGCCCGGCCCCGGCCCGGCGCCCGGACAGGGGCGCGGACCAGGGGGCGGGGCAGGGCACGGCCGGGCGCCGCGAG
>JBDHQQ010000047.1:0-15908 GCA_039807145.1 Pseudoxanthomonas sp. | reverse complement strand
CGAATCACGGCTCCACCTCTTCTACGGCGGCACTTTCGACCCGTTCCACAACGGGCACCTTGCCATCGCCCGCGCGGCGCGCGACGAGCTGGACACGGAAGTGCGGCTGATGCCGGCGGCCGACCCGCCGCATCGCGCGCCGCCGGGCGCCAGCGCCGCGCAGCGCGCGGCGATGCTGGACCTCGCGGTCGCCGACGAGGCCGGGCTGCGGGTGGACCGCCGCGAACTGCGTCGCGCCGAACGCGATCCGGAAGCCCGTTCCTGGACCATCGACACGCTGCGCGAGGTGCGAAGCGAACTCGGTTCCGCCGCGCCCGTGGCCCTGCTGGTCGGTGCCGACAGTTTCATCGGCCTGCCGACCTGGCGCGAATGGGAAGCCCTGTTCGACTTCGCCCATTTCGTCGTCGCCGAGCGGCCCGGCAGCCCGCTCGACGGCGAACTGCCAGGCACGCTGGCCGGCGCGGTGCGCGAACGCTGGGCTGCATCGCCGTCCGAACTGGCCTCCTCGCCGGCCGGCCGGATCTGCCGGCTGCGCCAGCCGCTGCATCCAGAATCGGCCACCGACATCCGCCGACGCATCGCCGCGGGCCAGCCCTGGCGCGAACTGGTGCCGCCCGCGGTGGCCGGGTTCATCGCCCGGAACGGCCTGTACCGGCATCCGGCGCTATAATCCGCGCCGTTTCCCCATTCGCACACGCCTTTGTCCAGCCAAGCGCAAGTCATCAAGACCCGTCTCCCGAACCCGCCGCCGGCCACGCCGGTCCTGCTTGCCAGCGTGCACGCCGCGGTCGAGGAACTGAAGGCCAAGGACGTCGTCGAGATCGACGTGCGCGGCAAGTCCAGCGTCGCCGACTTCATGGTCATCGCCTCGGGCACCTCGACCCGCCACGTCAAGTCGATCGCCGACGAAGTGGTCAAGTTCGCCAAGAAGCTGGACGTGATGCCGTTGGGCGTGGAAGGCGAGCGCGAAGCCGAATGGGTGCTGGTCGACCTCGGCGACGTCATCGTCCACGTCATGCTGCCGCGCGTGCGCGAGTTCTACGCACTGGAACGGCTGTGGACGGTCGGCGACAACGCGCCGGAAGAAGCAGCTTCCGAAACGGCGGACGAAAGCCGGCTGTAGGTTGTCCTTCTTTCCTTCCGGGGAGAGGACCCGCGCATGAAAGCCCGCCTGATCGCCACCGGCGAACGCGCGCCCGCCTGGGTGGCGGAGGGTTTCGCCGAATACCGCAAGCGCCTGTCGCACTGGCTGCCGCTGGAGTTGGTCGAAATCGAGCCCGGCCTGCGCGGCAAGGGCCGCGATCCGCGGCGCGCGATGGAGGACGAGGGCAAGCGCGTGCTGGCGGCGATTCCGAAAGGTGCGCACGTCGTCGCGCTGGAAGTGACCGGCAAGGCGCATGCCTCCGAGCAGCTCGCGCAGCGGCTGGAACACTGGCGCGGACAGGGCCGCGACCTGGCGTTCCTGATAGGCGGCCCCGAAGGCCATGCCCCGGAAGTGCTGGCCGCCGCGAACGAGACCTGGTCGCTGGGCCCGTTGACCCTGCCGCACATGCTGGCCCGCCTGATCGTCGCCGAGCAGCTGTATCGCGCCGCCGCACTGCTGGCGAACCATCCCTACCACCGCGCCTGACCGCAACGCGTCGTAGGAGCGCACTTGGGCACGACCGGGAAAAGACGCTGCGTGGAAAATCCAATGGCGCAGGACGTTCGGGGTCGCGATCAAGCGCGCTCCTGCAAAAGCCCGGTGGCGTAGAGCGGGGCAAGCCCCGCTCTACGGGGACGCTATTGCAGCGAGAACACGATCGGCACCAGACCGTAGGCCTGCACCGCGCGGCCGTCCTGCATCGCCGGCTGGAAGCGCCAGCGTTTCAGCACGTGCTGCACGGCGCTGCGGTCGAGGTTGCGGCTGCCGCTGCTGGTCTGCACCACCACCTCCAGCGGCGTACCGTCGACATCCACCAGCACCTTCAGCAGCACCGTGCCCTGGATGCCTGCCTGCAACTCGGCGCGCGGGTAGGGCGGCGGCGGGGCGACGCCGTAGCCCAGCGAGGCGACTGAAATCGGGCCGGTAGCGACCGGGCCGACGATCGTGTCCGTACCAGCGTCCGCCGATGCCGGAATATCCACGACGCGCGAACCGGTATCGACGATGGCCGGTTGGTCGATGACCGGTGCGACCATCGGCCGGGTGTTTTCGATGAGCTTCGGCTTTTCGGTCCGCCGGTGTTGGGTCACCGGAACCGGAACGGGCTCCTTGGGTTTTTCCTGCTCGCGTTCGATCCAGCGGAACTGCGGCTTCGGTGTGGCGGCGGCCGGCCGTCCCTGCGGCGCGGTCATCGGTATCAGCAGGAGCATCAGCGCCAGCGCGTGCAGCGCGATCGCGGTGGCGTAGCCGAGGATGCGGGAACCGTCGATGCGGTTGTCGGAACCGTAACGCAACGTGCGAACCATGATCCACCTCCATAGCCGGGTATGCAGAGGGAACAACGCACAGACACCGGCAACGGGGTTGGCCGTTCGCCGGCCCGGTCAGATTGCGCCGGCCGGATGCGGCCCGCAAGGCGTATTCGACCATCGGACGAGGCGATACCCGCAACCGGGCATTCCATCCCTGCGTGCAATCGACGGTGGTCCAATGCGCAACGGCGCCTTGCGGCGCCGTTGCGTGGGGATGGAGCGGAGGGCTTACTTGCCCAGTTCGAACACCACTTCCAGGCTGACCGACAGGCTGGTTTCGCCTGGCGACACCGAGGTTTCCTTGGCGAAGCCGTCGGCGGCTTGCGCACGCACCATCATCGGCATCGGGCGCGGGAAGCTGCTGCCGCCCTCGCTGATGCTGACGACGCGGCGCACGCGCAGGTCCAGCGCCTTGGCATAGGTTTCGGCGCGCGCCTGCGCCTTCTTCAGCGCGGCCAGCCGCGCTTCGTCGCGGACCGGCTCGGGCTGGTCGATCTCGAAACTGGGCCCGTTGATCTGGTTGGCGCCCTGCGCGGCCAGCGCGTCCAGCACCTTGCCCAGCTTCGGCAGGTCGCGCACCTTCACGCTGATCGTGTTGCTGGCCTGGTAGCCGGTGATCTTCGGCGCTTCGTTTTCGGCATAGCGGTACTGCGGGGACAGGTTGATGCCGCTGGTCTGGACATCCTTGTCGGCGATGCCCGCGGCGCGGATGGCGGCCATCACCTTGTCCATCTGTTCGGCGTTCTGGCGCATCGCCGCGTTGCTGTCGGTGGCCTGGGTCACCACGCCGGCCGAGATCGTCGCCACGTCGGGCACGCGCCTGGCCTCGGCTTCGGCCGAAACGCTGAGCAGGGTGCCGTCGGCCGGAACGGCCTGGCCGGGGGCGGATTGGGCGCAGCTGGTCATCACGGGGGCTCCGATGGCGAGGGACAAGGCGAGCAGGGAACGGGACAGGGCGTGGCGCATGGGATTCCTCCTTGGCATGGGGCGATGCTGGCGCAGACGATACGCGAACGATGTGCTTCGGACGCATGAACGCGCTGTGAGCTGCTGCGGGGTTTCGCGCTTCCGGCCGGGTTCTGCGGCCATTCAGTCAGGTGCCGCGGGTTATCCTTCCCTGATGTTGCATCTCGCTTCCCAATCCCCCCGCCGCGCCGAATTGCTGACCCGCCTGGGGCTGGATTTCGGCCGCATCGACCTGGACGTGCCCGAGCATCGCCAGCCGAACGAATCGGCCGGGGAATACGTGCGCCGCGTGGCCCGCGAAAAGGCCGGCGCCGGCCTGCTGAAGGTGGTGGCCGTGCCCGGCGCGGTGGTGCTGGGCGCCGACACCGAGGTGGTGCTGGGCGACGAGGTGTTCGGCAAGCCGGTCGACGAGGCCGACGCCGCGGCGATGCTGCGCCGGCTGTCGGGGCGCACCCATCGGGTGATCTCGGCGGTGTCGGTGGTCAGCGCCGCGCGCGAGGCGCAGGCGGTGTCGGTTTCCGAGGTGACCTTCGCCGAACTGTCCGAGGCCGACATCGCCACGTACCTCGCCAGCGGCGAAGCGATGGGCAAGGCCGGCGCCTATGCGATCCAGGGCCGCGCCGAGCAATACGTGACCCGGTTGTCCGGCAGTTTTTCCGGGGTGATGGGCCTGCCGTTGCACGAGACGGCGCAACTGCTGCGCGAATTCGGGGTGCTGGAATGATGGTTTCGGAATGTGCGTTGGCGCGTCGCCCCCATCCCATCCTTCCCCCGCAAGCGGGGGAAGGGGAGTTCGTGCCAGGCAGCAACCACGGCTTCAAGCAAACCTGTTCGTCGGATCGCAAGGCATGAGCGAAGAAATACTGGTGAACGTCACCCCGCGCGAGACCCGCGTCGCGGTCGTCGAAAGCGGCATGCTGCAGGAACTGCACATCGAGCGCGGCTGGCGGCGCGGGGTGGTCGGCAACCTGTACAAGGGCAAGGTGCAGCGGGTGATGCCGGGCATGCAGGCGGCCTTCGTCGACGTGGGGTTGGAGCGCGCGGCGTTCCTGCACGCCAACGACATCGTCCGCGCCGCGGCCGTGGCCGAACCGGAAGCGGCCGGCGACGACGTCGCCGCGCCGCCGCCCGTGCCCAGCAGCGTGCCGATCATGGATCTGCTGCGCGACGGGCAGGACGTGGTCGTGCAGGTGGTCAAGGACCCCATCGGCAGCAAGGGCGCGCGCCTGACCACCCAGGTCAGCATTCCCTCGCGCTACCTGGTGCTGCTGCCGCAGTCGCGGCAGATCGGCGTGTCCGCGCGGATAGAAGACGAGGAAGAACGCGCGCGGCTGAAGACGCTGGTCGGCGAGTTGTCCGCGCAGCACGGCGGCTACGGCTACATCGTGCGCACCAACGCCGAAGGCCAGCCGGCCGAAGCCCTGGCCGAGGACATCGCCTACCTGTCGCGGGTCTGGAACGCGGTCGAGCGGCGCGGGCGCGAGGCGCCGGTGCAGACCTGCATCTACGAGGACCTGAGCCTGCCGCTGCGCTCGGTGCGCGACCTGATCCGCAAGGACGTGGACAAGGTCAAGGTCGATTCGAAGGAAACCTACGCGCAGCTGCAGGCCTTCGTCGCCAAGTACATGCCGGTGCTGGCCGAGAAGATCGAGCTTTACACCGGCGACCGGCCGATCTTCGACCTGTACGGCGTGGAGGACGAGATCGGCCGCGCGCTGGACAAGGAAGTGCCGCTGAAGTCGGGCGGCTACCTGGTGATCGACCAGACCGAGTCGATGACCACGGTGGACGTCAACACCGGTTCGTTCCTCGGCCAGCGCAACCTTGAGGAAACCGTCTATCGCACCAACCTGGAGGCGGCGCAGGCGGTGGCGCGCCAGCTACGCCTGCGCAACCTGGGCGGCATCATCATCATCGACTTCATCGACATGACCGATGCCGAGCACAAGCGCCAGGTGCTGCGTACGCTGGAGAAGTCGCTGGCCAAGGACCACGCCAAGACCACGGTGTACGAGTTCTCGCCGCTGGGCCTGGTGGAGATGACCCGCAAGCGCACGGTGGAAAGCCTGGAGCGGCAGTTGTGCGAGCCCTGCCACGAATGCGGCGGGCGCGGCACGCTGAAGACCGCCGAGACCGTGACCTACGAGATTTTCCGCGAGATCACCCGCGCGGTGCGCCAGTTCGAGGCCGGGCGGTTGTTGGTGATCGCCTCGCCGAAGGTGGTGGCGCGGATCACCGACGAGGAGTCGCAGGCGGTGGCGGAGCTGGAGGAGTTCCTCGGCAAGACCATCCGTTTCCAGGCCGACGAGCAATACCTGCAGGAACAGTTCGATGTCGTGCTGCTGTGACCAAAAGCCCTTCCCCCTTGACGGGGGAAGGGTTGGGATGGGGGTGGGCCGAAGCCGGTTTGGTTTCCGCTTTGTCGATGCGTCTAGCGTGCTGAAAGCAAAAGCGTTCCGCGCTGATGCGCGGGTTACTTTCTTTGCTTGTGCAAAGAAAGTAACCAAAGAAAGCACACCCTGCCTACGCGCCCTTCGTGCTTCGCACGAAGGGTTCGCGGAGCCGGCGGGAATTTTCGTAAGCCGCATCCCCGTATCAAGTACGGGGCAGGCTCTGCGGCTACGAAAACGGCGCACATCCCTGTGCGCCGCCCCTGCGGGGTTTGCCCACCGGCTCCGCCGCTGCGGACGGGGCATCGAGAAGCAACGGCAACAGCCGAAGCGTTCCATTCGGTCGCTATCGTTCCTCGTTCCTCGTTCCTCGTTCCTCGCTCACTGATGCCCACCCCCCTGCGCCACCGCATGCGCCTGGCCCGTCGCGGCATCGGTTACGTCGTCGCCGTCGTGCTGGTGTGCATGGCGGTGACGCTGGGTGTCGCCAGCCAGCTGTTGCCGCTGGCCGAGCGCCATCCCGACAGGATCGCGGCGTGGCTGAGCGAACGCGCGGGGCGGCCGGTGGCCTTCGACCATGTCGAAACCGCGTGGACGCGGCGCGGGCCGCTGCTGCGCCTGGACGGCCTGCGCATCGGCGAAGGCGAGGGCGTGCGCATCGGCCGGGCCGAAGTGCTGGTGTCGATGTACGCGGGGCTGTTGCCGGGATATTCCTTCACCGAGCTGCGGCTGCGCGGCCTGTCGCTGACCTTGCAGCGCGCAGACGACGGCGTCTGGTCGGTGCGCGGCTTGCCGGGCCAGCAGGGCGACGGCGATCCGCTCGACAATCTCGAAGGCCTGGGCGAATTGCAGGTGATCGGCGGGCGCCTTGCCATCGTCGCGCCTTCGTTGGGCTGGAATGCGCAGCTGCCGCACATCGACCTGCGCCTGCGCGTGGATGGCGACCGGGTGCGCGCCGGCACGCGCATCCGTGCGCGCAGCGACGGCGAGCCGCTGCGCGCGGCCATCGATTTCGATCGCAAGCGCGGCAACGGCCGTGCCTACCTGCGCGCCGATCCGGCCGATCTGGCCGACTGGTCGCCGCTGCTGCGCTATGCCGGCGTGCGCGTGGATGGCGGGCAAGGACGCAGCGAAACCTGGCTCGACCTGCACCGGCATCGCGTGGTGATGGCGACTTCCCGGCTGCAGTTGCGCCAGATCGCGTTGAGCGGTGAACCGCAAACGGCGGGTGGCGCGCGGCCGCAGGCGGCTTTCGAGCAGGTCGAAGGCCTGTTGCGCTGGCGCCTGCGCAGCGGCGGATGGCGCTTCGATGCACCGCTGCTGCGCGTCGGCACGCGCGCGCAGCCGCAGAAACTTGATGGCCTGCTGCTGGCCGGCGGCAACGATTACGTGGTGCGGGCCGCACGACTGGAAGCCGCGCCGCTGTTGTCGGCGCTGGCATTGAGCGACCGCCTGGAACCCGGTCTCCGCCAGTGGCTGATTCGCGCCCGGCCGGACCTGCGCGTGTCGAAGCTGGCGTTGTCCGGCCAACGCGGTGGCGCGGTGCGCGCGCAGGGCCACCTCGACGGCATGCGCTTCGCGGCCGACGGGCATGCGCCCGGGCTCGACGGGCTGGTCGGCGACTTCTTCGGCGATGGCGAAGGCTTCGTGCTGGCGCTGGACCGGAATGCGGCCCTGCGTTTCGATTGGCCCAGCGGCTTCGGCGTGGTCCATGACGTGAAGCTCGACGGCCGCATCGCCGGTTGGCGCGAAGGCGCGGGCTGGCGCATCGGCACGCCCGCGTTGCGCATCGATGGCGGCGACTATGCGGCCAGCGTGCGCGGCGGCCTGTGGTTCCAGAACGACGGCACGCGGCCGTGGATCGATCTGGCCGCCGACCTCGATCCGGCGCCGGTGCCGGTGGCGAAGAAGTTCTGGGTGCGCTCGAAGATGTCGAAGGCCGCGCTGGACTGGCTGGACACAGCGCTGCAGGGCGGCACGGTGCGCGACGGCCACGCCATCGCGTCGGGCGACCTGGACGACTGGCCGTTCGAGCATCAAGACGGCCGGTTCGAGGCCACCGGCCACATCGTCGGCGGGCAGATCCGCTTCAGCGAGGAATGGCCGGCGATCGATCGCCTGGACGCCGACGTCGCCTTCGTCGCGAACGGATTTTCGCTGCAGGGCCGCGGCGCACTGGCCGGCGTCGAAGTCGGCAGGCTGGAAGCGGGCATCGCCGATTTCGGCGAATCCAACCTCACGGTGAAGGCCGAAAGCGCCGCCGGCGCCGACAGGCTGCTGGCGATACTGCGGCAGAGCCCGCTGCAGAAGGAACATGGCGAGACGCTGGCCAATCTCGAGGCCAGCGGACCGGCGCGCGTCAGTTTCGACCTGCTGCAGCCGCTGCACCATGGGAACGCCGCATCGAAGCACATGCGCGGCACCGTCGAACTGCAGGGCGCAAGGCTGGCCGACAAGCGCTTCGACCTGGCGTTCGACGGCGTGCGCGGCGCGGCGAGCTACAACGACCACGGTTTCGATGCGGACAAGCTGCGCGTGACGCACGCGGGGCAGCCCGGCACGCTGTCGCTGCGCGCCGGCGGCGGCGTGCGCGATCCGAACCAGACGTTCGAGGCAGAAATGACCGCCAGCGTGGCGGCGACCGAACTGCTGGATCGCGCGCCCGAGTTGGCGTGGTTGAAGCCCTATGTCGATGGCCGTTCGCCTTGGACGGTCGGCGTGGCGATCCCGAAAGGCAGCGGCGCGAATGCCGCGCCGACGCGCCTGCGGCTGCGCTCCGACCTGACCGGCACCACGCTGAAACTGCCCGCGCCGCTGGACAAGCCGGCGGGCCAGGCGCTGGCCACGACCATCAGCGCGCCGCTGCCGCTGGGCAGCGGCGTGGTCGACGTGGCCTTCGGCAAGCGGCTGGCATTGCGCGCGCACGGCAGCGGCAAGCAGACCGGCGTGCGGGTCGTGCTGGGCAGCGACAGCGTCGATGGCGCGCCGCCCGCGTCCGGGCTGGTGGTGACCGGCCGCACGCCGGCGCTGGACGCCATCGACTGGATCGCGCTGACGTCGCGCGGCGATGGCGGCGAAGACGCATTGCCGCTGCGCCGCATCGACGTTACCGCCGACCACCTGCGCCTGATCGGTGGCGATTTCCCCGCCACCCGGATGCAGCTGGCGCCGGCCGGTGGCGCGGTGGCGGTGACGATGGAGGGCGATGCGCTGGCAGGGGCGGTGATGGTGCCGAAGGCGAAGGGCGCGGCCGTCGCCGGCCGGTTGTCGCGGCTGCATTGGCGCGCGGCGCCCAAGGCGAGCGACGCGAACGCGGCGCCTGCGGACGAAGTCGATCCGGCGTCGGTTCCGCCGCTGGCGCTGGACGTGGACGACCTGCGCTTCGCCGATGCGCAGCTGGGCGAGGCGAAGCTGCGCACCCAGCCGGTCGCCGGCGGCCTGCGCATCGAGCAACTGCAACTGCGCGCCCCGAAGCAGAAGATCGACATCACGGGCGATTGGCTCGGTCGCGGCGCGGCAGCGCGCACCCGGCTCAACGCCGGCGTGGACAGCGGGGACTTCGGCGGCCTGCTCGACGATCTCGGCATGAAGGGCCGCATGCGTGGCGGCGAAGGCCAGGTGACCGTGGACGCGGCGTGGCCCGGCAGCCCGGCCGCATTCGCGCTGGCCAACGTGCAGGGCGGGATGAAAGCTTCCGTCCGCAGCGGCCAGCTGCTGGAAGTGGAGCCCGGCGCGGGTCGCGTGCTCGGCCTGCTCAGCATCGCCCAGCTGCCGCGGCGGCTGATGTTCGATTTCCGCGATTTCTTCGACAAGGGCTTCGGCTTCAATCGCATCGAGGGCAGCGTGGTCATCGGCGGCGGCAGCGCGCGCACCGAAGACATGTTGATCGACGGTCCAGCCGCGGAAATAAAAATCCGCGGCAACACCGACCTGCGCGCGCAGCAATTCGACCAGACCATCGACGTGCGGCCGAAGTCGGGCAACCTGCTGACCGTGGTGGGCGCGGTGGCCGGCGGCCCCATCGGCGCCGCGGTCGGCGCCGCCGCCAACGCCGTGCTGGGCAAGCCGCTGGGCGGTGTCGGCGCCAAGACCTACCGCGTCACCGGCCCGTGGAAGGAGCCGAAAGTCGAAGTGATCGACCGCGAACAGCCGCATGCGGAGAATGCGCCTTCCGGCGGAGGCGCGCCCTGAGTTTTCCTTCTCTCACCGGGAGTCGGAAAAAACCAATGCTTGCCTTCGCGTCGACAAACCCCAACCATGAATCCATGACGACTTCATCGCTGACACTCGCCGAAACCCGCCTGTTGCTGCCCGCGGGACTGGACGAAACCGGGCTGGACCGCGCGTTCGGCGCGCTGCTCGGTCCCGGGATCGACTTCGGCGACCTGTATTTCCAGCACGCGCGGCGCGAAAGCTGGACGGTGGAGGACGGCATCGTCAAGGACGGCGCGCATTCCATCGAGCAGGGCGTCGGCGTGCGTGCGATTTCCGGCGAAAAGACTGGCTTCGCCTATTCCGACGACATCAACGCGCAGGCGCTGCTGGCCGCGGCCGGTTCGGCGCGCGCCATCGCCCGCGATGGCGCATCGCAGGCGCCGCGTGCGCTGGTGCGAGGCCATGGCCGCCAGTTGTATGCCGGCGTCGATCCGATAGACGTGATGGGCAACGACGCCAAGGTCGAGGCGCTGCGCGCGGTGGATCGCTGCGTGCGCGCCGCCGATCCGCGCGTGCAGCAGGTGACGGTCAGCCTGTCCGGCGGCCTCGACACCGTGCTGGTCGCGCGCAGCGACGGCGTGCTGGCCGCCGACGTGCGCCCGCTGGTGCGGCTCAACGTGCAGGTGATCGTCGAACAGAACGGCCGCCGCGAGTCCGGCTACGCCGGCATGGGCGGGCGGTATTCCTACGCCGAGCTGTTTTCCGGCGGGAAGCCCGAGGAACTGGCGCGCGAAGCGCTGCGCCAGGCGCTGGTCAACCTCGACGCCATCGACGCGCCCGCCGGGGTGATGCCTGTGGTGCTCGGCAGCGGCTGGCCGGGCGTGCTGCTGCACGAGGCGGTCGGCCATGGACTGGAAGGCGACTTCAACCGCAAGGGCACTTCGACCTACGCCGGCCGCATCGGCCAGCGCGTGGCCGCGCCCGGCGTGACCATCGTCGACGACGGCACCCTGCCGGGGCGGCGCGGTTCGCTGAACGTCGACGACGAAGGCACGCCGACGAACTGCACCACGCTGATCGAGGATGGCGTGCTGGTCGGCTACATGCAGGACACGCTCAACGCGCGGCTGATGGGCATGGCGCCGACCGGCAACGGCCGCCGCGAATCGTTCGCGCACCTGCCGATGCCGCGCATGACCAACACCTACATGCTGGCGGGCACGCACGATCCTGAGGAAATAATCCGTTCGGTGAAGAAGGGCCTGTATGCGGTCAACTTCGGCGGCGGCCAGGTCGACATCACCAGCGGGAAATACGTGTTCTCGGCCACCGAGGCCTACCTGATCGAGGACGGCAAGGTCACCGCGCCGGTCAAGGGCGCCACGCTGATCGGCAACGGCCCGGAGACCATGCAGAAGGTGAAGATGGTCGGCCACGACCTGGCGCTGGACGCCGGCGTCGGCGTATGCGGCAAGGACGGGCAGAGCGTGCCGGTCGGCGTGGGCCAGCCGTCGTTGCTGATCGAAGGATTGACGGTCGGCGGGACGAAGGCATGAAGTTCCTTCTCCCTTCGGGAGAAGGTGGTGCGAAGCGCCGGATGAGGGTTCGGCGAAGGAACAAGGAGCCGAATCACATGAACGTTGCAACGTTCATTGGCATTCGGGTTCTGTTGTTTCGCCAAACCCTCACCCCAACCCCTCTCCCGAGGGGAGAGGGGCTATTCGGCGCCGTCGTCCATCGGTTCGTCGGACGTTTCGTCTTCACCCGACGACAGCAGCGCCTTCACTTCCCGAAACAGCTCGCGGAACGCCCGTGGCGGCTTGTTCTTCGCCTTTTCCTCGTGCGCGTTGCGCACCAGCTGGCGCAGCTTCTGCCGGTCGGCGGCGGGGAACTCGCCCAGCAGGTCGGCCAGCGCCGCGTCGCCCTCGTCCAGCAGGCGTTCGCGCCAGCGCTCTGCCAGGTGCAGCTGCGCGGCCTCGCGGCGGGCCGCTTCGCCGCCTTCGTCCAGCGCGTCGCGGATCGCTTCCAGCGTCTCGTCGTCCTCGCGGCGCATCTGCTTGGCCAGATACTGCAGCTGGCGCTTGTGCGCGATGTGCGAGGTGATGCGGCGGGTTTCGGCGATGTGCGGCAGCAGCGATTCGGGAATGGGCAGGCGCAGCAGCTGCGCCGGCGGCAGCGCCACCAGTTTCTCGGCCAGGCTGCGTACCTCCAGCGCGTCCTCGCGCTGCCGGGTGCGGCTGGGGCTATAGAATTCACCGGTTTCCGGGTCGCGTCCGCGCATGGCAACAGGATAAACTATTGAACGCAGTCATTTCCTCCAATCCGTCCGACGACAGCCAGTCGCGGCTCGACCGGCTGGCCGAACTGAGCCAGCGCCTGCTGGCCGCGGCGGCGCGGCGCGGCGCCTCGCAGGCCGAGGTCAGCTGCAGCGAGGAGCGCGGGCTCAACGTCAACGTGCGCATGGGCGAGGTGGAGACGGTCGAATCGACCCGCGACCGCGGCATCGCCGTCACCGTGTATTTCGGCCGGCGCAAGGGCAGCGCCAGCACCGCCGACCTGCGCGAGGAAAGCCTCGAGGCCACGGTCGAACAGGCCTGCGCCATCGCCCGCTACACCGAGGACGACGATGCGGCCGGCCTGGCCGACGCGGCGTTGATGGCGCGTCCGCCGGCGGACGGCGCGTTCCCCGAATTCGACCAATGGCACCCGTGGGCGCTGGACGCCGATCGCGCCATCGACCTGGCCCTGGCCTGCGAGCGCGCCGGTCGCGAACACGACGCGCGCATCACCAATTCCGACGGCGCTTCGGTCGGCAGCGGCGACAGCCTGGCGGTGTACGCGAACTCGCACGGCTTCGTCGGCCGGGAAAGAAATAGCCAGCATTCCATCGGCTGCGCGCTGATCGCGGGGCAGGGCGACGCGATGCAGCGCGACGGCTGGTACAGCATCGGCCTGGCCGAAGCCGACCTCGAAGACCCGGCCGCCATCGGTCGCCGCGCCGCCGAGCGCACCGTCGCGCGCCTGCTGCCGCGATCCGTCGCCACCGGCGAATACCCGGTGCTGTTCGCCGCCGAGATGGCGCGTTCGCTGGTCGGCCACCTGCTGGGCGCGGTGTCCGGCGGCGCGCTGTACCGCAAGGCCAGCTTCCTGCTGGACCATGCGGGCAAGCGGATCTTCCCCGAGTGGTTCGCCATCGACGAACTGCCGCACCTGCGCCACGGCTTGCGTTCGGCCGCGTTCGACGCCGAGGGCGTGGCCACGCGCGAATCGGCGCTGGTCGCCGACGGCGTGCTGCAGCGCTACGTGCTGGGCAGCTATTCGGCGCGCAAGCTGGGGTTGCAGACCACCGGCAACGCCGGCGGCGTGCACAACCTCGCGGTGAAGGCGAATGCCGGAGGCTTCGATGAGCTGATCCGCGGCATGGATCGCGGCCTGCTGGTGACCGAGCTGATGGGGCAGGGCGTGAACCCGGTCACCGGCGACTATTCGCGCGGCGCGGCGGGGTTCTGGATCGAGGGTGGCGCCATTGCCCACCCGGTCGACGAAATCACCGTTGCCGGAAACCTGAAGGATGTCTTCGCGCGCATCGAGGCCGTGGGCACCGACGTGGACCGTCGTTCGCACGTCGGCGTGGGTTCCCTCCTGGTCGGCAGGATGACCGTCGCCGGAACGGATTGACGTTATCATCGGCGGCAGGACGGCCCGGCCGCCCGTGGACCGATCCGGTTCCTCACCTACTGACAAAAAGGACATGACGATGAGCGAATTCGACAACGTGACCGCGCCGCCGCCACCGCCATCGGGCGGCGCACCGCAGGACCAACGCACCATGGCGCTGCTGGCCCACCTGCTGGGCATCGTCACCGGTCCCATCGGCGCGCTGGTCATCTGGCTGATCAACAAGGACGACGCCTCCAAGGGGTTCGTCACCGATCAATCCAAGGAAGCGCTGAATTTCCAGATAACCGTATTCATCGCGATCGTGATTTCCTGGATCCTGGCGTTCGTGCTGATCGGCCTGCTGCTGCTGCCGCTGGTCGGGCTTGCCGCACTGGTGTTCTCGATCATCGGCGGCGTCAAGGCGAACAACGGCGAGACCTATCGTTATCCGTTCGCCCTGCGCCTGATCAGCTGAGCGGTCATCGTGTGGAAGAAAAAGCCCGGCATTGCCGGGCTTTTTTCATTTCGTCGTTCAATGCGAGCGATGGATCGCCAGGTCGCCGAGGGCGCGCAGCGCGCCGGCACGTCCATCGTATGACGCCAGTGCTTCGCGCATGCGGTCATCGAGTTCCGCGAGCTTCGCCTTCGCGCCGTCCATGCCCAGCAGCGCCGGATACGTCGACTTGGCCTGCGCCACGTCCTTGCCGGCAGTCTTGCCCAGTTGTTCGGAACTGGCTTCGATATCGAGGATGTCGTCGCGCACCTGGAAGGCCAGGCCCAGTGCGCTGGCGAAGTCATCGAGGCGGGCAAGATCGCTTTCCGCAGCGCCGCCGCCCAGGGCGCCGAGGCGCACCGCGGCGCGGATCAGCCCGCCGGTCTTCAAGGCATGCATGCGCTGCAGTTCGTCCAGCGACTGCAGTCGGCCGGTGGCGTCGATGTCCAGCGCCTGCCCGCCGCACATGCCGCCCGCGCCGCTGGCGTCGGCGAGCGTACGCAGCCAGTCCACGCGCAACTGCGCCGGCGCGTCGGCGGCGGCGATGACCTCGAACGCGCGCGTCTGCAGCGCGTCGCCGGCCAGGATGGCGGTGGCTTCGTCGAAGGCGACGTGCACCGTGGGGCGGCCGCGACGCAGATCGTCGTTGTCCATCGCCGGCAGGTCGTCGTGGACCAGCGAATAGGCGTGGACCAGTTCCACGGCCGCGGCGGGCGCGTCGAGCAGGGCGTCGTCGGCATCGAACAGATGGCCCGTGGCGTATACCAACAGCGGGCGCATGCGCTTGCCGCCGCCCAGCGCAGCGTGGCGCATCGCCGCGTGCAGGCGATGCGGAGCGACATCGGCGGAAGGCAACGCGGCTCCGAGCGCGGTTTCGACCCGCTGTGGCCAGCGGGCGAACAGGGCGTCAGTCGGCATCGGATGGCGCTGCGAACGGCTGGGCGTCGTCGGGGCGTTCCGGGTCGCTGAGCAGGCGTACGCGCAGTTCGGCCTGTTCCAGCGCGGACTGGCACTGCCGGTACAGGCCGACGCCGCGTTCGTACGCGGCCAGCGACTCCTCCAGGCTCATTTCGCCGTGTTCCATCTTGTCGACCAGCTGTTCGAGTTCCTCAAGCGATTGCTCGAAGCGGGCGACCGGCGAGGTTTCCGGGGCGGTTTTCTTGGCCATGCGCGCAGTTTAGCGCGTCGTTTGGTCGGAAGCTGATTCAGGCAACCGCGCACCAAGACAAACGGGCCCGATGTTCGCGCAGCCACGTGTCGAAAGTGGCCGAACAGGCCAGGTCGCCGGCGGCCAGCAGTTCCCCGGCGGGCGTGGACAGCAGCGGCAGTCGGTCGCGTGTCCACGGGGGGACGCCGAGCCCGAGCAGCGCGTTCTTCAGCGTGGTCGAATGCGTGCGTCCCGGCAGGACGATGCGTTCACCGCCGGCGCGTGCGTGCGCGATCACGGGTGAGGGCAGCGCATCGGCGCCTTCGAGCGCCAGCGTGTCGCCACCGGGCAGCACCAGCGGCAGGCGGCCGTCCCATTCCTGTCGCCATGCCGATGGCAGCGGTGCGCGTAATGCGGAGGCGTGCAGCAGGTCGCGCCAGCGGCGGATGGTGGTCCCGTGCCAGTCGAAGCGTGCATCGGCGTCAGCGCGCGCCGGCAGCAGTTCGCTCTCGATGCGGTCGACGCCTTCGGCGGGCAAGGGCGGCAGGCGCAGTTCGCGAATCCAGCGCCGCAGCGCGCGTGCGCGGCGCGCCGCCGGCAGCGCGAGCAAGGCGGAGACGGAAAGCGTTTGCGCATCGAT
>JBDHQQ010000046.1:0-15950 GCA_039807145.1 Pseudoxanthomonas sp. | reverse complement strand
CGCCTGTATTCGCCTTGGGCGCAACAACCTGCTTCCCCCGGGTTCCGGCCGGCCGCGTTCCGCCGTCGCTGGCGACCTTGGCCGCTTTCGCATCGCCGACATTCCCGACGACCCTGCCGCCCTGGACACGCAGGCCATTCGCCTTCAGCCAGGCATCGAAGTCGTCGGCAGTCATCCGCTTGCCGTTCTGGGTCATGTAGAAACGGTAGCCTTGCTGGCCAGCGGGCTTGGCGGCGGGTTCCGGAGCCACGGCCGCTTTGGGCTGTCTGCCCGCACAAGCCACCAATGCGATCGCGGCAATGGACAGCACCCCCACCCGGAGCAATCGGACTCGCAAGCACATGGCGCACCCCTCCCCTTCGACCCTTGCAGTCTAGGGTCACGTAATGCCGGGAAAACCACTGTTTTGCGTATCTGCGAACTGGTTCTCAGGCGCTGTCGGCAGTGGGTCGCGCAATGGGCGCCAGGGCGTCCCGCTCGGCGTCCGTCAACGCACGCCAGGCACCCTTTGCCAACATGCCCAACTCCACGCCACCGATCGCCACCCGCACCAGCCGCAGCACGCCGATGTCGAATGAGGAGAACAGGCGGCGTATCTGCCGGTTGCGGCCTTCGTCCAGCACGATTTCCAGCCAGGCATTCTTCGTGCCTGTGCGCAACACCGCAGCCGACTTCGCCGACAGTCGCTCGCCATCGACCTCGACGCCTTCGACCAGTTGCGCCAGCAACGCTGCCGCTGGAATCGCGTCGATCTGCACGTGATAGGTCTTGTCCGGCCCCGAAAGCGGATCGGTGATGCGTGCGGCCCATTGCGGGTCGTTGCTGAAAAGCAGCAGGCCTTCGCTGGCCTTGTCGAGACGGCCGACCGGCGCGATCCAGCCAAAGTCCTGCCCACCGATGTGCGTGCCATCGAAACAGCGGTAGACGGTGTCGCGCCCTCGCTCATCGGCGGCCGTAGTGACCAGCCCGCGCGGCTTGTTCAGCACCAGGTAGCGCCGGGGCGGCGCCGTCGCCGCACCCAGCTCATGGCCGTCGATGACGATGCGCGAGTCGTTGCCCGACACCGGATGTTCGGGATTGCGAACGACACGACCGTCGATGCTGACGCGTCCCGCTGCGATCCATTTCGCCGCTTCGCTGCGCGAACACAGCCCTTGTTTGGAAAGCACGCGCGCCAGACCGTGGCGCGGAGCGCCGCGCACGCCGGTTTTGCGCGGCGAAGGCACCGCCGGAAGGGCGCGTCAGTCCTTCTTGCCGGCAGCCGGCGCGGCTTCCGCCGCGGGTGCAGCGGCAGCCGGCGCGGACGTATCGACCCGACGACCGACGCTGTATCCGTTCGCCTTCAACCAAGCGTCGAAGTCGTCGGCGGTCATGCGCTTGCCGCCCTGGGTCATGTTGAAGCGGTATGGCGTGTTGTCGAACGCGGTCTTGGGCTTGTAGGCCGCGGGATCGTTGGTCTTGGCCGCTCCCGGCGCCGGCAGCGACGCAACGTTGTGGCAGCTTTCCACGCGCAGGCGCAACAGCACTTGCTCGACCGATTGGCTTTCGTCGAAACCCGTCGCCAGCACGCCGCGCGGCGCACCCAGTTGGCTGGTGACGGCCGCGAACTCGCCCGCCACGGGCGCGAGCACGGTCGGCCGCGCCGACAGGGACTGGGGCAACGCCGCATCGGTGCAGTTGACCGACGCATGCGCCAACGGAGCCACTAGCAGGCTGCACAGCAAGAGCGATTGGACGCGGCGCATCGCGATACTCCAGGTTCGATTGCGCTGCAGTCTATGCAGCAACACGCGGAAACACAACGCATCGAGCGCACGGTTCCGCACACCCATAAAAAACGAAGCCCGGCATGAGCCGGGCTTCGCGTGCTGCATCTGTGCTTGACGTCAGGATCAGTTCTGGACGTTCAGCTCGGTGCGGCGGTTCTTCTCGCTCTTGCAGGCCGGAAGCTTCTGGCCCAGATCTTCCAGCGGACGGCTCTCGCCGTAGCCGACCGGACCGGCCAGACGACCGGCGTCGATGCCGTTGCTGGTCAGGTAGTCGTACACGGCCTTGGCGCGACGCTCGGACAGACCCTGGTTGTACGCATCCGCACCGCACTGGTCGGTGTGGCCAGCCACTTCGACGCGGATGTCCGGATAGCGCTTCAGGATCTCGACGGCTTCGTTCAGGATGGCCACCGCGTCAGGACGCAGGGTCGCCTTGTCGAAGTTGAAGTTCACGCCGTTCAGGTCGATAGTGACCGGAGCCGGGGCCGGAGCCGGGGCCGGCGGCGGCGGCGGGGGCGGGGGAGCCGGCGGCGGCGGCGGAGCGGCCTTCGCGCCCAGCGGGATCACGACGCCGATCGAGGCCAGCAGATCGCCGAAGCTGTCGGCGTCGTCGACCGAACCGTCGTACGACGGGCCGATGGCGGTGTCGTCGAAGTCGATGCGATAGGCCAGTTCGGCGCGGACGCCAACGCGACCCACATCAGCCTGCAGGCCGCCACCCAGCTTGGCGGCGAAGTTGCCTTCCTCGCGCTGGTGCGGCGAACTGGCGGCGGCGACTTCGTACTCTTCTTCCGCGCGCTGGTAACCCAGGCCGGCAACGATGTACGGGTGCCACACCTTGTCGGTCAACCAGAAATGGCGGCGCAGATCCAGCGAGATGCCGTACTGGCTCCAGTTCAGGTTCGGGTTCTTGGTCAGGTTCGGATTCTGGTAGTTCAGCTCGCCGTCGACCGACCAGTTCGGGCTGATGAACTTGCCCAGACCGATGGCGCCGAAGGGGGTGTCGTCGGTGTTACGGTCGCCGTCCTGCACGTTGATGCCGGCCGAGCCGGTCAGGTACCAGCGATCATCGAATTCCTGAGCGGAAGCGGCCTGCGCCACGCCCAGTCCGGCCAGTAGTGCGGCACAGAGAAGTTTTTTGTTCATTTGCAGCTCCTTAGATCAGGTTTTGTAAAGAAACCAGTTGCCTTCCTCCGTGCACCGGACCCGCGCGCACGTCACGACGGCCATGACCCGCTATCAGCTTGGCCATAAGGCTAGGGGAAACCAAGTGAAGGCCGTGTTAACACTAACATAACAACGCAGAAGAGTGCTGTAAACCCGCGTCCGGCGCCATTCTAACCGCCAGACAGGTTGCTGAATGGCAGGGCACGGTCATTCATTGTCACCCGATTCAGATGTTTCATCGCCAAGCATATACGACTTCAGGCCGCCGGACAGTACTTCACCGCCCCAACGTCCCCGCAACCCCGTCCAGGATGCCCGAATCCCATATTGGCCTTGCCCAAGATCCGCGGCCGGTCGCGGCCCGTCTTGCCCACGCTGCCGATTCCCGTCATCGTGAACAGCCCGCCAACCACGCTCCCCCGATGACGACGCCCGTCGCCGAAGCCCCTCCCTATCCCCACCTGCTGTCCCCGCTCGACCTGGGCTTCACTTCGCTGCGCAACCGCGTGCTGATGGGCAGCATGCACACCGGACTGGAGGACCGCGCCCGCGACTTCCCGCGGCTGGCCGCGTATTTCGCCGAACGCGCCAGGGGCGGCGTCGGCCTGATCGTCACCGGAGGGTTTTCGCCCAACCTGGTCGGCTGGCTGAAGCCGTTCGGCAGCAAGCTGTCCTGGCCCTGGGAGGTACGGCCACACCGGTTCCTGACGGCCGCCGCACACGAACACGGGGCGAAGATCTGCCTGCAACTGCTGCACGCCGGACGCTACGGCTATCACCCGTTGCAGGTCGCACCATCGAGGCTGAAGGCGCCGATCAACCCGTTCACCCCGCGCAGGCTGTCGACACGGGGCGTCGAGCGCCAGATCTCGGCCTACGCCAACGCAGCGAAACTGGCGCGCGACGCCGGCTACGACGGCGTCGAGATCATGGGTTCGGAAGGCTATTTCATCAACGAATTCACCGCGCCGCGCACCAACCAGCGCAGCGACGCCTGGGGCGGTACGCCGGAGAAACGCATGCGCTTCGCGGTGGAAACCGTCCGCCGCGTGCGCGAAGCTGCCGGCCCCGACTTCATCATCGTCTACCGGCTGTCGCTGCTGGACCTGGTCGAGGACGGCAACCGCTGGGACGAGATCGTCATGCAGGCCAGGGCCGTGGAAGCCGCCGGCGCAACGATCATCAACTCGGGCATCGGCTGGCACGAGGCGCGCATCCCCACCATCGTCACCTCGGTGCCACGCGCGGCTTTCGCGGACGTCACCGCCAAGCTCAAGCCGCACGTGCGCGTGCCGCTGGTCGCCAGCAACCGCATCAACATGCCGGAAGTGGCCGAAGGCATCCTCGCCGCCGGCAAGGCCGACATGGTGTCGCTGGCGCGTCCGCTGCTGGCCGATCCGCAATGGGTGGAGAAGGCGCGTACCGGCCGCAGCCACGCCATCAATACCTGCATCGCCTGCAACCAGGCCTGCCTGGACCACGTGTTCGCGAACAAGCTGGCCAGTTGCCTGGTCAATCCGCGCGCCTGCCACGAAACCGAGCTGATCTACGCGAAGACGTATTCGGCCAAGCGCATCGCGGTGGTCGGCGCGGGTCCCGCCGGCCTGGCTTGCGCGACGACCGCGGCGGAACGCGGGCACCGCGTGACCCTGTTCGACGCCGCCGACCGGATCGGCGGGCAGTTCAACCTCGCCAAAACAATCCCGGGCAAGGAAGAATTCGACGAGACCCTGCGCTACTTCCGCCATCGGCTGGAGGAAACCGGCGTCGAGACAATACTCTCGACCCGGGCGGATGCGGCAGCGCTGGCCGATTACGACGAAGTGGTGTTGGCCACCGGCGTGCTGCCGCGCAAGGCGGACTTCCCCGGCCACGACCATCCCAAGGTCGTCGGTTACCTCGACGTGCTCTCCGGCCGGGTCGAAGTCGGCGCGAAGGCGGCGATCATCGGCGCCGGCGGTATCGGCTTCGACATGGCCGAATTCCTGACCGTCGAGGATTCGCCTACCCTCGACAAGGCCCGCTGGATGGCCGAATGGGGCGTGGACCCGGCCTTCGAGGCCCGCGGCAGCCTGGCCGAACCCCGCGTGGAACCTCCGGCGCGCGAGGTCTGGCTGCTGCAACGCAGCCCCGGCAAACCGGGCGCGCGGCTGGGCAAGACCAGCGGCTGGGTGCACCGGGCCACGCTGAAGGCCAAGCGGGTGAAGATGCTGGGCGGCGTGGAATACCTGGGTGTCGACGACGCCGGCCTGCGCATCCGCGTGGACGGCACGGAACAGATCCTGCCGGTCGACCACGTCGTCGTCTGCGCCGGCCAGGAGCCGCGCCGCGAACTGCAGGCCGGGCTGCTGGCGGTGGGCAAGACCGCGCACCTGATCGGCGGCGCCGACGTGGCCGCGGAACTGGACGCCAAGCGCGCCATCGACCAGGGCAGCCGCCTGGCCGCCCGCCTCTAGTGCATCGGCTCGAGCAAAAACTCCATTTCCGATCAGCCACTTAGGCCGAAAGTCAAGCTGGCGGATTCAGCCCCCGTTCGGTTCCACGGCCTTACCGTGCGCCCACTTTCCGGCCCGCCCCCAGTTCAGGCAGGCCAACCGGTCCCCCCGATTCGCTCGACCGGTCGACAGGCAGCCCGTGTGAAGGCTGCCTCCCCATAACGCCCCAGACGCGTCCAGCCAACGGCCTTCCCCGCCTTGTCACGGGAGAAGACGTGGACGCGGGCAAGACGGAGCAAGGAGTTGCCATGAAACTGGCCTGGATCCTCTGGCTGTCGCAGGTACTGCCGCAGCCGGCCGCCGATTCGCTGTGCCTTTCCACCACCGTGTACCTGGAGGCCCGCGACCAGACCGTGCGCGGCCAGCAGGCGGTGGCCGAAGTCGCCCTGCGCCGCCTCGACAGCGGCCTGTGGGGCGATTCGATGTGCGAGGTGGTCACCGCGCGCAAGCAGTTCGCCCCCAGCCTGGTGCCGGCCGGCACCCGGCTGAAGAACGACGACGCCTGGGCGGCCTCGATCAAGGTCGCGCTGGGTGCGGAGCGCAACTGGGCGCTGCCGCCCGGTCGGCGCAAGGAGATCGTGCCCGGCGCCAGTCATTTCGCCGCCCATGCCATCGCCAGCCCGAGTTGGCGCAACGCCTACCAGGTGGCGACCATCGGCGACCACACCTTCTACCGCGTGCAGAAGCTGCGCCCGCGCGGCTGATGTCCGCGCGGGACGGATCGTTGCGTCGCGCACGGTTCCGGCCCATGGCCGGCGGCGCGACAATCGCGTCCGACTTCCCGCACGGACCCATGCCCGCATGAAACTGTATTCCAAGCCCGGCGCCTGCTCGACCGCCGATCACATCGCCCTGCAATGGACCGGACAGCCGTTCGAAGTGCAGGTGCTGACCGCGACCGAGATGAAGGCGCCCGCCTATCTGGCGATCAATCCGACCGGCGCGGTGCCGACCATCGTCGACGGCGATTTCGTGCTGACCCAGAACGCCGCGATCATGGGCTACATCGCCGACAGTTTTCCCCAGGCCGGCCTGGCCGGGGATGGCTCGCCGCGCCAGCGCGCCGAGGCCGCGCGCTGGCTGGCCTTCGTCAACTCCGACCTGCACCCCGCCTTCAAGCCGATCTTCGGACCCGGCAATTTCGTCGAGGACCCGGCGCAACACGACGCGGTGAAACAGGCCGCGCGCAAGCGCGTGCGGGCCCTGCTTGAGAGCGCCGAGCAGCAGCTGCAAGGCCGCGAATGGCTGGCCGGCTTCCGCAGCTTCGCCGATCCCTACTTCTACATCACGCTGCGCTGGGCCGGCGCGATCGGCGTGGATCTCTCGAATCTGCCCAACCTCGCCGCCTTCCGGCAGCGCATGGACGCCGATGCCGGCGTGCAGGCCGCACTGAAGGCCGAAGGCCTGCACTGACCTCCGGAGCGATCCGCAAGAAAGGAAAAGGCCGCGCGATGCGCGGCCTTTCCGCATTCCCGCGCCGCGATCAGCGCCGGTCTATCGGCACGAAGACCTGGTCTTCCGGCCCGGTGTAGTTGGCGCTGGGACGGATGATCTTGCCGTCGATGCGCTGCTCGATCACGTGCGCGCTCCAGCCGGCGGTGCGCGAGATCACGAACAGCGGGGTGAACATCGCGGTGGGCACGCCCATCATGTGGTAGCTGACCGCGCTGAACCAATCCAGGTTCGGGAACATCTTCTTGATGTCCCACATCACCGACTCCAGGCGCTCGGCGATGTCGTACATCTTCATGTTCTGCTGCTCGACGGACAGTTCGCGGGCCACTTCCTTGATCACCTTGTTGCGCGGGTCGGACACCGTGTACACCGGGTGGCCGAAGCCGATCACCACTTCCTTGCGCTCGACCCGGGCCTTGATGTCGGCCTCCGCTTCGTCGGGCGTCTCGTAGCGCTTCTGCACCTCGAACGCGACCTCGTTGGCGCCGCCGTGCTTGGGCCCGCGCAGCGCGCCGATGCCGCCGCAGATCGCGCTGTACATGTCGCTGCCGGTGCCGGCTATGACCCGGCAGGTGAAGGTGCTGGCGTTGAACTCGTGTTCGGCGTAAAGGATCAGGCTGGTATGCATCGCCCGCACCCACGACTCCGGCGGCGGCTCGCCGTGCAGCAGGTGCAGGAAGTGGCCACCGATGCTGTCGTCGTCGGTTTCCACGTCGATGACGCGGCCGTTGTGGCTGAAGTGGTACCAGTACAACAGCATCGAGCCCAGCGAGGCCATCAGCTTGTCGGCGATGTCGCGCGCGCCGGGATGGTTGTGGTCGTCCTTCTCCGGCAACACGCAGCCCAGCACCGACACGCCGGTGCGCATCACGTCCATCGGGTGCGCCGACGGCGGCAGTTCCTCCAGCGCGCCCTTCACCGCCGCCGGGATGCCGCGCAGCGACTTCAGCCTGGCCTTGTAGGCGCGCAGCTCGGCCTTGTTCGGCAACTTGCCGTGCACCAGCAGGTGGGCGATTTCCTCGAACTCGCTGTTGGTGGCCAGGTCGAGGATGTCGTAGCCGCGGTAGGCCAGGTCGTTGCCGGTGCGGCCGACCGTGCACAGCGCGGTGTTGCCGGCGGCGGTGCCGGACAGGGCGACGGACTTCTTCGGCTTGAAGCCGGCGGTGGTGGTGGTTTCGCTCATGGCAACTCCCGGTTCTGGATCATGTGCTGTCATTCGGTCTGTGCGGGCCATGGCCGCTCGTTCCGCGGCCCCGCGTTGTGAGGGACGAAGCGGCCAGCGCGCCGCGCCCGAACGTGCCGGTGGCGCCCGGATCCGGCGGAAGCCGCGATCCGGCGCGCCGGCCGACCATTCGGCCCGGAGGCGACCGGCGCCTGCTCGGTCATTTCTTCGCGAACAACGCGTCGAGCCTCTGCTCGAAGGCGTGGTAACCGATGCGGTCGTACAGTTCCTCGCGCGTCTGCATCGAATCGACCATGTTCTGCTGGTGGCCGTCGCGGCGGATCGCCGTGTACACGGCCTCGGCGGCCTTGTTCGCGGCGCGGAACGCGGACAGCGGGTACAGCTGGATCGCCACGCCGACCGAAGCCAGTTCGTCGCGGGTGAACAAGGGGGTCTTGCCAAACTCGGTGATGTTGGCCAGCACCGGCACCTTCACCGCGTCGACGAAGCGCTGGTACGTGGGCAAGTCGTAGGCCGCTTCGGCGAAGATGCCGTCGGCGCCGGCTTCGACGCAGGCGATGGCGCGTTCGATCGCCGCATCCACGCCTTCCACCTGGATCGCGTCGGTGCGCGCGATCAGGAAGAAATCCGGATCGGTTTTCGCATCGGCCGCCGCCTTGACCCGATCGGCCATTTCGCCCGCCGTCACGATTTCCTTGCCCGGGCGGTGGCCGCAGCGCTTGGCGCCGACCTGGTCCTCGATGTGGCAGGCCGCCGCGCCGGCCTTGATCAGCGACTTCACCGTGCGCTCGATGTTGAACGCGCTGGGGCCGAAGCCGGTGTCGATGTCGACCAGCAGCGGCAGGTCGCAGACATCGGTGATGCGGCGCACGTCGATCAGCACGTCCTCGAGCGTATTGATGCCCAGGTCGGGCAGGCCCAGCGAACCCGCGGCGACACCGCCGCCGGACAGGTAGAGCGCGCGATAACCGGCGCGCTTGGCCAACAGCGCATGGTTGGCGTTGATCGCGCCGATCACCTGCAGGGGCTTTTCGGCGGCGAGCGCGGCGCGGAATTTCGCGCCGGGTGACAGCGGGTTCGACATGCAATCCTCCGGAACGCCGCGCCGTTACGCGGCCCATACATTTTACTCTCTGACTAGCTGCCCGCCTCGGGACCGCGACGCAGCGCCAGTTTCACTTCTTCCAGCGCGTTCGGATCATCCAGCGTGGACAAGTCGCCGGGGTCGGCACCCTGCGCCAGCGCCTGCAGCGAACGCCGCAGCAGCTTGCCCGAGCGCGTCTTCGGCAACGCGTTGACGATGTACACGCGCGCCGGCCGCGCCACTGCGCCCAGGTTCCGTTCGACCGTGAGGCGCATGCCGTCGGCCGCCACGGCGCGCGCGTCGGCGGCCTCGGTGGCCTGGCGCAGGGTAGCGAACACCACCGGCACCTGCCCCTTCAGTTCGTCGTTGACGCCGATCACCGCCGCTTCGGCGACCACCGGGCACGACGACACCGACTCCTCGATCTCTCGCGTACCGAGGCGATGACCGGCGACGTTGATCACGTCATCGGTGCGCCCCAGGATGTAGGTGTAGCCCTCCTCGTCGCGGATCGCCCAGTCCAGCGAGCTGTACAGCAATTCCCTGAAGTGGCTGAAGTAGCTGGCGACGAAGCGCGCATCGTCGCGCCAGATCGTGGTCATGCAGCCCGGCGGCAGCGGCGGCTGCATCACCAGCACGCCCTTCTCGCCCGGCCCGGCTTCCGCACCGGTGCTTTCGTCGATGATCTTCATCGCGTAGCCCAGATTCGGGAACCCCGGCGAGCCGAACTTCACCGGTTTCATGTCCAGCCCCGGCAGCAGGGTCAGCGCCGGCCAGCCGGTTTCGGTCTGCCAGTAGTTGTCGATGATCGGCTTGCCGAGCGCATCGTGGATCCATTCCGCGGTCGGTTCGTCCAGCGGTTCGCCGGCAAGGAACAGGTACTGCAACTGCGACAGGTCGTGATCGCGGATGAACGACACATCGTGCTTCTTCAGCACGCGGATCGCGGTCGGCGAGGAAAACATCGTGCGCACGCCGTACTTCTCGCACAACGACCACCAGATGCCGGCATCTGGCGCGAACGGCAGGCCTTCGTACAGCAGCGAAGTCGCGCCGACGAGCAGCGGGCCGTACACATTGTACGAATGGCCCACCGCCCAGCCGACGTCGGACGTGGAGAACATCGCCTGCCCCGCGCCCACGTCGAACACCGTGCGCATCGACAGCGCCATCGCGACCGCGTAGCCGCCGACATCGCGCTGCACGCCTTTCGGCTTGCCGGTGGTGCCGGAGGTATAGAGCAGATAGCTCGGTTCGTTGGATTCCAGCCATTCGACCGGCACCTCGACATCGCCGACCTCGGCGCGCAGCGCGGCGTAGTCCTCGTCGCGGCCCGCGACCCTCGGCCCGGCAGGATCGAGGCCGCGCGAAACGATCAGCACCTTCGGCGGCGGCGTTTGCGCCTTGGCGCAGGCCTCGTCGACCAGCGGCTTGTACGGGATGACCTTGCCGCCGCGACTGCCCGCATCGGCGGCGATCAGCAGCTTCGGCTGCGCATCGTCGATGCGCAGGGCCAGATTGTGCGCGGCGAACCCGCCGAACACGACGGAATGGATCGCGCCGATGCGCGCGCAGGCCAGCATCGCGAACACCGCTTCGGCCATGTTCGGCATGTACACCACCACGCGGTCGCCACGGCCGACATCGAGTTTCCGCAGCACCGCGGCGAAGGCGTTCACTTCGCGATGCAGTTCGCGATAGGTGATCTCGCGGGTGACGCCGGTCTCGGTCGAGATGGCGACCAGCGCGAGCTGGTCGGCGCGTTCGGCCAGGTGCCGGTCCACCGCGTTGTAGCAGAGGTTGGTCTCCCCGCCGACGAACCACTGGCGGAACGGCGGGTTCGAATAGTCGAGGATCTTCTGCGGCGGCTTGTGCCAGTGAATGGCGCACGCTTCCTCTGCCCAGAACGCCTCCGGATCCTCGATGGAACGACGGTATGCTTCCTCGTAGCCCACGTCCGCCTCCGACACCGCAATGCCCGGCGGCAAGCATAGGCCGAAGCGGAACCGGAGGCCTTGCGACCTTGGTCTTAGCCATGAAAAAAACGCCGGGCAAGCCCGGCGTTTTTCCTGCATTGCCGTGGTGACAAGTCAGCGCACGGCAGTCTGGGCCGATGGCTTCGGCCCGGCGTTCTTCACGTAGCGATCAAACCAGTCCAGCATCTCCGCGACGAAATGCTCGTTGGACTCGCTGGCGGCATACCAGTGCGGCTCGAACGGCAGCATCACCAACCGGGTGGTGCCGCCATTGCCGCGAATGGCCTGGAACAGGCGCGGCGACTGGGTGGACTCGGTACCGGGGTTGGCATCGTCGCTGCCGTGCACGATCAACAGCGGTTCGTTGATCTTGTCGGCATGGAAAAAAGCAGACGCCTGGTCATACACCTTCGGCGCAGCCCAGAACGACCGCCGTTCGTTCTGGAAGCCGAAGGGCGTCAGGGTCTTGTTGTAGCCGCCACTGGAAGCGACACCAGCGCGGAACAGGTCGGTGTGGGCCAGCAGGTTGGCGGTCATCAGTGCGCCATGGCTGTGGCCGGTGACGCCGATGCGGTCGCGATCGACCACGCCCAGTTCCACCGCCTTGTCGACCGCGGCTTGCGCATCGGCGACCAGTTGCTCCAGGTAAGTGTCGTAGGCGGTGCGCGGATCGCCGACGATCGGGAACGAAGCGTTGTCGATGATCGCGTAACCCGCCAGCAACAGCAGGCGATAGTTGCTGAGCCGGGTGAAAGTCTGTTCCGATCCGCTGACCTGGCCAGCCTTGGACGGATCGGCGTAATCGGCCGGATAGGCGTAGAGGACTGCCGGCACCCGCGTACCTTCCCGGTAGCCGGGCGGCGTGTACAGGGTGAACGAAAGATCCACGCCATCCTTGCGCTTGTAGGTCACCAGCCGCTTCTTCACCTGCCGCACGAGCGGGGTTGGATCGGGGAATGTCGTCACCGCGCTGCGGGCGGACTCCCTCGCCGCCTCGCCGGTCGGCGCATCCGCGACCGCATCGCCGAGCGTGCGCAGGTAGAGGTTCGGTGGATCGTTCGGCGACTGGAACCAGGTCAGCAATTTCGAGGTGTCGCCGCCGGCGAAACCGACGAAACTTTCGTAAGACGCGGCATCGCTGCGGAACAGCCGTTCGGTCTTGCCGGTGGCGATGTCGTAGCGGTCGAGGAACGGACGGTCGCCCTGCGGCGAAGCCCCCCTGCCGGACAGGAACAGCGCACCGCCCTCCTCGCGCAGCACGGCAGATCCATTCGCCAGCCGCCGATACTGCGGGTTGCCGGGATCGGCGTAGAGCTCCTCGCTGGACAGGTCCCACAACACGCGGCCCGGACGACCGGGCTGATCGACGTCCAGCAGCGTCGTGGTTTGCCAGTTGCGGTTGGCGTCGTATTCGTAGGCCAGCGCACGCCCACCGTCGGCGAACCAGGCGAGGCCTGCATAGCGCTGCTTCAACCGGGCGATTTCGATGGGCCGGGTCGTGAACGGCGCCGCCTGCATCACCACCCGGTCGCGCGCCGGCACTTCATTCTTCCAGTCGCCGCCATCCAGCGCCTCCGCCCAGACCAGCGTAGCCGGCTGGTTGGCGCGCCAGCCGTGGCTGCGCGGCCCGGTCGGCACGCCGCGCACCGGCACGCGGTCGGCGACCGGCAGCTTGGCCACGTTGCGCACGCGGCCATCGGCCAGGTCCAGCACGTCCACGTCGCGGGCGAAACGGTTCCAGGTGGTGACGTAGGAATACGGGCGCTTGAGCGTTTCCACCAGCACGTGGCGACCATCCGGCGCGGCATCGACCTCGCCGATCACTGCCGGCTTGCCGATCGTCGCGACAGCGCCGGACACGACATCCACCGTGGCAAGCTGCGCGGTGGCGTAATAGTCGAACAGGGTTTCGTCTTCGGGACTGGACAGGGTGTCCCGTGCTTCGTAGGTGCTGCTCTCGCCCTTGCCGGCGATGGCCTCCTTGATTTCCGGCCCCGGCGGCACCGCCGCCCGTTGCGGCGCAGGGCCCAGGCCCTGCGGCACCTGCTTGACCAGCAGTGCAGGACGGGCGCCCAGCCACTGCACTTCGCTGCCGAGGATGGTGTTGAGCTGCACGCCTTCGATCCGCCGCACGCTGCCACTGGCGGCATCTCCTACCCACAGTTCGACGCCATCGTCGGTGGTGTTATCGAAAACGAAGCGCGTCCCGTCCGGCGACCATGCCGGCATGCCCGGGCAGGCGCCGGCCGGCAACGGCACCGGCGTCTGCGCGCCACTGGCCAGGTCGAGCAGGCCGAAGTCCTCCAGGCACGTGCGGATGCCATAGCCGTTGGAACGGTCGTGGCGGCTGCGGTTGCGTGGTTCGATGCGCACGCCGGCCAGCTTCAGGTACGGCTCGGCGACACGCTGCACCGGCGGATATTGCGACTGCCGCACCAGCAGGGCCCGGGTACCGGTCGGATCGATGGCCGGGCTGGGATTGAGCGGCGCGCGCAACACGCCCAGCAAGGGTTCCGGTGGCCGCTTGTATCCGCTGTCGGCGGCTTGCGCCGGAAAAGCGAAAGCCCCGCCCACCAGCACCGACAACCCCAGCAATCCCCACGTCCTGCCCATGACTTTCCCCGCCCACATTGAGATCGCGGGAACGTAACACGCGACGATGGCGGATTTCGAGATGAAGCCGCCCCATGTGCCATCGGTCATGGCCTGCATTGGCGGCATGGGCGTACGCCGGATGGAAACGAAACGAGGCGGCCAGAAGGCCGCCTCGCATGTGTCGCGCCGCGCTTGGCGAAAGGTCAGAGCAGGTGCGCCACGCCGGCGCGTTCCTCTTCCAGCTCGGCCAGGGTCTTGTCCATCGCGGCGCGGCTGAAGTCGTCGATCGGCAGGCCTTCGACGCGGGTGTATTCGCCGTTGGCTGTGGTCACCGGCACGCCGTACAGCACGCCTTCCGGGATGCCGTAACTGCCGTCGGACGGCACGCCCATGGTCACCCACTTGCCGTTGCTGCCCAGCACCCAGTCGCGGATGTGGTCGATGGCGGCGTTGGCGGCCGAGGCGGCCGACGACAGCCCGCGCGCCTCGATGATCGCGGCGCCGCGCTTGCCGACCTGCGGGATGAACGTGTTGGCGTTCCAGTCGGCGTCGCCGATCCTGTCCTTCAGCGACACGCCGCCGGCGGTGGCGAAGCGGTAGTCGGGGTACATGGTCGGACTGTGGTTGCCCCAGACGATCAGCTTCTCGATGTCGCCGACCGCGACGCCGGCCTTGGTGGCGAGCTGGCTCAGCGCGCGGTTGTGGTCCAGGCGCAGCATCGCGGTGAAGTTCTTCGCCGACAGGTCGGGGGCTGACTTCATCGCGATGTAGGCATTGGTGTTGGCCGGGTTGCCGACCACCAGCACCTTGACGTCGCGGCTGGCGACCTTGTTCAGCGCGGCGCCCTGGGCGGTGAAGATCTTGGCGTTCTCCAGCAGCAGGTCCTTGCGCTCCATGCCCGGGCCGCGCGGGCGGGCGCCGACCAGCAGGGCGATGTCGGCGTCCTTGAACGCGACTTCGGCGTCGTCGGTGCCGACCATGCCGGCCAGCAGCGGGAACGCGCAGTCCTCCAGTTCCATCATCACGCCCTTCAGCGCGGCCTGGGCCTTGTCGATCGGCAGTTCCAGCAACTGCAGGATCACCGGCTGGTCCTTGCCCAGCATTTCGCCGGAGGCGATGCGGAACAGCAGCGAATAGCCGATCTGGCCGGCGGCGCCGGTCACGGCAACACGAACGGGAGCTTTCATCTGTTTCTCCAGTGTGGGGACGGGCGCAGGGGCGCCCTGGATACGGGGGGAGCAGCCTGCGGATTTTACCCCGCGCCGCGGATCACGCGCCCAGGATGCGATTCCACTCGGACACGCGGTCGGCCTTGGCGGCCAGCACCGGCGCGGCGTCGCCCTCGATGGACACCGATTCGATCAGGTCGCCCTGCCGGACCGCATCGACCACGTCCAGGCCTTCGACGACCTTGCCGAACACCGTGTGGCGGCCGTCCAGCCAGTCGGTCTTGACGTGGGTGATGAAAAACTGGCTGCCGTTGGTGTTGGGGCCGGCGTTGGCCATCGACAGCACGCCGCGCTCGTGCGGCACGCCGTTGTTGGTCTCGTCCTCGAAGCGGTAGCCCGGGCCGCCGCGGCCGGAGCCCTCCGGGCAGCCGCCCTGGATCATGAAATCGGAGATGACCCGGTGGAAGCTCAGCCCGTCGTAGAAGCCGCGCTGGGCCAGGTTGACGAAGTTGGCCACGGTCAGCGGGGCCTTGTCGGCTAGCAGTTCGACCTTGATCGGGCCGCGCGCGGTATTGAAGGTGGCGGTCAGGGACATGTTCGCTCCGTATTCAGGGGGAAAAGGCCCGGCTTGCGGACCCAGCCGGTTATAATACGCCCCATTCCCCACTGCCTGCCGGCGCGGCACGCCCGCGTCCTTTCCCATGTCCCTCCAGAACCTCCGCAACATCGCCATCGTCGCCCACGTCGACCATGGCAAGACCACCCTCGTCGACTGCCTGCTGAAGCAGTCGGGCACCTTCGACGAACGCACCGTGCTGGCCGAGCGGGTGATGGACAGCAACGACCAGGAAAAGGAACGCGGCATCACCATCCTGGCCAAGAACACCGCGATCAAGTGGAACGGCAACCGCATCAACATCGTCGACACCCCCGGCCACGCCGACTTCGGCGGCGAGGTCGAGCGCGTGCTGTCGATGGTCGATTCGGTGCTGTTGCTGGTCGACGCGATGGACGGACCGATGCCGCAGACCCGCTTCGTCACCCAGAAGGCCTTCGC
>JBDHQQ010000226.1:0-3143 GCA_039807145.1 Pseudoxanthomonas sp. | reverse complement strand
CCCGCCCGGGCAAGCGCGACATGTACATCCTGCCGGCGCTGCCGATGCTGGCGCTGGCCGCCGCGCCGTCGCTGCCGGCGCTGGCGCAGCGGCGCGGGGTGCGCGCGGCGCTGTTCGGTTTCGCGCCGCTGCTGGGCGCGGGCCTGTTCGGCGCGGGGCTGGCCGCGGTGCTGGGCGAGCCGAAGTTCGAACTGAAGTACGAAGCCGAACGCGGCCTGGCTGGCGGTGATGACGCGCTGTGGATCGCGCTGGTCGCGATGGGCGCATTGGTATTGCTGGCCGCGGCGTGGCTGCGCCCGCGCCGCGCAGTGGCGCTGAACCTGGCGACGGTCGCGGTACTGTGGCTGGGCTACGGCCTGGTCGCCGCGCCGCTGCTGGACGACGAGAATTCCGCGCGCGGCCTGATGCGACAGGCGCGCGATCTGGCCGGGCCGGATACCGTCATCGGCCTGGTCGACTGGCGCGAACAGCAACTGCTGCAGGCGCAGGGACCGGTCGAGGAATTCGGCTTCAAGGCGTTGCCGGAAACGCAGTGGCAACGCGGCCTGGCCTGGCTGCGCGCGCATCCGGATGGACGCACGCTGCTGGTGCAGGACGCCTCGCTGCCGGCCTGTGTCGACCGCGCCACGGCGCATCCGGTCGGCGTCGCCAACCGGCGCAGCTGGTGGCTGGTCGATGCGGCGGATGCGATCGGTTGTGCTGCGGACGCAGGACCGGCGGGACACTGACCGGGTTCATCAGTCTTGTCGCGGCGTCCTGACAGGTTGGCCGTGCTGAAGCAGCCACAGCATCATCGATTTCTGTCGCACGTAGTTGGCGCTGACAAAGGCTTCGAGCAGGCCGGGAACGCCGTCCATGAAGCTGCGTCGCACGATGTAGCTGCGGAAGAAACGCCAGCCCGGCGACAGCAGCAACTTGGCCAATGAGGCGCGCTTGCCACGGGCATGCTCGTGTTCGGCCATCATCGCGGCGTAACCCTGCTTCTTGTCCAGCATCTGCAGCAGCGAGCGGAACGGGTAGTGCAGCAGGTCGCCATCCAGCGTGGCGACCGGGCCATCGACGCTCACCGCTTCGTGGATCTCGCGGTCGCCGCGCCAGCCGCCGCGACGCCGATCGAACAACCGCAATTGGCGATCCGGGTAGGCGGTGCCATGACGCAGGAAGCGGCCGAAATACTGCGACATCCGTGCGAAGCGGTAGCCCGCGGCGTTGGCAAAGCCACGCACGCGCGCCGCTTCTATCGCCATGCGCAGTTCGTCGCCGATGCGTTCGTCCGCGTCCAGGCACAGCACCCAGTCGTGGCGCGCCTGCTTCACCGCGAAATCCTTCTGGCTGCGGAAGCCGTCGAAGGCGCGCACCAGCACGCGCGCGCCCAGCGATTCGGCGATCTCGCGGGTCGCGTCGGTCGAACCGGAATCGACCACGACGATGTCGTCGCAGAACGCCAGCGAACGCAGGCAGTCGCCGATGCGGTCGGCTTCGTTGTAGGCGATCACGCAGGCCGACAGCGGCGGCACGGATGCGGAAGTAGATTCGATCAAGCGGCCATCCGGCGATGCGGCGGCGCGGTCGCGCCGGGTTGGTGCAATAATCCCGCGCCAATGCCGCGCGGGCAATGCCGCGCGTCGTCGTACCCGGAATCCAGATGCCCAAACACTACCTGCTGTACGGTTCCGAACGCTACGCGCTGGCGATCCTGCGCCCGCTGCAGGATGCGATCCGCGCGCGCGGCGGCGAGGCCGCGTGGTTCTTCGACGGTCCTGGCGCCGAGGACCTGGTCGCGGGCGAGAAGCTGCTGACGACCACGCAGGAAGTGCGCGACTGGAACCCCATCGCGATCATCACCGGCTCCAACGCGGTGCCGCATTTCTTCCCCGGGGTGAAGGTCGAGACCTTCCACGGCTTCGACGCGGGCAAGCCGCGGCACATCTACATCCGCGGCTTCTTCGACCTGTATTGCACTACCGGCCCGCGCGATACCGCGCAGTTCCAGGCCATCGCCGACCAGGCCGGCCACTTCAGCGTGGTCGAAACCGGCTGGCCGAAGGTCGATCCTTTCATCAAGGCGGGCGAATTCGGTGGCGAGCCGCGCCCGGTCGGCGACCCGCCGACGATCCTGTACCACTCGACCTTCTCGCCGTCGTGGAGCGCGGCCGAGACGCTGTACGAGGAAGTGAAGCGGCTGTCGCGCAATGGAGATCTGCGCTGGGTCGTCACCTTCCATCCGAAGATGAACCCCGAGACGACGGCGAAATTCCGTGCGCTGGAAAACGAGTACCTGCGCTTCGCCGACAACGACAACATCCTCGAACTGTTCGGCGAGGCCGACATGATGTGTTCGGACACCTCGTCCGCGCTCAACGAGTTCCTGCTGACCCGCAAGCCGGTGGTCACCTTCAAGAATCGCCGCCCCGGCCCGCAGTTGATCGACATCGACGATCCGGCGCAGTTCGAACCGGCGATCCGCCGCGCGCTGGCGCGGCCGCCGGAACTGATGGCGGCGATCCGCGAGTACGCCGACGCGATCCATCCTTACCACGACGGGCGCTCCAGCGAGCGCATCCTGCAGGTCATCGACGATTTCATCGCCAATGGCGCGCGCAACCGCAGGCGCAAGCCGTTCAATTTCTGGCGCAAGCTGAAGATTCGCAGGCGCATCGGCTACTGGGGGCGGTAACCGCGAGCTGATGTAGGGTGGGCACGTTTTTCGTGCCCACCGCGCCCCGCACTCTCATGACGGTGGGCACAGAAAGCGTGCCCACCCTACGGAACGATTACCAGCGCAGCCGGCGCCGCGCCAGTGTGCGCGACAGTTCGGCGTACAGCGCCTGCGCTTCGGCCAGCGGCACGAACTGCAGGCGCAGCGGCGGCGCAGTGGTGGCATTGGCGCCGGCCGTGTCCAGCCACAGCGCGGCGGTGCCGCAGCGGCGATCCAGCGGTCCGCGCTCCAGCCGCAACGCCTGCAGCTTGTCGATCTCGGCGAAGCGCCACCAACGCGTCCACCAGCCGCCGCGCACGGCGACCATCCGTTCGTCCGCCGACCAGCCCATGTGTCGCACGCGCCGCCGCGCCCTGAATGCGGCCCACGGCAGCCACAGCAGCGGCAGCAGACCCCAGGCGCCGAACCACCCTGTCGCCGCCGC
>JBDHQQ010000225.1:0-3195 GCA_039807145.1 Pseudoxanthomonas sp. | reverse complement strand
CCGGCGAACAGCCGCTGCCGGGCATCCGCGTGTCCGACGGCGAGCACATCGCGCTCACCGGCCGCGACGGCCGCTACCGCCTGCCGGATTCGGCGCAGCCCACGGTGTTCGTCATCAAGCCCGCGGGCCGCCGCGCCGCGGCGCGTGCCGATGGCCTGCCGGACATCTGGCGCCCACGCGCGGGCGAGACCGAAGGCGGGCAGTGCCGGCCGTTCGCGCTGGTGCCGCAGCCGGACGCGCCGGCCAGCTTCCAGGCGCTGGTGATGGCCGACAGCCAGACTTCCAGCGCGCTGGACGTGGACTACTTCGAGCGCGACATCGTCGCGCCGCTGCGCGGCCGTCACTCAGCGCGGCTGGGCATGACCCTGGGCGACATCAGCAACGACGATCCGGCGCTGTACCCGTTGCTGGTCAAGGCGGTGACCTCGCTCGGGGTGCCGTGGCTGCACGTGCCGGGCAACCACGACATGGACCTGGGCGCGCGCAGCGATGCCGCGTCGCTGGACAGCTTCCACCGCCAGCTCGGCCCGGATACCCATGCCTGGGAAGAGCCGTCGATGGTGTTCATCGGCCTGGACGACGTGGTCGCCCAGCCGGGGCAGAAGCCGGCATATGTCGGCGGCCTGCGCGAGGACCAGTTCGCTTTCCTCGAGCGCTACCTGCCGACCGTGCCCAAGGACCGGCTGGTGGTGCTGGGGCTGCATATTCCGCTGTTCGACCACGCGTTCCGCGCCGCGGACCGCGCGCGCCTGTTCGCGTTGCTGGAGCAGGTGCCGCACCCGCTGGTGCTCAGCGGCCACACCCACAACCAGCGCCAGGTGTTCTGGAGCGCGGCGCAGGGCTGGAAGGGTACGCGCCCGCTGCACGAGTACAACGTGGGCGCCGCCTGCGGTGCGTTCTGGTCGGGAGTGAAGGACGCGCAGGGCATCCCCGACACCACCATGTCCGATGGCACGCCCAATGGCTACGGTCTGCTCAACGTGCAGCCGCAGGGCCGCTACAGCGTGGAGTACCGGGTCGCGCGCGCGCCCGAGGACGAGCAGATCGCGCTGCATGCGCCCAAGGTGCTGCGCCGCGGCGCGTATCCGGCGTGGGGCGTGTACGCCAACGTCTACATGGGCCATGACGGCCTGCCGGTGGAATTCCGCGTCGATGGCGGCGACTGGCAGCCGATGAAACGCGTCGAGCAGCCCGACCCACGGCTGCTGGCCGAGAACGTGGCCGACGACCAGTCCGACAGCCTGCGCGGCTATGACCGCTCGCCCGAAGCCACGCCGTCCACGCACCTGTGGCGCGCGGCGTTGCCGACCCGGCTGGAGGTGGGCGAACACACGGTCGAGGTACGCACCACGCTCAACGGCCGCGAGTACCGCAGCCGCACGACCTACCATCTGCAGGATGCGAGCCCCTGAGCGCGGGGCTCAGGGCTGCGGGCGCTGCAGCCGCCTGTGTACGTCGGGCAGGCCGATCAACGCGGCGCTGCCGTAATAGGCGTGGTATTCGGCCACCATCTCGCCGTTGACCAGCACCGGGTCGGTCGCGGCGAGCCGGCGCGCTTCCTCGATGTCGGCCACGGCGAAGACGAACAGTCCGCGCCAGCCGTCCACGCCGTCCAGCGGGCCGGCCAGCACCAGCTTGCCCTCGTCGGACAGCCGCTGCATGTTGGCGAAGTGGCCACGGAACATCGCATCGCGCTCCGGTCCGGCCGGCATGCGTTTCGGCCCGGTCTTGAGGATGACCAGCACGTAGGCGCGCATGCCGCGCTCGTCGGCGCCGAACCGGGCTGCCAGCGCCGCGTCGTACGCCGGCGGCTCCACCGCGTGCGCGGCCATCGGCAGGGCGGACAGAAGCAGGGCGGCGAGCAGGCCGGCGCGCAGGACGGTCATGGCGTTTTCCCCGGGAGCATGTGCCGGCATCGTAGCGCAGGGCGGCCGCTACACTGCGGCTCCCCCGAACGGCGATCCCTTGCATGCCCACGCTCCGTACCCTCGCGCCCGTCCTGCTTGTCCTGGCGCTCGGTGCCTGCCGCCTGCCCGCGCTGGAAGGCGCGCAGGGAACGGCCGAACCGATGGATGCCGACCGCGTGCTGATCGGCCGGGTGCAAGGGGGAGGGCCCGCCAGCCCGCTTTCCGGGCAGGATGTGGTCATCGAGGCCGTGGTCGTGCGCAGCCTGATGGGCGACGGCGACGACGTCGCCCAGGCCATGGGCGAGACGCTGGGCGAGGGCAACCGCGGCCGGGTGGTGGGCTGGTTCGTGCAGGACGAAGGCGACGGCGATCCGACGACCTCCGACGCGCTGTTCGTGATGGACCAGGGCTACGACACCAGCATCAACCTGCCGGCGGAAGCCGAATACACGCTGCGGCTCGGTTCGCTGGTGCGCACCGGCGACCGCGTCACGGTGCGCGGCACGGTGGCGGAGCTGCCCCTGCAAACCGCCGCCGAGCAGCCGCGCAGCAGCGGCCACCGCGTGGCGCGTGGCGACCCCGCCGGCAGCATGACCGCCGTCCTGGCCCACGCCATCACCCTGCTGGAGCCGCGCGATCGCGCGCGCGCCATCGCGCCGGAAGCCGTAGCCCCCGCGCGGGCGCAAGAGGAAGCGGTGGAGGGCATGCGCCTGCAGGCGCCGGGCCCGGCGCAGCCGCACTGATCCGGCGTCACTTGCCGGCTGTCTAGCGCGACCTGTTGCCGGCCGACGCCGTATCACCGCCGGCCGACGGCGCGTGCACGAACGGGTAGGGTACCGGCGCACTTGCCGGCAGCCCGGCGCGCCAGCGCGCGAGCACCGGCGCGATCGCCTTGCCGGCGGCGAACTGGGGATGCGATGGCAGCTCGCCTTCCTGCTTCTCGCGGCGGCGAACGCTGTCGCGGGCCATGCCGAAGGCGGCGGCGAAGTCGTCGGTGGCGTTCAGCGCCTCGACCAGGAACGCGCGACCGAACCAGGTGGCGCTGTCGGTGTTGCCGCAGCCGAAGGACGGGCGGTCGCTGCGCGCGGCGGTGACGAGCATGCGGTTGGCAGCCTTCAGCACCGGCACGAAGCCCCCCGAATAGCAGGCCGAGACCACGATCACCGCGTTGCCGATGCCCGCGTCTTCCAGCAGCTGCGCCAGGTCCTCCGGCGTCAGGTAGTCCTCCTGGTCCGGGCCGGTGTGCAGGTAGAAGCTGCTGTCGTCCAGGCCATGGCTGCTCAGGTAC
>JBDHQQ010000224.1:0-3197 GCA_039807145.1 Pseudoxanthomonas sp. | reverse complement strand
GTTCTCGCCACCGCCTTGCTCGCAGGCCATGCCAGCGCCGGCGCGCGCGACGAACTGAAGTCGTTCACCACTGGCCTGAAAGGTCTGGACGGGCAGTTCACCCAGCAGGTCTACGACCGCGGCGGCAAGCTGAAGGAAAGCAGCAGCGGGCGCGTCGCGCTGTCCGCACCCAAGCTGTTCCGCTGGGAGTACCGCAACCCCTACGAGCAGCTGATCGTCGCCGACGGCCGCAAGGTGTGGATCTACGAACCCGACCTGCAGCAGGCCACGGTCCGCGACCAGGGCGCGGAGGAGCAGAACAGCCCGCTGGCCGCGCTGTTCGAGCCGGCCACGCTGGATGCGCGCTTCAACGTCAGCGAAGCCGCCGCCGACGCCGGCCTGCAATGGCTGCTGCTGACGCCGAAATCGCAGGGCGACGCCGGCTTCCAGAGCGCGAAGCTGGGTTTCGGTAACGCCGGCCTGGCGAAAATGGAAGTGATCGACGCAGTCGGCCAGCGCACCGAGATCAGCTTCAGCGGCTGGAAACGCAATCCGTCGTTCGCCGGCGGCACGTTCAAATACGTGCCCGGCAAGGACGTCGATGTCGTCGGCGAACGCTGAGGCACACAGCCTCACGACAGGCGAGGGCGTCTCATCGGGCGCGACCCGCGACGCTAGAATGCGCCGGTGGCCAAACCCAAGTCTCCATTGATTCCGGAATCCGACCTGCTGACCGTCGATCGCAGCGCGATGCGGCCGCTGGCCGAGCGCATTCGCCCGCGCACGCTGGACGAAATGGTCGGCCAGCGCCGCTTGCTGGCGCCCGGCAGCGCCCTGCGCCGCGCGGTGGAATCGGGCCACGTGCATTCGATGGTGCTGTGGGGTCCGCCCGGCTGCGGCAAGACCACGCTGGCCCTGCTGCTGGCGAAATACGCCGACGCCGAGTTCCGCGCCATCTCCGCGGTGCTGTCGGGCTTGCCGGAAGTGCGCCAGGTGCTGGCCGAAGCCGCTCAGCGTTTTGCCGAAGGCCGCCATACCGTGCTGTTCGTCGACGAGGTGCACCGCTTCAACAAGGCGCAGCAGGACGCGTTCCTGCCGCACATCGAGCGCGGCACGATCATCTTCGTCGGCGCGACCACCGAAAATCCGTCGTTCGAATTGAATTCGGCCTTGCTGTCGCGCTGCCGCGTGCACGTGATGGAAGCCGTCTCCGCCGACGACATCCGCATCGCCCTGCAGCATGCGCTGGACGACGCGGAACGCGGCCTGGGCGGGCAGGGCGTCCGCATTTCCGACGCGCTGCTGGGTGAAATCGCCGGTGCCGCCGACGGCGACGTGCGCCGCGCGCTGACCCTGCTGGAAATCGCCGCCGAACTGGCGGTGGGCGAGGGTGGCGAAATCACCGAGCAGACACTGGCGCAGGTGCTGGCCGACCGCACCCGCCGCTTCGACAAGGGCGGCGAGCAGTTCTACGACCAGATTTCGGCCCTGCACAAATCGGTGCGCAGTTCCAACCCGGACGCCGCGCTGTACTGGCTGGCGCGGATGCTCGATGGCGGCTGCGACCCGATCTACCTGGCGCGGCGAATGACCCGGATGGCGGTCGAGGACGTCGGCCTGGCCGATCCGCGCGCCCTGCAGATGGCGATCGACGCCTGGGAAACCTACGACCGCCTCGGCAGCCCCGAAGGCGAACTGGCGCTGGCGCAACTGGTGGTCTACCTCGCCAGCACGGCCAAGTCGAACGCCGGCTACCGCGCGTTCGGCGCAGCCAAACGCGACGTGCGCGAATACGGCACGCAGGAAGTGCCGATGCACCTGCGCAACGCGCCGACCAAGCTGATGAAGGAACTCGGTTACGGCACCGGCTACCAGTACGACCACGACGTGGACGGTGGCATCGCGCTGGACCAGACCGCGTTCCCCGATGCGATGGGCGAGCGCGTCTATTACCAGCCGGTGGAGCGGGGCATGGAGATCAAGTTGAAGGAAAAACTCGACGCACTGCGCGCCGCGCGCCGCGCCGCCGCGCGGCAAAAAGGCGACGGCTGACGGCCGGGCCGTTCCCGATTCAACTCGGCGCGACCTGCCCGAATTCGGCCGGAAGGCGCGCATAGAAAACAGGCAGTTCGGCGCCGGCCAGTGCCAGCAACCTGTCCGCCTGTTCATCGCTCACCAGGAATTCGACCAGCACCGGTTGTTCCCCGGCCAGTTCGTAGAAATGCATTCGTGCAGTTCGCCGTGGCGGCCGTAGCCGGCCAGCGCGCGGAACGCGGAACCTCCGGCGATGCCGATGCCGCGCGCCTGTTCCAGCAACCACTCGTAGGCGAGCTTGCCGTGGATCTTGCGGTTCTCGTAGGTGTACAGCCTCATGTGCGTGCCTTTCATCGCGGGCCTCATGATCTGACGAGCAGGCGGAACAGCCCGTAGCCGGCCAGCGTGGCCGCAATCGAGCCGAGCGTGTGGGCGAGAACGATGGCCACGGCCCAGCCATGCTGCTGCCGCAGCAGGAGGGTCGCGGTTTCGCCGGAAAAGGTGGAGAAGGTGGTCAGCCCGCCCAGGAAGCCGGTGGTCAGCAGCAGCCGCATCGCCGGCGGGATGGACTGGAACTGTTCGAACAGGGCCAGCAGCACGCCCATCAGGAATCCGCCGATCAGATTGGCGGCCAGCGTGCCGAAGGGAATGGTCGGAAACACCGGGTTCAACGCCAAACCCAGCGCCCAGCGGCATACGGCCCCGATGCCGGCGCCGAGGAAGACTGCAATCAAGGACAGATACGACACGCGCGATCTCCATCATCCGGATGCGTCGCGCAGTATCGCCCAAGGAACGGCCACGCCTGCACACCCGGTCAAGGGTTGGCAGGCATCATCAGCCGGAAGGCGGTTCGCCCCGAACCGGGACAGGAGGAATGCCATCTCCCGCAGCCATCCTAGCGCAAGCCGGACCCGGTGCGCACTTCGTTGCCCAAGCTTTTCGGGTGTACGATTCCGCGCACACGGAGGGGAATGCCATGGAAAGGATCGCGTTGGCGTTATGGCTTGGCGTGTTTTCGGCTTCGACCTTGGCGCAATCGCAGCCGCACGTGTTGCGCAAGTGCGTGGACGCGAAGGGCGGGGTTTCGTACCAGAACGCCGCGTGCCCGGCCGGAAGTCGCGAAGCCGGCGCCCGGGAATATCGGCCGGAAGCGGATGTCGTCTACGACGCCGACTCGGCCA
>JBDHQQ010000045.1:0-16476 GCA_039807145.1 Pseudoxanthomonas sp. | reverse complement strand
GGCTCAAGCCGGCGTCTTGTCCTTGAACCGGCAGAGGTCGCGGATCACGCAGTGCGGGCAGTCCGGCTTGCGCGCCTTGCAGACGTAGCGGCCGTGCAGGATCAGCCAGTGATGCGCATCCTGCCTGAACGCCTCCGGCACCACCTTCAGCAACTTGTCCTCGACCGCGCGGACGTCCTTGCCCGGCGCCAGTCCGGTGCGGTTGGCCACGCGGAAGATGTGCGTGTCGACGGCGATGGTCGGTTCGCCGAAGGCGGTGTTCAGCACCACGTTGGCGGTCTTGCGGCCGACCCCGGGCAGGGCTTCCAGCGCGGCGCGGTCGTGCGGCACTTCGCCGCCGTGCCGTTCGACCAGGATCCGGCAGGCGGCGATGACGTTCTTGGCCTTGGCGTTGAACAGGCCGATGGTGGCGATGTGTTTCTTCAGCCCGTCCTCGCCCAGCGCCAGGATCGCCTGCGGCGTGTTCGCGACCGGATACAGCCGCCGCGTGGCCTTGTTCACGCCGACGTCCGTGGCCTGCGCGGACAGGATCACCGCGACCAGCAGTTCGAAGGGCGTCGCGTATTCCAGTTCGGTGGTCGGCTTCGGGTTCAGCTCGCGCAGGCGGGTGAACAGTTCGACGATTTCGTCACGGGTCAGCGTGCCACTGCGCCTGGGCGCGGCTTTTTGCGCGACTTTTTTGGGGCCCGTTCGTGGTTCGGCAGGCTTGCCCCGGACGGGTTTCCTGTTTGCCGGAGACGGGTTCGAGCCGCTGGATGCGGTCACTGCGGCCGATTCCCGGCCGCTTTCGCCTTGGCCCGCGCCAGCGCGGCGGCGGCCGCGGGCGGCAAGGTCGGTTTCTTCTCGACCACCACCGGCGCGCGCCGCGCTTCGCGTTCGGCGGCCACGCGCGCCAGCCGCGCATTGCGCACGCGGTAGCGCGCGCGCGCCGCCCAGGCATCCGCCAGCTTCTGCTTCGCGGCGTCGATGCGGGCCGCGGCTGCGGCATCGCAGCCGGGGCAGGGAATGAAGTCCATCAGCCCCGCATCGAGGGCGGCATTGACGTCATCGGTGGCCAACAGCGCGGCCAGCCGTGCGGCCCCGGCACAGTCATGGATGCCCGGCGTCTGCATCAGCGACCGGTGAACGCAGGCTTGCGCCGTTCCAGGAACGCCTGCGTGCCTTCGCGCATGTCATCGGTCGAGAACATCAGGCCGAACTGCGCGGTTTCGTACTGCAGGCCTTCCTCGATCCCGCATTCGCCGCCGACGTTGACCGCGTCGAGGATGCCGCGCAGCGCCAGCGGCGCGGCGTTCGCCAGTTGCGCCGCCAGCTTCTCGGTTTCGGCGTCGAGGTCGGCTGCCGGCACCACCCGGTTGACGATGCCCAACTGCTGGGCGCGGGCGGCGTCGACGGGTGCGCCGAGCAGGCACAGTTCCAGCGTGGCCGCGCGTCCGGCCAGCCGCAGCAGGCGCTGGGTGCCGCCGAAGCCCGGGATGAGACCCAGGCCGATTTCCGGCTGGCCGACCCTGGCGGTGTCTGCGGCGATGCGCAGGTGGCAGGCCATCGCCAGTTCCAGCCCGCCGCCGAGGGCGAAGCCGTTGACCTTCGCCAGCACCGGCTTGGGCAGGGTTTCGATCCGGCGCATCAGCCGCTGCCCGCGCTGGGAGAAATCGCGCGCCTCGGCCGGGCGCAGGGCGGACATTTCGGCGATGTCGGCCCCGGCCACGAAGGCCTTCGGCCCGGCCCCGGTCAGCACCACCACGCGCACCCCGGGCTCGGCGGCGGCGTCGTCGAAGGCCGCCAGCAGGGCGTCCAGGGTGGCGGCGTTCAGCGCGTTGAGCTTGTCGGGGCGATTCACCGTCAGGGTACGGACGGCGCCTTGGTCGGCGGACAGGACGGGGGATTCGCTCATGCGGGTTCGGATTCGAAAATGGAAGGTGAAGGCGGAACTTTGCCGCCCGGACACGGTCACAGGCCCGGCCTACAGTGGCCGTTAAGCCCGCGAATCGCTATCCTAGCGCGTTCGTGCCTGTTGGCTGAACGCTCGGGGGCGGAAGGACCGCCCCTCATCATTTAGACAAACCCGGAGAATCGGTACACCCATGAAGTTGCGTCTGCTTTCCGCCAGCCTGCTGGCCCTGACCCTGGTCGCCGGCGCTGCGGCAGCCCAGGACACCACCTCCGAGAAAGGCAAGCTGAGCTACTACTTCGGCTACGACTTCGGCAACAACCTGCAAGGCCTGATGGAACGCGGCGAGCAGGTCGACATCGAATCGCTGGTCAAGGGCCTGCGCGACGCCTACGCCAAGCAGAAGCCGGCGCTGACCGCCGAACAGCTGAAGCCTGCGCTGGAGGCCTTCCAGAAGCGCGAGGAAGACCGCGCCGCCAAGGCCAAGGCCGAGTTCGACAAGATGGCCGCCGACAACAACGCCAAGAGCACCGCCTACCTGAGCCAGAACAAGGCCAAGGCCGGCGTGCAGTCGCTGCCCAGCGGCGTGCAGTACCGCGTGCTGGAAGCCGGCACCGGCGCCAAGCCGACCCAGGCCAGTTCGGTGACCCTGCAGTACCGCGGTTCGCTGATCGACGGACGCACCTTCGTCGATACCTACAGCCCGCCGCCGGGCCAGGCCGCGCCGCCGCCGCTGTCGATCAAGATCAGCGAAGTGCCGCTGGTCGGCCTGCGCGAGGCGCTGCAGCTGATGCCGGCCGGTTCGCGCTGGGAAGTGGTGCTGCCGGCCGACAAGGCCTACGGCAACGGCCCGCAGTCGCCGGTCGGTCCCGGCCAGGCCGTGGTGTTCGACGTCAAGCTGGTCAGCGTGCAGTAATCGCCCCGGCCGAACGATTGCGACTGCGCCGGCCTCGTGCCGGCGCAGTCGTTTTGTGGCCGCCATCCACGGCGGCCACCCCACGGGCCATCGCTATGCGATGTCAAAAATGGCTTCCGGCCATTTTTTCGGGCGCTGGAAACCTGCCGGCGCTATCCTCGGGGTATCCAATCCGATGAACACCGCATCCCGAACCGTTTCCAGTCCCTGCATCGGCGTGTGCACGCTGGATGGCGACGGGCGGTGCCTAGGATGCCGGCGCAGCACCGATGAAATCGCCCGCTGGCCGTTGATGAGCGACGAGGAACGTTCCTTCCTGATGGACCGCGTACTGCCCCAACGCGAACGCATCGCCACGCACGCCGCGCTGCCCGAGCGCGAAACGCTGCGGCGCGCGCTGCATCCGCTCGACCGGATACCGGGCGGGCAGGGCTGGAACCATGACGAACTGGCCGACCTGCTGCCGCCCGGCAGCCTGCGCGAGGCCGCGGTGCTGGTGGGCCTGGTGCCACGCCTGGCCGGCACCGCGGTGCTGCTGACCCGGCGCACCGACGCCCTGCGCCACCACGGCGGGCAGGTCAGCTTTCCCGGTGGCGGCATCGATCGCCTCGATGCCGGCGTGGTCGCCGCGGCGCTGCGCGAGAGCCGCGAGGAAATCGCCTTGCCGCCGTCGCTGGTGGAGCCGCTGGGCTTCCTCGACCCGTTCGCCACGATCAGCGGCTTCCGCGTCACCCCGGTGGTCGCCGTCATCGACCGCGATTACATCGCCAGGCCGAATCCGGCCGAAGTCGCCGAGGTGTTCGAAGTGCCGCTGGCCTACCTGATGGAGCCGCGCAACCTGCGCCGGGTCGAACTCGACTACAAGGGACGGCGTCGCGAAGTGCTGGAATACGACTGGCCCGGCCAGCGCATCTGGGGCGCGACCGCGGCCATCCTGTCCAACCTGCGCCGGCGACTGGAGACGGGGCCATGAACGCAACGGCGATGCGCTGGACCACGCTGGTCGATGCGGCGACGCTCGCGGCGCACCTGCACGACCCGCAGCTGCGGCTGTTCGACGCGCGCTTCTCGCTGGCCGACGCGGCCGCCGGAATCCACGGTTATTCCGCATCGCATCTGCCGGGCGCGCAGTACGCCGATCTCAACCTCGACCTCTCCGACCTGAGCAAGGCCGGGCAGGGCAGGCATCCGCTGCCCGACGACGAGGTGTTCGCGCGCAAGCTGGGCCTGTGGGGCGTCGCGCCCGGGCACCAGGTCGTGGTCTACGACGCCGGCGACGGCAGCATGGCCGCGGCGCGCCTGTGGTGGTTGTTGAAACTGCTGGGCCACGAACGCGTCGCAGTCCTCGATGGGGGCCTGTCCGCGTGGCGCGCGGCCGGCCTGCCGGAAACGGCGGAAGTGCGGACCTGGCCGGAACAGGCGCCGTATCCCGCGCGCTTCGACAAAGCGCACGTCGTCGATGCCGATGCAGTGCGCGAGCGCCTCGGCGAAGACAGCGGCTGGTTGGTCGATGCGCGCGCGCCGGAGCGCTTTCGCGGCGAGGTCGAGCCGATCGATCCGGTCGCCGGGCACGTACCCGGTGCGTTGAATCGCCCGTTCGCCTCGAACCTGCGCGACGGCGGGTTCAAGCCGCAGCGGGAATTGCGTGCGGAACTCACCGCGCTGCTGGGCGATCGCGCACCGGCCGAAACGGTACTGATGTGCGGCTCGGGCGTCACTGCCTGCCACCTGCTGCTGGCGCTGGAACACGCCGGCCTGCACGGCGCGCGGGTGTATGCGGGTTCGTGGAGCGGCTGGATCACCGATCCGTCGAGGCCGGTGGCGAGAGGCTGATTCCTTTCTCCCTGCGCTTCGCGCAAGGGGGAGGGCGAAACCGATACGGAATTACTTCTTCAGCCGCGCGACCATCGCCTGCAGCGCCGCCTGCGCGTCCGGCGAATACCAGCCATCGACGAAACGATCCAGCCGGATGTTGTCGGGCTGGAGCGCCTCGACCACGTCGGCGCGCGCCAGCATGCGGGTCTGCAGCATCGGCTGGCGGGGCAGGTTCAACAGCGATTGCAGCCAAGCGCGCGCGCGCGCCGCCGCTTCGCCCGAGTCGGCCAGCTCATCGACCAGGCCGATTTCGAACGCATGTTCGGCCGGAATTAGCGCGCCGGCGACCAGCAGCCGTTCGGCACGGTGCAGGCCGATCACGCGACGCATCAGCTGCTGGATGCCGTCGGGCGCGACCAGGCCCACCTGGGTTTCGTTCAGCCCGATCAAGAACGGCTTGGTCGGATCGTCGCTGCGCGCCATCACCCGGTAGTCGCAGCACAGCGCCATCACGCAGCCGCCCGCCGGCGCGGCGCCGGTGATCGCGGCGGCGACCGGCACGCGCGATCCGGCCAGCGCACGGGCCACGCCGAAGAACGCGTTCCAGCAGTCGAGCAGGGCGGCCCGGTCGTCGCCGAGCGAGATCAGGAACGGCACGTCCATCCCGCCGGAAAACACGCGCTCGCCGCCCGACAGCACGATGCCGCGCACGTCGTCGCTTGTCGCCGCGGCCAGCGCATCGATCAGCGCGCGGCAAAGCGCGGTGTCCAGCGCGTTGACCGGCGGGCGCGCCATGCGGATCTCGCGGATGTCGCCGTGCTGGAAGGTTTCGACCAGTGCGTTCATTCAGTACTCCATCGGTTCCGGTCGTTATCATAGGTCAATGAATGCGCGCTTCCTCACCCTCCTGGTCGCACTCGTTGCCGCGGTTCCGTTCGGCGCGTCGGCGGGGCAGTGCGTGCCGGCGCTGAAGGGCGGTTGGGTGCGCCTGGGTCCGGTGGCGATGCCGGTGATGGCCGGCTTCGGCCGTATCGAAAATCCATGCCCGCGGCCGGTCGTGGTGGTCTCGGTCCGCAGCGCGGCTTTCGGCGAGGTGTCCATCCACGAGAGCCGCGTGGTCGATGGCGTCAACCGGATGCGCGAACTGTCCGAGCTTCCCGTTGCGCCGAAGTCGAGCGCCACGCTGGCGCCCGGCGGCCTGCACCTGATGCTGATGCGCCCGATTGCACCGCCGAAGGAAGGCGACAAGGTTGCCGTGACCTTCAGGCTGAAGGACGGGCGCGAGGTTTCGGGCGAATTGGCGGCAAGGAAGGCAGTACCGTAGGAGCGCACTTGGGCGCGACCCTGCAGTGGTGCGTGCGGATCTTTTGCGAGTCGTCTGGTTCCCGGTCGCGCCCGAGTGCGCTCTTACATGGAAACGCGAGGGTTCACGCGCGGCCGGTCGACTCAGGTCTCGCAAGCCTTGCGCACCGACTCCGGTAGCGGCCGCGCCTTGCCGGTCCGACGGTCGATCCACACCGCGACCACGTGGCCGTCGTTGTACAGCGTCGCGCCGTCGGCGCTGACGATCCGGTGGCCGATGGTCACGCTGCTGCCGCCGAGGCGGTCGACGTACAGTTCCACCACCACGTCGGCCGGGTACGGGATTGGCATACGGTAATTCAGCTGCACCGAGGCGACGACCGGGGCGAATTCGTCGGTCACCCACTGTTCGCCTATGGAATCGAACCAGCGAATGCGCGCTTCCTCGAGGAAGGTGAGATAGCGCGAGTTGTTGACGTGGTCGAATGCGTCCAGGTCGCTCCAGCGCAGTTGCAGCGGCATGCGGAAAAACGGCTCGGGTGCGGCGTCGGTTGCGGTACTCATCAGACGGCGGCCTTCTTCTTCGTGGGGGTCTTCTTTGCAGCCGACTTGCGCGGCGGCAACACGTCGGGCCGGGCGACGGCGGCGGGCTTGCTCGCCTTGCTGGCGACCGACGCCGGCAGCAGCGGGGCGAGAAAGCGCCCGGTGTGCGAATTCGGGTTCGCCGCGATCTGCTCCGGCGTGCCGGTGGCGATGATCTGGCCGCCGCGGTGGCCGCCTTCCGGGCCCAGGTCCACGACCCAGTCGGCGGTCTTGATCACGTCCAGGTTGTGTTCGATCACCACGATGGTGTTGCCGTCGTCGCGCAGCTTGTGCAGCACGCCCAGCAGCGCCTCGATGTCGTGGAAGTGCAGGCCGGTGGTCGGTTCGTCGAGGATGTACAGGGTGCGCCCGGTATCGCGGCGCGACAGTTCCTTCGACAGCTTCACGCGCTGCGCCTCGCCGCCGGACAGGGTGGTCGCGCTCTGGCCCAGCTTGATGTAGCTCAGGCCGACGTCCACCAGCGTTTCCAGTTTGCGCGCCAGCGCCGGTACCGGTTCGAACAGCCGCAACGCGTCCTCGACGGTCATTTCCAGCACGTCGTTGATGTTGTAGCCCTTGTAGAGGATTTCCAGCGTCTCGCGGTTGTAGCGCTTGCCGTGGCAGACGTCGCAGGGCACGTACACGTCCGGCAGGAAATGCATCTCGACCTTGATCAGGCCGTCGCCCTGGCAGGCCTCGCAGCGGCCGCCGCGCACGTTGAAGCTGAAACGGCCCGGCGAGTAGCCGCGCGCGCGCGCCTCGGGCACCTGCGCGAACAGCTCGCGCAGCGGGGTGAACAGGCCGGTGTACGTGGCCGGGTTGCTGCGCGGCGTGCGCCCGATCGGCGACTGGTCGATGTCCACGACCTTGTCGAACAGGTCCAGCCCGGCCACGTCGCGATACGGCGCGGGCGTGTGCGAAGCGCCGTTGATTTCGTTCGCGGCCAGCGCATACAGCGTGTCGTTGATCAGCGTCGACTTGCCCGAGCCGGACACGCCGGTGACGCAGGTGAACAGCCCGGCGGCGATGTCCAGGTCGACGTCCTTCAGGTTGTTGCCGCTGGCGCCGTGCAGGTGCAGGGTCATCTTCGGGTTGGCCTTGTGCCGCGCCTTCGGCACCTCGATGCGACGCTTGCCGGACAGGTATTCGCCGGTCAGCGAGCGCGGCGATTTCATCAGGTCCTGCAGCGAGCCTTCGCCGACGATCTCGCCGCCGTGCACGCCGGCGCCGGGGCCGATGTCGAGGATGTGGTCGGCGGCGCGGATCGCGTCCTCGTCGTGTTCGACCACGATCACCGTGTTGCCGAGGTCGCGCAGCCGGGTCAGCGTGCCGAGCAGGCGCTCGTTGTCGCGCTGGTGCAGGCCGATGCTCGGCTCGTCCAGCACGTACATCACCCCGACCAGCCCCGCGCCGATCTGCGAAGCCAGGCGGATGCGCTGCGCCTCGCCGCCGGACAGCGTGTCGGCCTTGCGCTCCAGCGTCAGGTAATCAAGGCCGACGTCGACCAGGAAGCCGAGGCGCTCGGCGATTTCCTTGACGATCTTGGCCGCGATCTCGCCGCGCCAGCCCGGCAGCGACAGTTCACGGAAGAACTTCAGCGCGTCGTCGATCGGCAGCACCACCAGTTCCGGCAGCGGCCGGTCGGCGACGAACACGTTGCGCGCCGACTTGTTCAGACGCGCGCCGCCGCAGTCGGGGCAGGGACGTTCGCTGATGTACTTGGCCAGTTCCTCGCGCACCGCCGGCGATTCGGTTTCCTTGTAGCGGCGTTCGAGGTTCGGCACGATGCCTTCGAACTTGTGCTTGCGCTGCACGCGTCCACCGGAATCGGTGATGTAGTTGAAGGTGATCGGCTCGCCGTCGCTGCCGTACAGCACGGCGTTGCGCACGTTTTCGGGCAGTGCCTGCCACGGCGTGTCCACGTCGAACCGGTAGTGCTTGGCCAGCGAAACGATCAGCTGGAAGTAGTAGGCGTTGCGTCGGTCCCAGCCGCGCACCGCGCCGGCGGCCAGCGACAGTTCCGGATGCACGACCACCCGTGCCGGGTCGAAGAACTGGGCCACGCCCAGGCCATCGCATTCCGGGCAGGCGCCGACCGGCGAGTTGAACGAAAACAGCCGCGGTTCCAGCTCGGGCAGCGAGTAGTCGCAGACCGGGCAGCTGTATTTCGACGAGAACAGCATCGGCGCGGCGTCCGCCTGGTCCAGCGACTGCACCGCGGCCATGCCGTCGCCCAGCTTCAGCGCGGTCTCGAAGCTTTCCGACAGGCGCTGCTTCAGGTCGGCGCGCGGCTTGAAGCGGTCGATCACCGCCTCGATGGTGTGCTTCTGCCGCAGCGCCAGCGGCGGCACCGCGTCTATCTCGTGAAGCGTGCCGTCCACGCGCACGCGGACGAAGCCCTGCGCCCGCAACTGTTCGAACACCTGCGCATGCTCGCCCTTGCGCTCGCGGATCACCGGCGCCAGCAGCATCCAGCGCTGCTCGGCGGTTTCCGGCCTGTCGGACAGCGCCAGCACCTGGTCGACCATCTGGCTGACCGTCTGCGCCTCCAGCGGGTAGCCGTGGTCGGGGCAGCGCGGCAGGCCCACGCGCGCGTACAGCAGGCGCAGGTAGTCGTAGACCTCGGTGATCGTGCCGACGGTCGAGCGCGGATTGTGCGAGGTCGACTTCTGCTCGATCGAGATCGCCGGCGACAGGCCCTCGATGTGGTCGACGTCCGGCTTCTCCATCACGCTGAGGAACTGCCGCGCGTAGGCCGACAGTGACTCCACGTAGCGGCGCTGGCCCTCGGCGTAGATGGTGTCGAACGCCAACGACGACTTGCCCGAGCCCGACAGGCCGGTGATCACGATCAGCTTGTCGCGGGGCAGGTCGAGGTCGAGGTTCTTCAGGTTGTGCGTCCGCGCGCCGCGGATGCGGATGTAGTCCAGGGCCATCGGGTGGGGGGTCCGTGAGGCGAACAAGCAAGCGTAGCGATCCCTCTGGATGGGGGCAAATCCGCGCGTGATCAAACCGGCCGAGCCGGGCTGGCGGGCCGGCAGTCAGCGGCGGGAAGGGGAGTCCAGCCGGATGCGTGGCATAGCCCGACCGGCATGGAATTGCATCTATTTGATATGAAAGGATTTTTCTGGCTGTTGGCGACTATTCGCGGTCGCAACTGCCCCTCGGCGCGACGACAGGCGGACCAGGTCGATGGATGGGGTGGCGAGTTGACCCCAAGTCCATGAATCCATTAAGATTCCGCTTCTGTCCGCCCCGCAGGGGGACGGTCAGGCCGAAAATAACTACAGAATCAAAGCCTAGAGGTTCACAACATGTACGCAGTACTGGTCACCGGCGGTAAGCAATACCGCGTGGCGCAGGGCGAAACGCTCCGCGTCGAGAAACTCGATGCCGAAGCCGGCAATTCCGTCACCTTCGACAACATCCTGATGCTGGGCGACAGCGACGGCGTGGTCCTGGGCGACGCGCTCAAGGGCGCCAGCGTCACCGCCAAGGTCGTCGGCCACGGCCGCGCCGACAAGGTGCGCATCATCAAGTTCCGCCGCCGCAAGCACCACATGAAGCAGCAGGGTCACCGGCAGCACTACACCGAAATCGAAATCACCGGCATCAGCAAGTAAGGAGAATCAGTCATGGCACACAAAAAGGGCGTAGGCTCCTCGCGCAACGGCCGCGACTCCAATCCGAAGATGCTGGGCGTGAAGGTGTACGGCGGCCAGTCGATCGACGCCGGCAACATCATCGTCCGCCAGCGCGGCACTCAGTTCCATCCGGGTCCGGGCGTCGGCCTGGGTCGCGACCACACCCTGTTCGCGCTGGTCGACGGCAAGGTGGAGTTCACCACCAAGGGCCCGCAGAAGCGCCGCACGGTGAGCGTGGTTTCCGGGGCGTAAGCCTTCGCGGCACGCTCGTGCGAAAGGCCCCGCTGCGTGCGGGGCTTTTCGTTTTGGCGCCGCGCGATCAAGGTTGTCATTCCGGCGAAAGCCGGGATCCATTTTGCTTTTGTTCTTCTGTGAAGCAACAGAAAAAGCAAGATGGATCCCGGCTTGCGCTGGGATGACGAGCAAAAGCGCGTACGCTTCGTATCGAATCACGAATCACGAATCACGAATCACGAATCACGAATCACGAATCACGAATCACGAATCCGCCATGAAACTCGTAGACGAAGCCGAAATCCAAGTCATCGCCGGCAATGGCGGCAACGGTTGCATCGGCTTCCGTCGCGAGAAGTTCATCCCGCTGGGCGGGCCCGACGGCGGCGACGGCGGCAACGGTGGCAGCGTGTGGCTGCGCGCCGACGAAAACCTCAACACCCTGGTCGACTTCCGCCACGAGCGGAACTTCCGCGCACAGCGCGGCGAGAACGGCATGGGCCGGCAGATGTACGGCAAGGCCGGCGACGACCTGACCATCACCGTCCCGGTCGGCACGGTCGTCGTCAACGTCGAGACCGACGAGGTGATCGGCGACCTGACCGCGCACGGCGATCGCCTGCTGGTGGCCAAGGGCGGCAAGGGCGGCCTGGGCAACATGCATTTCAAGAGCTCGATCACCCGCGCGCCGCGCAAGGCCACGCCGGGCGAGGAGGGCGAGCAGCGCACGCTGAAGCTGGAACTGAAGCTGCTGGCCGATGTCGGCCTGCTCGGCTTCCCGAACGCCGGCAAGAGCACCTTCATCCGCGCCGTGTCCGCGGCGACGCCGAAGGTGGCCGACTATCCGTTCACCACGTTGTACCCGAACCTGGGTGTGGTCAGCGTGGAGCCGCACCGCAGCTTCGTCATCGCCGACATCCCCGGCCTGATCGAGGGTGCGGCCGACGGCGCCGGCCTGGGCGCGCAGTTCCTGCGCCACCTGCAGCGCACGCGCCTGCTGTTGCACCTGGTGGATATCTCGCCGATGGAGGGCGGGGTGGAGGGCGTGGCGCCGGCCGAGCAGGTGCGCGCGATCGAGCGCGAGCTGGAAAAGCACGATCCGGAACTGCTGCACAAGCCGCGCTGGCTGGTGCTGAACAAGGCCGACCTGATGTTCGAGGACGAAGCCGCGGCGGCCGCGAAGTCGGTGATCGACGAACTCGGCTGGACCGGGCCGTGGTACCTGGTTTCGGCGATCTCGCGCGAAGGTACCTGGCCGATCATGAAGGACGCGATGGCGTTCTTCGACCGCCTGCGCGAGGAAGCGGAAGAGGCCCTGTAGGGGCGCCCCTGCGGTGCGCTCCTGCAAGGGCCAAAAAAGAAACCCCGCCGAGGCGGGGTTTCTGGTGTCTTCGCGTCCGGTGCCGCGATCAGGCGGCTTGCAGCGCCTTGATGCGCGCGGTGAGGCGGCTCTTGTGACGGGCAGCCTTGTTCTTGTGGATCAGGCCGCGGGCGCTGAAGCGGTCGAGGATCGGCTGGGCGACGGCGAAGGCTTCCTGCGCGCCCTTGGCGTCGTTGGCGTCGAGCGCCTTCAGGACCTTCTTGACGGCGGTACGAAGCTGCGAACGCTGGGCGTTGTTGCGCGCATTGCGCACGATGGTCTGCTTGGCGCGCTTCTTGGCGGATTTGATATTGGCCACGGTGGGATTCCTGGTGGATTCCTGACAGAATTCAGGGTCTGGGACGGAAGACGGAAAATCGAGCCGGAAATTATGGGGGATTCAAGGACTTGCGTCAACCAAGCCGTTTCCGGCCCGCGGGCGGCCCGATGAGTCACCCGCGCATGCTGAAGGGGCTGCTGTCGTTCGGCGGCATGACCATGGTCAGCCGGGTGTTCGGGCTGATCCGGGATCGCCTGATCGGCCATTACTTCGGCGCGAACGCGATGACCGATGCGTTCTTCGTCGCCTTCCGCATCCCCAATTTCATGCGCCGGTTGTTCGCGGAAGGATCGTTTTCGACGGCATTCGTGCCGGTTTTCACGGAGATCAAGGAAAAGCGCAGCCATGCCGAACTACGAGCGCTGATGGCGCGCACAGCCGGCACCCTGGGCGGGGTGCTGCTGGTGGTGACCGCGCTGGGGATGCTGGCTTCGCCCTGGCTGGCTTCGCTGTTCTCCAACCACGCTGATCCGGTGCCGGGGCAGCAGGAACTGATCGCGCGCCTGCTGCTGCTGACCTTCCCGTTCCTGCTGTTCGTGTCGCTGACCGCGCTGGCCACCGGGGCGCTCAACAGCTACCACCGCTTCGGCCTGCCGGCGTTCACTCCGGTGATCCTGAACCTGTGCATGATCGCCGCGTCGATCTGGGGGTCGAAGATCGCCGACCCGCCGGTCATGGCGCTGGGCTGGGCAGTGCTGGCCGGCGGCATCCTGCAGTTGCTGTTCCAGTTCCCGCAGCTGGCGCAATTCGATCTGCTGACCTTGCCGCGCTGGGGCTGGAGCCATCCCGACGTGCGCCGGGTGATGAAGCTGATGGTGCCCACCCTGATCGGCTCGTCGGTCGCGCAGATCAACCTGCTTTTCGACACGTTCATCGCCGCCAAGCTGGCTTCCGGCTCGCAGAGCTGGCTGTCCACTGCCGACCGCTTCCTGGAACTGCCGCTGGGCGTGTTCGCGATCGCGCTGGGTACGGTGGTGCTGCCGACGCTGTCGCGCCATCACGTCAACGAGGATCGCGGGGCCTTCTCCCGGTCGCTGGACTGGGGCTTGCGGACCACCTTCCTGATCATCATGCCGGCCATGCTGGGGCTGATGCTGTTGTCGCTGCCGCTGGTGTCCACGCTGTTCCAGACCGGACGGTTCGATGCCTTCGCCGCGCGCATGACCGCGCTGTCGGTGTTCGGCCTGAGTTTCGGCCTGCCGGCCTTCGCCCTGGTCAAGACGGTGTTGCCGGCGTTCTACGCGCGGCAGGACACGAATACCCCGATGCGCGCCGGCCTGGTCGCGCTGTTCGCCAACATGGTGTTCAACGTTGCGCTGCTGGCGTTGCTGTACGTCTGGAAGGTGCCGCCGGAGGCGCAGGCCAGGGGCATCATGGCTGGCCTTGCCAGTACGCCCGGGCTGCATTTCGCGCTGGGCATCGCCAGCGCGTTGTCCAGCTATCTCAATCTCGGCCTGCTGCTGTACTGGCTGCGCAAGGCGCGGGTTTACGATCCGATGCCCGGCTGGGGTGGGTTCCTGACGAAAATCGGCATCGCCAATGGGGTGATGGCGGCAGGCCTGCTGGCCGGGCTGTGGCTCGCGCCCGAGTTCACGACGATGGGGGCGTGGACCAGGGTCTGGTGGCTGGCGGCGCTGGTGGCGGGCGGCGCGGCGGTCTACGGGGTGGCGATGCTGGCGCTCGGCTTCCGCCCGCGCGATTTCCGCGAGCATTGAGACGCGGGCCGGCCGGCTATACTTCATGCGAATCCTTCGCGAAAACCCGGCCGTCCATGGCCGGACTTCCAATATGCGAATCCCTCGCAAAAACCCGGCCATTCATGGCCGGACTTTCAAACAGGTTCAATGAGCAGGCTTTTCCGTGACGCCGACGGCGGGGCGCTGTACCCGCAAGGTAGCGTGGTCTGCATCGGCGCCTTCGACGGCCTGCACCTGGGGCATCGCGCGCTGGTGCGCCGCGCCGTCGCCCGTGGGCGTGAGCTGGGCCTGCCGGCGGTGGCGCTGAGCTTCGAGCCGCTGCCGCGCGAGTTCTTCTCCAGGGATCTGCCGCCGCCGCGCCTGACCCTGGCACGGGCCAAGGCGCAGGGCCTGTGCGATCTGGGTTGCGACGGCATCGGCCTGCTGCGTTTCAACGGGCGCATGGCGGCGATGAGCGCCGAGGATTTCGTCTGCCGCGTGCTGGCCGGGCGGCTGCGGGCGCGGGAAGTGTGGATCGGCCCGGATTTCCGCTTCGGCAACCGTCGCGGCGGCGACCTGGCGCTGCTGCGGCAAATGGGGCAAGAACACGGCTTCGTCGCCGATGAAATCGCCCCGGTGACGGCGCGGGGCGAGCGGGTGTCCAGCACGCGTATCCGCGAAGCGCTGCGTGGCGGTGATTTCGCGGACGCGGCGAACCTGCTGGACCGGCCCTACGCCATCGGCGGAAGGGTAGTGCGCGGCAAGCAGTTGGGCCGCACGCTGGGCTTTCCCACCGCCAACCTGCGCTTCGCGAAGGCGCCCGCACTGGCGGGCATCTACGCGACCTGGGTGCACGGCGTGGGCGAACGGCCGTGGGCGTCGGTGTCCAGCTTCGGCACCCGGCCGACGGTGGACGGCGTCGAGCCGCTGCTGGAAGCGCACCTGTTCGATTTTTCCGGCGACCTGTACGGGCGCCACATCGAAGTGGAGTTCGTCGCCAAGCTGCGCGACGAACTGAAGTTCCCCGATCTGCCCAGCCTGACGGCGCAGATGCAGCGCGATGCGGACGAAGCGCGTCGCATCCTTTCCGAAACCCGATTCCGAGCCACTGCGTGAGCATCGACTACAAAAGCACCCTGCACCTGCCCGCGACGGATTTCCCGATGCGCGGCGACCTGCCCAAGCGCGAGCCGGAAACGCTGAAGCGCTGGTACGACGCCGACCTGTACGCGCAGCTGCGCGCGAACGCGAAGGGCCGCCCGCTGTTCGTGCTGCACGACGGTCCGCCGTACGCCAACGGCGCGATCCACCTGGGGCATGCGGTCAACAAGATCCTCAAGGACATCATCGTCAAGTCGCGTTACCTGGCCGGCTTCGATGCGCCCTACGTGCCGGGCTGGGATTGCCACGGCCTGCCGATCGAAATCGCGATCGAGAAGAAATACGGCAAGGTCGGGGTCAAGCTGGACGCCCTGCAGTTCCGGCAGAAGTGCCGCGAATTCGCCGAGGAGCAGATCGACATCCAGCGCAAGGATTTCAAGCGCCTGGGCGTGCTGGGCGATTGGGACAACCCGTACAAGACGCTGAACTTCCGCTTCGAGGCCGACGAGATCCGCGCGCTGGCCAAGGTCGTCGCCAATGGCCACCTGGTGCGCGGCGCCAAGCCGGTGTACTGGTGTTTCGACTGCGGCTCGGCGCTGGCCGAGGCCGAGATCGAATACCAGGACAAGCAGTCGCCCGCCATCGACGTGGCCTACGCCGCGCGCGACACGAAGGCGCTGGCGGCGGCGTTCGAGGCGCAGCCGCCGGCCGATGTCGAAGTCGCGCTGCCGATCTGGACGACCACGCCGTGGACGCTGCCGGCGTCGCTGGCCGTGTCGCTGGGCCCCGAACTCGACTACGTGCTGGTCGAAGGCCCGGCGCGCGACGGCAAGCGCCGCTGGCTGGTGCTGGCCGAGGCCCTGGCGCAGAAGGCGCTGCAGCGCTACGGCGTGACCGAAACGGTCGTGCACGGGCGCGCGAAGGGCGTGGCGCTGGAAGGCATCCTGTTGTCGCATCCGTTCTATCCGGAGCGCGAAATCCCGGTGATCCTCGGCGACCACGTGTCGGCAGAAGACGGTACCGGCGCGGTGCATACCGCGCCCGGCCACGGCCAGGAGGACTTCGCGGTCGGGCAGAAGTACGGCCTGGTCGACAGGTATGCCGCGGCGCAGATGAATCCGGTCGACGGCCGCGGCGTGTACCTACCATCGACGCCGCCCGCGGGCGAATTGGAACTGGCCGGCCTGCACATCTGGAAGGCCAACGACGCCATCGTCGAACTGCTGCGCGGCAACGGTTCGCTGCTGGCGTTCTTCAAGCTGGACCATAGCTATCCGCACTGCTGGCGGCACAAGACGCCGGTGGTGTTCCGCGCCACCCCGCAGTGGTTCATCTCGATGGAGCAGGCGCACCTGCGCCGCGACGCGCTGGCCGCGATCAAACAGGTGGGCTGGTTCCCGCAATGGGGCGAGGCGCGCATCGCCAGCATGATCGAGGGCCGGCCCGACTGGTGCATCAGCCGCCAGCGCACCTGGGGCGTGCCGATCGCCTTGTTCGTGCACCGGGAGACCCACGAGCCGCATCCGCGCAGCGTCGAACTGATGAACGCGGTCGCCGCGCGGGTGGAGCAGGGCGGAATAGACGCGTGGTACGCGCTGGACGCCGCCGAACTGCT
>JBDHQQ010000223.1:0-3259 GCA_039807145.1 Pseudoxanthomonas sp. | reverse complement strand
CTGATCGCCAGGCCGTCGAGCTTGGGTTCGGCGGAGAACGCCGGTTCCACGCGCTCGAGCTTCTCGTCGATGCGGCGGACGAAGTCGCGCACTTCCTCTTCGCTGAAGGCATTGCCCAGCGACAGCATGGGGATGGCGTGGCGGACCTCGGCGAACTTCGCCGACGGCACGCTGCCGACACGCTGGGTCGGCGAATCGGGCGTTACCAGTTCCGGATGCGCAGCTTCCAGTTCATCCAGCTCGCGCAGCAGGCGGTCGTATTCGGCGTCCGGAATGTTCGGCTCGTCGAGGACGTGGTAACGGTAGCTGGCGTCTTCCAGCTTCTGGCGCAGTTCGGCGGCGCGGACGGCGGGCGTGGGGGTCATGGCAAGATTTTACCGCCGCATGGCTCCCGTAGAGCGGGGCTTGCCCCGCTGCTTCCCGGCTTTAACTCGCGAAAGCAAAAACAGCGGGGCAAGCCCCGCTCTACGAGTGTGGAATGGCTCTCAGGGCTTGTCGGGCGCGCGGTTGAACAGGGCGGTGCGCAGCATCGGCGTCCCGTCTTCCTTGAAATACGCTTCGGTTTCGGTCAGGACCTTGCCGTCCGGGCTAACGGAATACACCCGCGTGGACCTCGGGATGCCTTCGTAGACGAACTGCATGACCAGCACGTTGGGCGCGGGCATCTTCGCGGCGATGACGTCGACCCAGTAGTTGCCGGTGGCCCGCCCGGGCGTACCGTCGAGGGACAGCGTGGATTCCCCGTGCATCCTGTTGCCGCTTTGTTCGATTATCTCGACGCGGGTCGTCCACTTTCCGTCGGGCGCATCGCCGAAATCCAGGCTGACGCTCTTCGGCCTCATTTCGAGCGGCATCGGCAGGCTGGCCACGTCAAGGTTCCACTGACCTATCAACGGCGACTCGATGGGCGAATCGGCGAATACGGGCGCGACCTGGAGAGCGGCGGCGGCCATGAATACTGCGAATATCGCTTTCATGCGTTCTCCGATGGGGGATTGGGAATCTGCGTAGCAGATCGAAACCACACTCTCCGACACATGCAGGTTTCGCATGGCAAGTTGACTGCAGCGATATCCGCTGCCACAACCGAATCAGACATCCAGCCAACGGGGAACGTCTTTGGCTCCGCTCACCCTATGCTTGCTCCACGGTCACGGCGGTGCCATAGCACAGGACCTCAGTGAGCCCGGTCATCAGCTCGGTGGCATCGTAGCGCATGCCGATGATCGCATTGGCTCCCAGCTGACGCGCGTGCCTGACCATGTCTTGGTAGGTTTCCATACGAGCCTGTTCACACAGTTCGGTGTAAATGGTGATATTGCCGCCGAACAGTGTCTGCAGGCCTCCGAGGAAATTGCCGACCACCGAACGCGAACGCACGGTGATCCCGCGCACCAGACCCAAGCTGCGGACGATCCGGTATCCCGGCAGCTCCAGCGCAGTGGTGACCATGGCGTCGGCGAGTACCGTGACGGGCGGATGCGGCACACCGGAATTGTATGGATCGCTCATCAATTCATCCTGCATGCTGTTGCAGTAGAACCGGCGCGCCAGTCACCACCTCGGCGGCTTGGTCAGCGGCGGCGCTTCGTGCTGGCGGTCGTACGCGCGCAACTCTTCGCGGATGTGCTGGATGCGCTGGCGGCTCAGGGCGTTGCGGCTGTCGTCCAGCACCACGCCGTCCAGCAGTTCCGCCATCCGCTCGACGTTGGGCAGCAGCTTCTCCCATGCCTCCAGTGCGCTGATCGGCGCCGGCAGGGTCAGGAAGAACGCAATGGCCGGCGTCTCCAGTTCGCGGATGCTGCCCATCTCGAAGCTGCCCGGCTGCATGATGTTGGCCATGCTGAAGATCGGGCCGCGCTCGGGATGGTTCTCGACCAGCCGGTGGAACACGTTCATGTGCCCGAACACCAGTCCGGTCTTTTCCGCCGCGACCACGATGTCCTCGCCGCGCAGGGTATGGCCGGCGCGGGCGGCGACGTACAGCGAGACGATCTTGTCGAAGTCCTGGCTGGGGCGCTTGCCCAGTTCGCTGTCGGCGGCCACGCCGCCCGGCAGGCCCAGTTCGGGCTGGCTGACGCTTTCGCCGCTGTAGTCGCCCTCGTCCAGGCTGGGTTCGACCCGCGACGCTTCGCCCCGTCCCGGTTCAGCGCGCTCGATGCGCTTGCCCTGTGGGGATTTCTTCGGGCGGCCGAAGAACACGATGGCCGCCAGCAGGACGACGCCGGCGACGAGGATGCCGATTCGGAGCAGGGCCATGTCTGACATTGGTCGGGATCTCCTTGCGGTCGATTCAGGGTAGCAAATCGGAGGGCAACGGATTGTCGCCGGTTGTAGGCACACAGCGGGAACGCGCTGCGCGCGATCCCCTCATCCGGCACTGCGCACCACCTTTTCCCGCGAGGGGAGAAGGGAAATGCGTCAGGCCGCGCCGGCCAGGCGGGTGGCTTCTTCCAGGTCCACGCTGACCAGGCGGCTGACGCCCGGCTCGCGCATGGTCACGCCGCTGAGCTGGTGGGCGGCTTCCATGGTCGCCTTGTTGTGGCTGACGAACAGGAACTGCACCTTCTCGCTCATTTCCTTGACCATGGCGGTGAAGCGGCCGACGTTGGCTTCGTCCAGCGGCGCGTCCACCTCGTCCAGCAGGCAGAACGGCGCAGGGTTCAGGCGGAAGATCGCGAACACCAGCGCCACCGCGGTCATCGCCTTCTCGCCGCCGGACAGCAGCGAGATGTTGGACACGCGCTTGCCCGGCGGGCGCGCCATGATGGCGACGCCGGTGTCCAGCAGGTCTTCGCCGGTCAGTTCCAGGTAGGCGTGGCCGCCGCCGAACAGGCGCGGATACAGTTCCTGCACGCCGCTGTTGACCCGGTCGAAGGTGTCCTTGAAGCGGCCACGGGTCTCGCGGTCGATCTTGCGGATCGCGTCTTCCAGCGTTTCCAGCGCGGTGGTCAAGTCGACGTTCTGCGCGTCGAGGTACTGGCTGCGCTGCTCGGCCTCGCCGAATTCGTGGATCGCGGCCAGGTTGACAGGCTCCAGCCGGCGCATCCTGCCGTCGATCTGGTTGACCGCCTGCTCCCAGTCGGACAATGCGGCGACCTCCGGCAGCGTGTTGATCACGTCTTCCATCACGAAACCGGCCTTGACCACCGCTTCGGTCAGCTGCCCGGCCTTCAGTGCCAGCGCCTGCTGGTCGAGGCGGCGCTGCGAGATGACCTCGCGCTGAGCGATGGCCTGTTCGTCGCGCTGGTGGCGGGTC
>JBDHQQ010000044.1:0-16673 GCA_039807145.1 Pseudoxanthomonas sp. | reverse complement strand
AGCACCTTGGGCAGCGCGGACTTCATCCGCTTGCCTTCGCCGGCGGCGAGGATGACGACGTGCAGGGGCTGGGACATGCGTTGCGTTCCGTTGCAATGGAGCGTGGATTCTAAGCCAGCGTTCCGTGGAAATCGGGAAAGCTTGTCCTCGCTGCGTAGAGCGGGGCTTGTCCCCGCTGCTTTTCACGGCAAAACGAAGAAACCGGGAGCAGCGGGGCAAGCCCCGCTCTACCACGGCAGGGGCGCCCGGTGACGATGCCGCTCCCGCCATCACCGCCGCCCCGCTAACATCGCCGACGATGACGACGACCACCGGAACCCCATGAGCCTGCTGCGCCAGGGCCGTCTGTTCGTGCTCGCCGGCGTGGCGCAGCTGCTGCTCGACTCGACGGTGTTCGTCGTCCTGACCCTGGCCGGCATGGACGCCGCGCCGGGCAACGTCTGCGGCCGGATCGCCGGCGCGCTGCTTGGTTTCTGGCTCAATGGCCGCTGGACCTTCGCCCGCGACGGCGAGGGGCGGCTGGGCTGGCGCCGGTTCGTGCGCTTCGCCGCCGTCTGGCTGTTGCTGACCGCCGCCAGCACCTGGGCGGTCGCGGGCATCGCCGCGCACCTGGGCCTGCAGCATGCCTGGCTGGCCAAGCCGCTGATCGAGGCGCTGATCGCCGCCGTCGGTTTCTTCCTGTGGCGGCAGGTGGTGTACCGCTAGCGGGAAGCGCTATGCCGAGCGGTGGCGCAGGTACCAGTTCGCGGCACCGATGATGCCCAGCTGCGGATCGTCGACCAGCCGCACCGGCACCTGTTCCAGCACCTTGCGCATCGTGCCCTTTTCGAGGAAGCGCGCTTCGAAGTCGCTGTCCGCGACGAAGCCGCGCAGCTTCGGCAGGATGCCGCCGGCGACCCAGACGCGGGTCGCGCCGCTGGCCAGCACGAAATCGCCCAGCGCCGCGCCCAGCACGTCGCAGAACATCCGCAGCGCCTCGCGCGCCTGCGCGTCATCGCCGCGCGCCGCGGCTTCGGCCACCTCGGCGGGACCGGCATGGCGTGGCGAAACGTCGTCCAGCGCGCACAGGGCGCGGTATGCCTTCAGCAGGCCGGGGCCGGAAACGAAATGCTCGGTGGGGACGTAGGCGGCGGTTTCCCGCATCTTCGCCAGCGCCGCCATCTCGCGCGCGTTGCCCGGCGCGAAGGCCTGCTGCCCCGCTTCGCTGGGCAGCACCAGGACGCCATCGCCGCCCAGCGGCACGCGGATCGCCGCGCCCAGGCCGGTGCCCGGCCCGATCACGGCTTCCGGGCCCGGCGGCACCGGGCCGGCGACATGGCGCAACGCCGTGCCGCAGCCGTCGCGCATGCACTGGTCGGCGTGGGCCACGGCGACGAAGTCGTTGACCGCGGCCACCCGCGCGATGCCCAACGCGCGCAGTTCCGCCAGCGACACCGGCCACGGCAAGTTGATGCTGATCACTTCCTCGCCACGGTGCAGTCCCGTGCTGGCCACGGCCGCATCGTCCACGCGCTGGCCGCGCGCGCCGAGGTAGTCGGCCACGATCGCCGCAAGCCCGGGGTATTCGGCGCAGGCGTACTTGTGGTGGTCGAGGATTTCGATGTCGCCGGCGGCATCGCGTCGCACCAGCGCCATGCGCGCATGGGTGCCGCCGATGTCGGTGGCGAGGAACGGCGCGCCGGCGTGGGTGGGGGTGGGGGTGGACATGCAGGCGCTCAGCGGGTCGGTTCCGATTGTGAGGCCGGCGGCGACGTATCGCAATCCGCCGCGTCCCGGACGAAACGCCCGCTGCGCGTGGCGATGTCGCGCCGGGCGATGGAGATCGATGCGGTCGGGAGTCGCGGAGACATGGCGTTACCGGTTCGATTCGCCGTCCCCCGCGAAGCGAGGAACGACATGCTGCAGGATGATGAAGATCGGCGGCACAACGAGAAATCAATTCGCGGCGACCGCGCCCGGCAACCGGATGCTCCACGCATAGGCGCCGGCGGTCTGCCGGCGCACGGCGGCGGGAACCTCGACCACGGTGACGTCGCCTTCGCGCTTCCATGCCAGCGCCGCATCGCTGCCGAGCACGCGCACCTGCGCACCGGCTTTCGGCGCAGGTCCGGGAATGCGCAGCGTCTTCGGCAGTTGCGTTTCCTTTTCGTCGGCCAGGTAGATCGCGTGCGCCGTGCCGTCCTCCAGCCGCGTGTAGCGGAACTTGCCGGCGCGATACGGGGCGACGGCGCGGCTGGCGTAGATCGCCTGGCCATTGAGCTTCATCCACCCGCCGATTTCGTGCAGTCGCCGCACCGCTTCGGCCGGCAGCTCGCCGTTGGCGTCGGGGCCGACGTTGAGCAGGTAGTTGCCGCCCTTGGCCACCACGTCGACCAGCATGTGCACCACGCTGCGCGCGGACTTGTAGTTGTCGCCGGGCACGTAGGACCAGGAATCGCCCAGGGTCATGCAGGTTTCCCACGGGTATGGCAGCGGCTCGTCGGGGATCTTCTGCTCGGGCGTGCGGTAGTTCTCGTAAGGGCCGCCGACCGCGCGGTCCACCACGATCAGGCCCGGCTGGTTCCTGCGCGCCAGCGCGGCCAGCCCCGGCATGTCGACGTCCTGCGGCCACGGCACCTCGCCGCTGCCGGGTTTCGCGTCTGGATGCTCATGCGGGCTGACCCAGCCGCCATCCAGCCACAGGATGTCGAGCGAACCGTACTGCGAAGTCAGTTCTTCGATCTGCGCGTGGGTGAAGGCGACGAAACGCTTCCACAGGTCCGGATGCTTGCGCGTGTCGTAGTTGACGTTGCGGTCGGGCGTGGCCCAGCGCGGCGCCCAGTAGTCGTCGCTGTGCCAGTCCGGCTTGGAGAAGTACGCGCCGATGCCGAAACCGCGCGCGCGGAACGCGTCGAACACTTCCCTGGCGATGTTGGCGCGCGGATTGGAATGGAACGGCACGTTCGGCGCGGTGATCCGGTAACCGGTCTGCTGCGTGTCGAACATGCTGAAACCGTCGTGGTGCTTGGTGGTGAACACCACGTACTTCGTGCCCGCGTCGGCGGCGACGTCGGCCCATTTGGCCGGATCGAATTTCACCGGATTGAAAGTGGTCGGCAATTGCTCGTACGCCTGCTTGTAGCCCACATAGTCGTTGGCGTATTTCGCGGTATGCGGGTTGTTCTTCGGCGGCCCGCACCAGTCCACATCCTCGGAGCACAGCGACCACGATTCGACCACGCCCCACTGGCTGTACGGACCCCAGTGCATCATGAAACCGAACTTCCAGTCCTGCCACTGGTCGAGCTTGCGCACCACCAGCGGATCGGTTTCCGGCACGTAGGGATGCTCCTCGTGCTGGGCCAGGGCGGGAGTTGCGGCGAACAGGGCCAGCAGCAGCGCAGCGGTCTTCATCTCAGTTGCTCTCGATGGGCTTGACTTGATCCTTGAACAGCGACACCGGGCCGTCCAGTTCCAGCGCGACGACGGTGACCACCGGGTCCAGCGCGGCGTCGGGAACGCTGACGTGCAGCAGGCCGGGCACCTTGCTCCAGTCGTGCTTGCCGACCACGCGGTGCTCGACGGCGGCCTCGCTGCCCAGTACGCGCGCGCCCAGCACCTTGTTGTCCAGGCCCTTGACGATCACGTCCTCGTTGGGTCGCCCGTCGAGGAACAGATACAGCGTGCGCCCGTCGGCCGACAGTGTGCTGGGGCCGTGGAAATATTCCAGCGGGATGCCGGCGCGCGTGCCGTAGATCGCCGGCGCGTGCTTGCCGGTCCAGCGGCCGAATTCCTCGAGGATGCGCACCTGGCGCTCGTCGATGCTGCCGTCTTCCTTCGGGCCGATGTCCAGCAGCAGGTTGCCGCCCATCGAAAGGGTGTCGGCGAAGATGCGGATGAGCTGGCCCGGCGTCTTGTACGCGTCGTCGCTGGGCCGGTAGCCCCACGACATGTTCATGGTCAGGCACAGTTCCCAGTAGCGGTCGGCGGGGCGGAACACCGGCACGCCCTGCTCCGGCGTGCCGTAGTCGCCGTTGCCGGGCAGGCGCGAATTGATGATCGCGTTCGGGTTGTTCGCCAGGATTTCCTTGCGCACCTTGTCGGCCTGCCATTCCTGCGCGCTGTGTTCCCAGTCGCCGTCGAACCACCACAGGTCGGGGTGGTAGCGCCGGGCCAGGTCGTCGATCTGGCCCTGGTAATAATCGAGGTAGCGCTGCCAGCGCGCCGGTTCCCGATGGATGTCGTAGCGCTTTTCCTTGCGCGTATGCACGTCGTAATCGGCGTACGACCAGTCGGGCAGCGAGTAGTACAGGCCGACCTTCAGTCCGTCCTTGCGCAGCGCCTGCGCGAACGGCGCGATCAGGTCGCGCCTGGCCGGCGTGTCCCGGACCACGTTCAACCCCTGCTTCGAATCCCACAGCGCCACGCCGTCATGGTGGCGACTGGTCAGCACCGCGTAGCGTGCGCCGCTGCGCCTGATCAGGTCGGCCCAGGCCTTTGGGTCGTAGTGGCGCGCGGTGAAATCCTGCTTCTGGCGCATGTATTCCGGCCAGGTCGTCTCGCCGTTGAAGAACGACCACGACTCGCTGGTGCCATGCGCGGCATAGATGCCCCAGTGGATGAAGATGCCCAGCTTGGCGTCCTCGAACCACTGCATGCGCGCCGCCTCGGCGGCATCGGCATCGGCGGCCGACGCGGGGCCGCACAGGGCCGCCAGTGACAGCGCAAAAGGGGCAAGCAGTCGCTGGAGTCGGATCATCTGTGCGCCTGGTTGCCCGGGGATGGTCTGGTGGTTGGACCAATGCTACCCTTTCCGGGTCGCGGGGTGAAATGGACGGCCGCCACCCCCTCCAGGCGGGCCATCCGGATCCGGGCGGGGTAACCTGCCCGGCCCCGCGTTTTTCCATGCCGACCACGCCATGCCGCCAGCCGCCGCACCGCTGCTCGAAGTCGCCGCCAATTCCGTCGCCTCGGCCGTGGCCGCACAGGCCTGCGGCGCCGACCGGATCGAACTGTGCGCCGGGCTGGAACTGGGCGGGCTGACACCCTCGCCGGGCCTGCTGGCGCTGGCGCGCGAACGCCTGCGCATTCCCGTGTACGTGCTGATCCGCCCGCGCGGCGGCGACTTCGTCTACAACGACGACGAAACCGAGACCATGCGCCGCGACATCGAGGCCTGCGTCGCCAGCGGCTGCGACGGCGTGGTGCTGGGCGCGCTGGATATTGACGGCAACGTCGACCTGCCGCGCTGCCGCGCGCTGGTTGCCGCCGCGAAGGACCTGGGCGTCACCTTCCACCGCGCCATCGACGTCAGTCGCGACCCGCTGCAGGCGCTGGAGGATGCGATCGCGCTGGGCTGCGAACGCGTGCTCAGTTCCGGCGCGCGCACCGGCGCGCCGCTGGGCGCCGGACTGCTGCGTGACATGGTGCAGCGCGCCGGCGACCGCATCGTTGTGATGCCCGGCGCGGGCGTCAACGCCGGCAACATCGCCGCGCTGCGCGCCGCCACCGGCGCGCGCGAATTCCACGCCTCGGCCAAGCGCATGCTGCCCTCGACGATGCGCCACACCGCCGACGCGGCGCTGGGCATGAGCGATGGCGAAAGCCGCACCGATGCTGAGGAAGTGCGGCGGCTGGTTGCGGCGCTGCGCGATGCGGGCTGATCGCCTTGTAGAGCCGAATTCATTCGGCTCCCGTTACCCTTCGTCCAAAGCAGCCGAGCGTGCTCGGCTCCACAAAGAACAAACCAAGCAGTCGCTTGTGCAAGAAAATCTTGTGATATCCAGAATCACCATTTCAGTGATTTACTGCATCCTCGGAATGTCTACCTGGACGAGGCAGCGCCAGGAATTCATCGATGGGCAAGGAATTTTCTATGCGCTTAGCCATCGCCATGGAGCGCACATCCTGGGCGCTTCTGTAGCGATTGCCATGATTTCGGCGATATGCGCAATTTTTTAGCGCAAAAAAAACAGCTTAAGTCGTGACCGCTACGCTTTATCAATCCACGTAATCCGTCAGCTCTGCTCGGTAGCGTAAACCGACCGCGAATCCAGCAGCGCGTCCTGCCGGTTCGCGTCGCACACGGCGTAGACGAAGCCCTTGTGCAGGGCGAACGCGCCGACTTCGCCGTCCTTGTTGATCGCCAGGAAGCACACCTGCAGGGTCTTGCTGGCCTCGGGGCGCTTGTGCACGACGCGGTCGATGGCTTCGCGGCAGGCGTCCATCGGCGAGCGGCCCCGGCCCATCAGCTCGACGACCAGGTGGCTGGCCGCGTTGCGGATCATCTCCTCGCCCACGCCCGAGGCGGTCGCCGCGCCGATTTCACCATCCGCATACAGGCCTGCGCCGATGATGGGACTGTCGCCGACCCGGCCGTGCAGCTTCCAGGCCATGCCACTGGTGGTGCAGGCGCCGGCGAGGCCACCACCGTCATCCAGGGCAAGGATGCCCAGGGTGTCGTGGTTTTCCCGGTTGCCGGGCAGCCTGGTGCGCTCGGCGTTGATCTGCGGCTTGTATTCGGCGGTCTTCAGCCATTCGCGCCAGCGCCGCTCGGCCTCGGGCGTGATCAGCTTCTTCTTCGCGAAGCCCTGTTGCACCGCGAACTGCTGCGCCCCGGCGCCGACCAGCATCACGTGCGGTGATTTTTCCATCACCGCGCGCGCCACCGACACCGGATGGTCGATGTCCTCCAGCGCGGCGACCGAACCGCAGCGGCCGTCGCCGGCCATGATGCTGGCATCCAGCGTCAGCACGCCGTCGCGGTCGGGATTGCCGCAGCGGCCGACGGTCGGATTGCACAAGTCGGACTCGGCCCAGCGCGCGCCGGCTTCGACCGCATCCAGCGCCGAACCGCCCGCGGCCAGCACCTTCCACGCCGCGCCGTTGGCGCCCACGCCGAAATCCCACGTGGACACGACCTTCGCACGCGAAGACGGCGCGACGGCGCGCGCGAACGCATTGGGCAGCGCCAGCGCCCCGGCGCCGAGCAGGCTGGTCTGCAGGAAGTCGCGGCGGCTGGTCATGGACTTTTTCTCCGGCAAGAAAAGCGTGAGGTTGCCAGAATCGAATGGGGAGCGCCTCATCCCGTAGAGCCGGATTCATCCGGCTGCTTTTTTGCATCGGCCCGCCGGATCGGAATGCAACCGGACAAGTTCGGCTCTGCAAAAAGCAGAAGCGGCCGGATGAATCCGGCTCTACGAAAGCGCGCGGGTTACGGGTTCGGCGTATCGAACACCGGATCGGTCAGCCCCTGCACGCTGTCGCCACCCGTGCCTTCCAGTTCCAGCACGACGATCTCGTTGCGGCCGCGCTGCAACCATTCGGCCGGCACCAGCAGGGTCTGCTGCGGACCGATGCGCCAGTAGCGTCCCAGGTGGTGGCCGTTGACCCACACGTGGCCACGACCCCAGCCGCGCAGGTCGATGTAGCTGTCGCCGAGCTTCGACAATTCGAAGCTGCCGCGATGGAACGCCGGCGCCTGCGCACGTCCCGCTGAGAATTCCAGCTTCGATAGGTCGTCCAGCGGCAGGCGATGCATTTCCCAGTCCAGCAGCGGCTTGCCGTCGAAGCGCACCGGACCGAGCAGCCCCTTGCGTTCGTCCATCAGCCGCTCGCCGTAATTGATGCGGCCCATGTTCTCGACCAGCACGTCGAGCGGCCCGTCGGCGATCACGTCGATTTCGATGCTGCGCTGGTCGAGACGGCGGTCCATTTTCCCCAGCGGCTTGCCGGCCTGGTACAGCAGGGCCATGTCGCGCACGTCGCCTGCTTCCAACGTCGCCTTCGCCTTGGGCACGCGGGTGCGGTACCAGACGAAACCGTAGGACTGGTCGAGTTCTTCCATCGTCAGCGGGCGCACCGCGCGCACCGGATCGGCCAGCAGCGAAGCCAATGGCGCGGATTCGGCCAGCCTCAAGCGCGGGATCGCGATCATCGGCGGCGACGGCGGTACGTCGGGCAGCGTCTCGCCGGGCTTCAGGTGCGTGCCGATCAACGCGCGCAGCGCGTGGTACGCGGGCGTCGGGCGACCGGCCTCGTCCAGCGGCGCACCGTAGTCGTAGCTGCTGGTGTCGGGCTGGTACGGCTCGCGGTCGCTGTAGTTGGCGCCATTCATGAAGCCGAAGGTGGTGCCGCCATGGAACATGTACAGGCTGAAGGACACGTCGCGTTCCAGCATCCAGCCGATGTCCTTGAGGATGTTGTCGACGTTGCCGGTGTGGTGCTTGTCGCCCCAGTGGTCGAACCAGCCCGGGTAATACTCGCCGGCCATGCGCGGCACGTTGCCGCGGAACTTCGCGAACTCGGCGAAGCTGCCGGCCGGGTTGCTGCCGAAGTTCACCACCGACAACACGTCGGGCAGCGTGCCGCCATCCAGCATCTGCGGCGTCGGGCCGTCGGCGGTGTACAGCAGGCCGTCGAAACCGCCCGCGCGCAGCGCGTCGCGGATGCTGCCCATGTAGCCGTGGTCGCTGCCGAACGAGCCGTATTCGTTCTCGACCTGCACCATGACGATCGGGCCGCCGTGCGCGACCTGCAGCGGCGCGAGCTGCCTGCCGACTTCGCCCAGGTAGCGCGTGGCCGCGGCGACGTAGCGCGGGTCGGAGGTGCGGATGCGCAGGTCGGGCGTCTTCAGCAGCCACGACGGGAAGCCGCCGAATTCCCACTCGGCGCAGGCGTAGGGGCCGGGGCGCAGGATCACCCACAGGCCTTCCTCCTGCGCGGTGCGCACGAACGTGGCGATGTCGTTCTGGCCGCTGAAGTCGAACTCGCCGGGGCGTGGTTCGTGCAGGTTCCAGAACAGGTAGGTGCCGACCGTGTTCAGGCCCATCGCCTTCATCATGCGCAGGCGGCTGCGCCAGTGCGCGCGCGGGATCCGGCTGAAGTGCATCTCGCCGCCGCGGATCACGAAGGGCTTGCCGTCGAGCAGGAAATCCTCGCCCTTCCAGCCGAACGTGTGCGCCGCCTGCGCCGCGCCCAGCGCGGATGCGAACAGCAGCAATGCGAGGATCAGGATTCGCTTGAACATCGGTTTGGGTTCCTTGGCAAATTTTGCTCGTCATTCCCGCGAAGGCGGGAATCGCTCTTGCCTTTCGGCTTCTCGAATAGCAACGACAAAAACAGGAGCGATTCCCGCCTTCGTGGGAATGACGACTTGAAAAATCCTCCGCATCTCATCGCGCGCCATCATTCGCCATGGTAGTCGGGGCGCTTCCACGCACCCGTCGGCGAGCGGTGCAGCGCGATGCGCGCCAATCGCGGCGTGGCGTAGGCGAACTCGACGACCACGCGCAGCCTGCGCGCGCGCGTCGGCGGCACCCGGTCCAGCTTGCAGTGGCCGATCGTCGTGCCCCAGGCGAGCGGTCGCCAGCCGCTGCCCTCATCGACTTCCACGCGATAGTTGGCGATGTGCTGGCCGTGTTCGATCGCTTCCTCCAGCCGGATCACGTCGAACTCGGCGGCCTGCGGGAATTCCAGTTCCAGCCAGCCGCTGCGCGCGTCGCCACCCGGCGTCCACGATTTCGACGGATCGTCCGACAGCACGTTCGGCGCATCGCCGGGCGCCGCGCTGGCGCGCAGGTCCGAACCGGCGGCATGGTCGGTCGCCAGCATGGTTTCGCGCAGTTGCGCGAAACCGCGCAGGCTTTCCACGTCGCGTTCGTGGAACAGGCCGTCGCGGGTCGGCGGCACGTTCAGCAGCAGCTTGCTGTTGCGGCCCACCGAGGTGAGGTAGAGGCCGAACAGGTTGTCGGCGCTGCGCACCTTCGCGTCCTGCTCGGCATGCCAGAACCAGCCGGGACGGATCGACACGTCGGTTTCGCCGGGACGCCAGGTCGTGCCGTAGGGATCGCCCTGCTGCAACGCCTCGCCGGTCCACGGATCGTCGGCGCCCGCGCGCGGCACCCGCGCCGGATCGACGCTGGACCAGCAGGTGCTGCCGGCGCTGCCGGTTTCGTTGCCGATCCAGCGCACGTCCGGCCCCGCATCGGAAAACATCACCGCGCCCGGCTGCAATTCGCGCACGGTGCGATGGATGCGCGCCCAGTCGTAGGCCTGGCGCTTGCCGCCGGGGCCTTCGCCGTTGGCGCCGTCGAACCACACTTCCACTACGGGGCCGTAGCCGGTCAGCAGTTCGGTCAACTGTTCGATGTAGAAATCGTCGTAGGCCTTGCCTTCGCCGTAGATCTTCGCGTTGCGGTCCCACGGCGACAGGTACAGGCCCATGCCCAGGCCTTCGGCGCGGCAGGCGTCGGCGAATTCGCCCACCAGGTCGCCCTTGCCGCCGCGCCACGGACTGGACGCGACACTGTGCCGCGTGGTCTTCGTCGGCCACAGGCAGAAGCCGTCATGGTGCTTGGCGGTCAGGATCATGCTGCGGAAGCCGCATTCCTTCGCCGTGCGCGCCCACTGCCGCGCGTCGAGCTTGCGCGGATCGAAGATCGATGGAGGCTCGCTGCCGTCGCCCCACTCCCTGTCGGTGAAGGTGTTGACCGTGATGTGCACGAACATCGCCAGCTGCTCGCGCTGCCATGCCAGCTGCGCGGGGCTGGGACGCGGACGCGACGCATCGCCTGACGGCGACTGCCCCCGGGCCGGCGGCGCCGCGCACGCCACGGTTGGCGCCAGTGTCCCGGCAAGGCCGGCGGCGCCGGCGCCGAGGAATCCGCGTCGTGTCCAATGCGCTGCTTGTTTCGTCATCGTTTCGTTTCCTTCATTGCATGTGCCGGGCGCAAGCGACGCGAACCAGGGTGCAGGACGAGGCCGTCATTCCACCCGGATTTCGTCGGCGAACAGCCACGACGGACTGCCGGCGCCGGTGTGTCCCGCGGGCAATGCGCCGGAACTGCGCGCGACCACCCGGATCCAGCGCGCCCGCACCGGTTCCGGCGAGCGCCATGCGACCTGGCGCACGAATCGGTCCGGGCGCATCGCATCGGCTTCGACCGCTTCGGCATGCACGGTGCGCCAGCGCTTGCCGTCATCGGAGATGGCGAACGCAACCTCGCGCGGCATCACGATCCACGAGCCGGCCTGCTGCAGGAAATCCACCGCGATGCGCTGGAAGCGACGGCGGTCGCCGAGGTCAAGCGTCGCATCGAGGTCGGCACCCTGCCAGCCGACCCAGCTGCCGTCGCCGAAATCGTCGCCACCGAGGATGCCATCGGCAAGCACGGTCGTCGCATAGGGGCGATCCGGCGGCGCGGCCACCCGCACGCCGGCACCCACTGCCTGGTGCGACACCAGCCTGAAACCGATCGGTTCCAGTGCCCGGCGCGCACCGCGGAACGGCGCCACGCGCAGCGTGCCGGGACGGTCGATGGTCGCCTCCTCCGCGAAGCCGGCCGCGGCAAGCGTCGGCGCGCCGCCGTCGAGGGTGTAGTGCGAACGCATGTCCGCGAATCCATGCTCCGCCTTCAGCAGCCAGCGTTTGTTGGCGCCGTCGAAGGACAGGCCGTAGCGGGCGACCGGCTTGTCCTCCGGCCCGTAGGCCACGCCGCGAGCGTCGAGCCAGGCGTAATGCGGGGCCAGGCGTTGCTTGAAGTCGGCGTAGTCGTGCGGCTTGCCCGCGTTCCAGCTGATGTCGGCGAAGACCAGCATGCGCGGGTAGAGCATGGCTTCGCCGTTCACCGGTCCCGCCCGTTCGCTCCACAGCGGTGCTTCGGCGCCCCAGACCTGGGCCGCGCGCGCGCGGTAGCGCGGGTCGGACAGCGGGTCGCGCCCGTGCAGCTGCTGCAGCGTCAACCGATCCAGCGGCGTGTCGATGTAATACGGGCTGGCGTTGATGATGCGGTTGCCGTTGGCCAGGGCCTTGGCGCCTTCTTCCTCGCCGCGCCAGACCTCGATCACCGCATCGCGGTCGGCGCCGCCTTCGAGGATCTCGTCCCAGCCGATCAGGGTGCGGCCCTTGCCCTGCAGGTAACGCTGGATGCGGCGCACGAACCAGCTCTGCAGTTCGTGTTCGTCCTTCAGGCCCTCGCGGCGCATCAGCGCCTGGCAGGACTCGCAGGCCTGCCAGCGATCCTTGGGCACTTCATCGCCGCCGATGTGCACGTAGGGCGCGGGGAACAGCGCGACGACTTCGTCCAGCACGCCGTGCAGGAAGTCGAACACTTCCTCCTTGCCGGCGCAGAAGATTTCCCTGTGCACGCCCCAGTAGTTGGGCACCGCCGGCGCCGGCGGCACGCAGCCCAGCTCCGGATACGCCACCAGCGCGGCGGTGGCGTGGCCCGGCATCTCGATCTCGGGAATCACCATGATCCCGCGCTGGCGCGCGTATTCGACCACCTCGCGCGCTTCGTCCTGGGTGTAGAAGCCGCCGTGGCGGCTGCCGTCGGGCTCGCTGCGCCAGGCGCCGACTTCGGTCAGTTCCGGATAACGCTTGATCTCGATGCGCCAGCCCTGGTCGTCGGTCAGGTGCCAGCGGAAGGTGTTGACCTTGTAGTACGAATACACGTCGAGCTGGCGCTTGATGAAGTCCACCGGATAGAAATGCCGGCTGACGTCGAGCATCTGCCCGCGATAGGCCAGCACCGGCGCGTCGGCGATGTCCACGCAGGGCAGGCGCACGCGCGTGGCCTTGCCCTGCGGCAGCAGCTGGCGCAGGGTCTGCACGCCCCACAGCAGGCCGCGGTCGCCGCTGGCGCGGAGGGTCGCGCCGTCGCGGCCGACCTGCAGGCGGTAGGCCTCGTCGCCGACGATGGACGGGTCGCGCAGCAGGCGGATGCTGGCGCGCTTGCCGGCCGCCGGGCGCAACGCCAGCCCGGTTTGTTCGGCCACGGCCTGGCGCAGGAAGCCGGCGATCTCGGCGCCGCGCGCGTCGCCGGGAGCGGACACGCTGCTGCGCGCGTCCAGGTCCAGGCCGCCCGGGCAGGTCTGCAGCCGGTCGGGCTGGGGAATCAGGGCCGGCGCGGCCTGGGCCGACGCAAGGATCGGGGCGAACAGGCTGCCCAGCAGCAGCCAGCGGTTCCAGCGGTACGACATTGCTTGCCTCCAGGAGGGCCCGAGGGTCGCCGCCGATCGGCATGCCCGCAGCGCCAGCGACTAGGATACTATCTATTGGTCCAACCGCTGGACCAATCGCAAAAACCGGCCCCGCCGCCCGGGGCCATCGGGAGCAAGCCATGCGTCTGCAGGGAAAACACGCCCTGGTCACCGCCGCCGCGCAGGGCATCGGCCGCGCCACCGCGCTGGCCTTCGTCCGCGAGGGCGCACAGGTGTTCGCCGCCGACATCAACGAGGCCGCGCTGGGCCAGTTGCGGCAGGAAGCCGGCGAACGCCTGCAGCCGCTGCGCCTGGACGTGACCGACGCCGAAGCGGTGCGCGCCCTGCCCGCGCGGATCGGCCCGGTCGACGTGCTGTTCAACGGCGCCGGCTTCGTCCACGACGGCAGCATCCTCGACTGCGACGAGGACGTTTGGCGCCTCTCCTTCGATCTCAACGTCACCGCGATGTACCGGCTGATCCGTGCGTTCCTGCCGGGCATGCTGGAGCGCGGCGGCGGCTCCATCATCAACATCGCCTCGGTCGCGTCCAGCATCAAGGGCGTGCCCAGCCGCTTCGCCTACGGCGCCAGCAAGGCCGCGGTGATCGGCATGAGCAAGGCGGTGGCCGCCGACTTCGTCGCCCGCGGCATCCGCTGCAACGCGATCTGCCCGGGCACGGTGGACTCGCCGTCACTGCGCCAGCGCATGGCGACGATGGCCGCGGCGCGCGGCACCCGTTTCGACGACGCCTACGCCAGCTTCCTCGCCCGGCAACCGAGCGGACGCCTGGGCGCGCCGGCGGAAATCGCCGCGATGGCGGTGTACCTGGCCAGCGACGAATCGACTTTCACCACCGGCACCACCCAGATCATCGACGGCGGGTGGATCAACTGAAAAGCCGTGATTGGTGATTCGGGATTCGCAAAAGCACGACGCCCGCACCGCCAAATCACGAATCACGAATCACGAATTACAGCCAATGAAACTGCTGCGCTACGGCCCCAGGGGCCAGGAAAAACCCGCAATGCTCGACGCCGAGGGCCGCCTGCGCGACCTGTCGGGCGCGGTCGCCGACCTTGCCGGCGATGCGCTGTCGCCCGAGTCGCTGGCGCGGCTGCGCGCGCTGGACCCGGCCGCGCTGCCGCTGGTCGAAGGCACGCCGCGCATCGGCGCCTGCGTCGGCCGGATCGGCAAGTTCGTCTGCATCGGCCTCAACTACGCCGACCACGCCGCGGAAACCGGTGCGGCCATCCCCGCCGAACCGGTGGTGTTCAACAAGTGGACCAGCGCGGTGTGCGGGCCCGACGACGACATCGAGATCCCGCGCGGTTCGCTGAAGACCGACTGGGAAGTGGAACTGGGCGTGGTCATCGGCAAGCCCGGCCGCTACATCGACGAAGCCGACGCGATGGACCACGTCGCCGGCTACTGCGTGGTCAACGACGTGTCCGAGCGCGCCTTCCAGCTGGAAGGCGCCGGCACCTGGGACAAGGGCAAGGGCTGCGACACCTTCGGCCCGATCGGCCCGTGGCTGGTCACCGCCGATGAAATCGCCGACCCGCACGCGCTGCGCATCTGGCTGGAAGTGGACGGCCACCGTTACCAGGACAGCAACACCCGCCAGATGGTGTTCCGCATCCCGCATCTGGTCAGTTACCTGAGCCGCTTCATGAGCCTGCAGGCCGGCGACGTGATTTCCACCGGCACGCCGCCGGGCGTCGGCCTGGGCCTGAAGCCGCCGGTGTACCTGCGCGCCGGGCAGAAGATGCGCCTGGGCATCGAAGGCCTGGGCGAACAGAACCAGCGCACGGTGGACGCATGAGCACCGACGCCGGCGCCGCGCCTTTCGGGATTCGCATCACCGGCATGCAGGTCCACGACCTGCGCTTCCCCACCTCGCGGTCGCTGGACGGTTCGGATGCGATGAATCCGGATCCGGATTACTCGGCCGCCTACGTCGTCCTCGAAACCGACCGCCCCGCCCTGCAGGGCCACGGCCTGACCTTCACCATCGGCCGCGGCAACGAAATCTGCTGCGCGGCGATCGCGGCGATGCGCCACCTCCTGGTCGGGCTGGAGCTGGACTGGATCGCCGCCGACATGGGCCGCTTCTGGCGCCACGCCACTTCCGACAGCCAGCTGCGCTGGATCGGCCCGGACAAGGGCGCGATGCACCTGGCCACCGGCGCGGTGGTCAACGCGGTGTGGGACCTGTGGGCCAAGGCCGCGGGCAAGCCGGTGTGGCGGCTGGTCGCCGACATGTCGCCCGAGGAACTGGTGCGCTGCATCGACTTCCGCTACCTGACCGACGCGATCACCCCGGACGAAGCGCTGGCGCTGCTGCGCGAACGCGAAGCCGGCAAGGCCGAACGCATCGCCACGCTCGAACGCGAAGGCTATCCCTGCTACACCACTTCGGCCGGTTGGCTCGGCTACAGCGACGACAAGCTGCGCCGGCTGTGCCAGGAAGCCGTCGACGCCGGCTTCGACCACATCAAGCTGAAGGTCGGCCGCGACCTCGACGACGACATCCGCCGCCTGCGCATCGCCCGCGAAGTGATCGGGCCGCAGCGCAAGCTGATGATCGACGCCAACCAGATCTGGGAAGTCGGCCAGGCCATCGACTGGGTGCGCCAGCTCGCGTTCGCGCAGCCGTGGTTCATCGAGGAACCGACCAGCCCCGACGACGTCGCCGGCCACCGCGCGATCCGCCAGGCCATCGCCGCCGAGGGCATCAAGGTCGCCACCGGCGAGATGTGCCAGAACCGGGTGATGTGGAAGCAGTTCATCGTCGGCGGCGCGGTGGACGTGGTGCAGATCGATTCCTGCCGCCTCGGCGGCGTCAACGAGATCCTCGCCGTGCTGCTGCTCGCGGCCAGGCACGGCCTGCCGGTGTGCCCGCACGCCGGCGGCGTGGGCCTGTGCGAATACGTGCAGCACCTGTCGATGATCGACTACGTGTGCATCGCCGGCACCCGCGAGGGCCGGGTGATCGAATACGTCGACCACCTGCACGAGCATTTCCTCGACCCGTGCACGATCCGCGACGCCGCCTACCTGCCGCCGACCCTGCCGGGTTTCTCCATCGAGATGAAGCCGGATACGCTGCGCGACTACCGATACGGTTCCTAGCGCAAACCGAGGCAGGACGAGCATGATCCTTGCGAATCACTTGATTCTGTCATTCCCGCGAAAGCGGGAATCGCTCTTCAACGGACCTTGTGTCCGGTCATCCATGGACTTTGACTTTTGCGAGGACAGCAACCGTTTGGAAAAACGTCCATGGATTCCCGCTTTCGCGGGGCTTTCTACCGACGCATGTCGGGTCATGACGAGCAAAAGCAAGAGCGCAAAGACAGCTGGGCGGTTCGCTTCCCTGACACGTCAGGTCTTCGCGACACTGACCCTCTGCCTACTGGCCGCCGCGTGCAAGCCCGCAGCGCAGGCGCCCGCGACGACATCTTCCCAAGCGCAGCACGCGCCAACCACCATCAGTGAGACCGAGCGCATCGCCCGCTGGCAGCGACTCGGCTACGGCATGTTCGTGCACTGGGGCCTGTATTCCGAACTCGGCGGCGTGTGGCGGGGCGAGCCGGTGACCACCGGCTATTCGGAACAGATCCAGGGCTGGGCGAACATCTCGCCCGACGACTACGCGAAGGTCGCCGGGCGCTTCGCCGCGCCGAAGTTCGACGCCGACGCGATCTGCGG
>JBDHQQ010000222.1:0-3289 GCA_039807145.1 Pseudoxanthomonas sp. | reverse complement strand
GGCGACGCCTACGACATCGTGTCGGCGCCACGCCGGATGAAGCGGTTGAAAGGTCACCCGTGGGGCGACATCGAGCGCATCCACCAGGACCTGGGCCAGGTCACCGCACAGCTGGCCGGGTGCAGCCCGCGCGGGCGCAGGCGCTGAGCCGGCGGGCGCCGGGTATCCCGCGCATGCCATGACGGGCGTCGCCCGTGCCCCGATCCCATGGGCAAGGCCGCCAACCGCACTGGTTGCAGGCGGCCTGCGGCGCGAGCGCGCGGGCCACCCTGCGCGCAAAGGCGGCCGTCTGCCCCGTGGGCCGAGCGGCCGCCCGGTGCGGTTACCTGGCGCCGCGGACCATCAGCCGGTTATCCACGCGGCTCACGCCCTTGATGCCTTTGGCGACGGCCACGGCCTTGTCCGCCTCGGCCTGGGTGTCGACGTCGCCGCTCAACGACACCACGCCGTTGACGGTCTCCACCTTGATCGCCATGCCGGGGATGTCCTTGCTGGCGAGCAGGTCCGCCTTGACCTTGGTGGTGATCCAGGTGTCGCTGCCGGGCTGCGCCGAATCATGCCCCTGGGTGCCGTGCGCCTGTGCGCTGGCAGGGCCGGTGGCGAGGGCACCCGCGCAGGCGGTCGCGACGATGCCCAGGAGCAGGAGATGCTTCATCTTGCTGGTGTCCATGTCGATTCTCCACGCGGAGCGGAAGTGCTCCGGGGGTCATCCTCGCCGGCCGGGAATTAAGAGCGTGCAGCAGGCCGGTGACGACCACGTACACGGCGATCACCGCGCGCGGTACGTGATGCGGCGCCGCGCTGCACCCGAGCCATGCGCGCTGCGGGCGCAGGCACCGGCATCGGCGTGATCCACTTCATGGTTTCACGCCGCGTCCGCATGATGCAGGCAACGGCTTCACCCCGCGCGCGCTAAAGCAGGCATGCCGGGGCGGGAATAACCATGAGGAAATCTTGCTGTGAAAGGTGTTCAACTCTATCTGGTGGGACCGGGACAAGAGCGTCGCCCGGTCAGGCGCATCGCCACGGAGCTGGCCGACATCAAGACCATGGGCATTCCCATCAGGAGCGCGCCTGCGGCCGCCAACACACTGATCGAGGTCAGCACGCTGGCGGACGACCAGGGCAACCTTGCCCGGCAGGTCGACTGCGAAGGATTCCGCTACAAGTTCACTGGCTCGGAGATTCCCTGGTCACTGGTGGTCGGCTGATGTGCGCGTCAGGCCTCCCCGCGCGGGAGGCCTGACGCGCCGGCCACGCGCCGATACGTGCGCTTCACGCCCGATCACGCGCTCGTTTCGATTGCCTGCCTATACCGGTGGACCCTCATCCCACCAGGAGCACTGTCCATGACCTCGAAGCCCAACGCCGCGCATGTCCGCGAACTGCTGCTGCAGGCACTGGAAACCGAACGCGGTGGTATCCAGGTGTACGGCGCGGCGATCCGCGCGGCCCGCAACAAGGACCTGAAGCACGAGTGGGAGGGCTACCTCGAGGAGACGCGCAACCACGAACGGATCCTGACCCGCGTGTTCGAGGCGATGGGCCTGGATACCGAGATGTCCAGCCCCGGCCGTGAGGTCGTGGCCCACCAGGGCGCGTCGCTGGTGGCGGCGATCGAGATGGCCATGGCCAACGCCAAGCCGGCCGACGCCGAGCTGGTCGCGGCCGAATGCGTGGTGCTGGCCGAGACCAAGGACCACATGAACTGGGAGTTGATCGGCCAGGTCGCAGAGCAGGGCGGGCCGCACGCCGAGGTGCTGGCGCAGGCGCACGCCGCGGTGGAGACCCAGGAGGACCATCACCTGTACCACACCCGCGGATGGGCGCGGGAGCTGTGGATCCAACGCCTGGGCATGCCCGCGGTGCTGCCGCCGCCGGAAGAGCAGAAGGACGTGCAGACCGCCATCGGCGCGGCGCGCGCGGAAAAGGCCCGGCAGGACTACCTGTAACGATGGAAGCCGGCAACGACGGCGCGGCGGAGGACGCGACCGGCATCGGGGCCGCGTTCTTCTGCCGCTTGTTCGACGCCCGTGGCCAGTCGCAGGTGGTCAGCCGGTGCGCGCTGGGCGCCTGCCAGCCGGCGCGCGACACCCTGGCGTGGGTGGACCTGTGCGACCCGTCCGACGCGGACATCGACGCGGTGTGGGCGGCGTGGCAGTTGCCGCCCGCCGCGCGTCCTTTCCTGGACGGCGGCACCGTGCCGGAGGTCGGGCAGAGAGAGGCGTTCTTCTGGGTGCGCGCGGTGGTTGCCGGCGGCGGCGACAAGGACCGGATCAACGGCGTGGTGCTGGTGTGCGTGGCGGGCGCCGACCGGGTGGTCACCTTCCGCCGCGAGCAGGTCGCGTTCCTGCAGGACATGCGCGTGCAGCAGCCCGGCAGGGTCGGCGTGCTGGGCGCGGAGAGCTTCGTGGCCACCGTGCTCGACCGGCTGCTGGGCAGCTACTTCAAGGCCATCGACGAACACGAACTGGCGATCGAGCGGCTGGAGGTCAGCATCCTGGGCAAGGGCGCATGCGATGCGCTCAAGGAACTGCAGCGCCTGCGCCGCTGGGCGTCGCGCCTGCGGCGCATGCTGGCGCCGCACCGGGTCGTGTTCGGTGCCATGTCGCGCCCGGATTTCCGCCCGGACGAAGGGCGCGAGGCGGACCGCCACTTCACCGCCCTGAACATGCGCTTCGAACGCGCCCTGGACATGGTCGAGAATGCGCGCGACCAGGTACTGGGGAGTTTCGAACTGTTCAGCAACCAGACCGCGTTGCGCACCAACGAGGCGATGCGGGTGCTGACCTTCGTCACCGTGGTGACCGGGTTGATGGCGACCATCGTCGGCGCGCTCGGCATGAACTTCGGCGCAGGCCTGTTCGACAGCGGCGACGCCGGCTTCTATGGGGTGATCGCCGGGCTGCTGGCGATGGCGCTGGGCGCGTTCGCGCTTGGCCGCCGCCAGCACTGGTTCTAGCAGAAGGGACACCTTGGCCACGCGGGGCAGGGCGGCGCAGTAGCGCCGCACCCGCCACCGCGGCGTTCACTCCGGGGTCTTGGCCGGTACGAACGGGGACACCGGATCGCTGGCCGGGAACGTCTCTTCCAGCGCCTCGTCGTGGTTGTCACTCTCGTGTCGCTTGCGTTCGCGGCGCTCCTGCGGGGTTTCCGCGCAGTCGCGGTCTTCGCCCGGATCGGGCGGGTCTTTCCGGTCTCGGTTCATCGCATGGCCCTCGCTGGGGAGATGTGCTGGAGCGCCGATTGTTGTCGGGGTGGTTTGCTGCCGGCGTGAAGCGGCTGCATG
>JBDHQQ010000221.1:0-3307 GCA_039807145.1 Pseudoxanthomonas sp. | reverse complement strand
GGTCGAGCGCGTCGCGCACCATCGTCGAGCAGTTGGCGGTGAAGTAGTCGTAGCGGTAGCGCGCGTTCTCCGGGCGGGAGCGCTCGGCCAGGTCGTCGGCCAGCGCCCGCGCCTGCTGCGGCGGCAGGTCCAGCCACTGGATGGAGGCGCCGCGCCCGGCGTCGCGGTACTGCGCCAGGTCCTCGTCCAGCGGCAGTGCGACCAGGTAGTACATCATCCGCCCGCGCACGAAGTTGCCGATGAAGTCCGGCTCGGACGGGTCGAAGAAACCGAAATTGTAGGAAATGGCCGGGCCGCCGCCGGGCTCGGCGACCACCAGCGCGTCGTGGCCGAAGCGCTCGAAGAACACCTCGCCCGGCTGCATCGTCACCACGCCGATGCGCGGCGCGCTGCTCGCGGCATCGGCGGCGGGCGCGGCTGCGGCCGATGCCACGCCGGCCACCAGCAGCCACAGCAGTGCGCACGCCAGCAGGCGCGCGAGCGGCAGGGCGGGACGCGGCCGCCGGAAAAGACCCGCGGCGATCAAGCGTCGTCCTGCGGGTCGGGCGGCAGCACGGTGACGTGGAAGGCCTGCACCCGCCGCGCGTTGGCGCGCGCCACCCGGAACACGAAACGGTCCAGGGTGAGTTCGTCGCCGATCTCGGGCAGGTGGCCGATGGCCTCGGTGACCAGCCCGCCGATGGTGTCGTAGTCGTCGTCGGAGAACCCGGCGCCGAAGCGTTCGTTGAAGTCCTCGATCGCGGTCAGCGCGTCGACCACGTAGCGGCCGTCGGCCTGGATGGCGATCTGCGCGGTGTGGTCCTCGGCCTCGTCGTGTTCGTCGTCGATCTGGCCGACGATCTGCTCCAGCACGTCCTCGATGGTGACCAGCCCGGCGACGCCGCCGTACTCGTCCACCACGATCGCCATGTGGTTGCGCGAGAGCCGGAACTCCTTGAGCAGCACGTTGAGCTTCTTGGACTCGGGGATCAGCACCGCCGGGCGCAGCAGCTCGCGGATGCTGGCGTGGCTGTTGTCGGCGACGACGCCGCGCAGCAGGTCCTTGGCCAGCAGGATGCCGAGCACGTCGTCCTTGTTCTCGCCGTGCACGGGGAAGCGCGAATGGCCGGACTCGACCACCTGCTTCATCAGTTCCAGGAACGGCTGCTCGACCGGAAGGGACACCATCTGCGAGCGCGGGATCATCACGTCGCCGACGGTCAGCTCGGCCACCGCGATGGCGCCTTCCATCATGCGCAGGGTGTCGGCGGCGATCAGGCCGTCCTGCTCGGCCGTCTGCAGCACGGCCACCAGTTCGTCGCGGGTATGGGGTTCGCCGGAGAAGGCCGCGCTCAGGCGTTCAAGCCAGCCGCGTTTCTTTTCGCCCAGCTCCGGGGGGGTACTACTGTCGTCTTCGGACATCTCTTCGTTCAGGGCACCCGGCGGACCGGGCGGTGCGGAAAGTCTAGCAGGATGTCCGCGGGCGCCCGCTCAGCCCGGCGGCGTGTCCGCCTTGGCGCCCGCGGCGGGGGCCGGCAGCTCGTTCTCGGCCGGCAGATCCAGGCTGTAGGTGCAGCCGGCCAGGGTCTTCCCAGGGTGCGATTTGACGTTGGACACGCTCAGGATCACCGACTCGATCAGCGCCTCGCCGGTGCTGGCGTCGTTGACGTCGCGGCTGACCAGTTCGCGGCCGGCCATGAACTTGCCGTCGGCGTCGTAGCCGGTTTCCAGCTCCAGCGCCGTGGCCAGCGGCCGCGGATCGGCCAGGTCGAGGATCGCCATGATGCTGGAGCCGGCCATGGCGATATGGTCGGACGTATGCCCGAACACGGTCACCGGCGTGTTCAGCATGTACTCGTTCATGAACAGGTTGCTCTGCGGCAGCGGCCGCCAGCCCAGGGCCACCGCCTTGAGCGGATCGGCGGCGATCGGCGCCAGCGCGACGAACTCGCTCACGCTCTGGCGGCACTCGATCAGGGCGGGCAGGTCGATGGCCGGGTCGGCGGATGCGGTGGCCGGCAGCGCGGCGGCGAGCAGCAGTGGCAGCGGGCGGATCGTGGGCACGAGGGGCAGGGTGGTCGCAGGGGCCCCCACGTTATCAGTGCGCGCTCATCCGCCGCCACAGCCAGCCGCCGCCCCAACCCAGCAGGCGCCCCAGCAGGATCAGCGGAACCGCCAGCAGCGTGCACAGCGTCAGCAGTGTTGCCGCCGCGCCGATCGCCCGCAGGACCAGCGCCGTGTTGATGGGAAGGGTGAATGCCGCCTGGGCCGCATCGAGCCGCGGAGCCAGGGCGAAGTACGCCGCCGCCAGCGCGAACGCCAGGCCCAGCGTCAGCGGCGATGCACGGAAGAACCGCAGCGTTGCCACCGGGCGCCCGGTGAACAGGCGGGCGATCGCGCGCCAGCCCATCGGCGCCGTCAACAGCGCCACTACCACCACGGCCAGCGCCCATGTGTCGGGAATCGTGCGCGGACCGAAGACAGGCGCAAGCAGCGACAGATAACAGGTGGCCGCGAACGACACCAGGAACACCGTGGCGGACAGCATGCGCACGACCTGCCCGATGCGATGGCGTGGAGCGGATGGAAGCGGGGCCTGCGTGTGGTCGTTCATCCTGAATGACTCCGTGGCGGTGGCTGGCGCGATTGAATGATGGATCGCCGCCGGTTTCAACCCGGGGGGTGGCGGTCAGCGCTCGCCGGCGTAGGGGTCGGCGATGCCCAGCTCGGCCAGGATCTCGCGCTCGAGCTGTTCCATCGCCTCGGCTTCCTTGTCGTCCTCGTGGTCCCAGCCGAGCAGGTGCAGTACGCCGTGCACGGTCAGGTGCGCGTAGTGCGCGTTGAGCGCCTTGCGCTGCTCACCGGCTTCGCGCGCCACCACCGGCGCGCAGATCACCAGGTCGCCGAGCAGCGGGAACTTGACGCCCTTGGGCAGTCCTTCGGGAATCTCGGCCGGAAAGCTGAGCACGTTGGTGGCGTAATCCTTGCCGCGGTAATGGCGGTTCAGCGAGCGGCCTTCGCGGGCATCGACCAGGCGGATCGCCAGGTCGGCCTCGCGGATCCGCCCCTCCAGTGCCGCGGCGACCCAGCGCCGGAAACTCACCGCGGCCGGCAACCCGGCGCGGGGCAGGGCGTAGCTGACGGCGACATCGAGACGGACGGGGCCCTTGGTCATGGCAGTTCCAGCGATCAGGCAGTGCGGAGACGCACAGTATCGCGCGCATGCCGTTTCACCGCGACCTTCAGGGGGGGCCGCGTCGAGGGCGATTCCCACGCACGCGGCGCTGTCGCACCGGTCGACGATGCCGGCTTCCCCGGCAGCGCGGTG
>JBDHQQ010000220.1:0-3308 GCA_039807145.1 Pseudoxanthomonas sp. | reverse complement strand
GTACTCCCAGCGGAACAGCTTGGGTGCGGACAGCGCGACGCGCCCGCTGCTGCTTTCCTTCAGCTTGCCGCCGCGGTCGTAGACCTGCTGGGTGAACTGCCCGTCCAGACCTTTCAGGCCGCTGGTGAACGACTTCAGTTCGTCGCGCGCGCCGGCGCTGGCATGGCCCGCGAGCAAGGCGGTGGCGAGAACGGCGAATTTCAGCGGTTGCAGGGGCATTTTCATGTCCAGGATGGGAAGCGTTCGGAACTCGGATGCCAGTGTCGTCGCGGCAAGCTGAACAGGGACCGATTGCCTTTGAGTTCGTCATCCCCGCTTTCGCGGGGATGACGAGCAAAAGCAAACGACTAACGCTATCGACGCGATCCGCGTTACCTCGGCGGCGGCGCCAGCACCGTGCGGTCGCCGTTGTGTTCGGGGGGCGACACCACGCCGGCCGCTTCCATCGCTTCCACCAGCCGCGCGGCGCGGTTGTAGCCGATCTTCAGCCGGCGCTGCACGCCGGAAATCGACGCGCGGCGGGTTTCGGTGACGATCTGCACCGCCTGGTCGTACAGCGGGTCGCTTTCCGGGTCGTCGGCATTGGCGGATTCCGGCAGGCCGGTCGCGCCGACTACCACGCCGTCGCCCATCACCTGCACTTCCTCCAGCACGCCCTCGATGTAGTCCGGCGTGCCGGTGGCCTTGATGTGCTCGACGACGCGGTGCACTTCGTCGTCGCTGACGAAGGCGCCGTGGATGCGTTCGGGCATGCCGGTACCGGGCGGCAGGTACAGCATGTCGCCGTTGCCCAGCAGCGATTCGGCGCCGCTCTGGTCGAGAATGGTGCGCGAGTCGATCTTGCTCGACACCTGGAAGGCGATGCGCGTGGGGATGTTGGCCTTGATCAGGCCGGTGATGACGTCCACCGACGGGCGCTGGGTGGCCAGGATCAGGTGGATGCCGGCGGCGCGCGCCTTCTGCGCCAGGCGCGCGATCAGTTCCTCGACCTTCTTGCCGACGATCATCATCATGTCGGCGAATTCGTCGATGAAGATGACGATGAACGGCAGCGGCTCCAGCGGGCGCGGCGCTTCGGCCAGGTCCGGGTCGGGCTTGAACAGCGGGTCCAGCAGCGGCTGGCCGGCGTCCTGCGCGTCCTTGACCTTCTTGTTGAAGCCGGCCAGGTTGCGCACGCCCACCGCGCTCATCAGCTTGTAGCGGCGTTCCATCTCGGCCACGCACCAGCGCAGGCCGTTGGCGGCCTCCTTCATGTCGGTGACCACCGGCGCCAGCAGGTGCGGGATGCCCTGGTAGACGCTGAGTTCCAGCATCTTCGGGTCGATCATCAGCATGCGCAGGTCCTGCGGCGTGGCCTTGTACAGCAGGCTCAGCACCATCGCGTTGACCGCGACCGACTTGCCCGAGCCGGTGGTGCCGGCGACCAGCAGGTGCGGCATGCGCGCCAGGTCGGCGACGGTCGGCCGGCCGGCGATGTCCTTGCCCAGCGCCAGGGTCAGCGGGCTGGCCGACTTGTCGTATTCCTTCGAGCGCAGCAGTTCGCTGAGATAGATCATCTCGCGGTGGGTGTTCGGCGTTTCCAGGCCGATCACCGACTTGCCGGGAATCACGTCGACCACGCGCACCGACTTCACGCTGAGGCCGCGGGCGATGTCCTTGTCCAGCGAACTGATCGAACTGACCTTCACCCCGGGCGCGGGTTCGATTTCGAAGCGGGTGATCACCGGCCCCGGATAGGCGCCGACCACCTGCGCGTCGATGCGGAAATCCTTGAGCTTGAATTCGATCTGCCGCGACAGGGTTTCCAGGGTTTCTTCCGAATAGCCCTTGGTCTGCGGCTTCGGGTCGTCCAGCAGCGCCAGCGGCGGCAGGCCGGAGGCATCGCCGCCGGTGCCGTGGAAAAGCGGGATCTGCTGTTCGCGCTTGGCCCGGTCGCTCTTCTCCACCACCGGCGGCGCCGGCGGCTCGATCTTCACCGGCTCGCGCCTGGCCCGCAGTTCCACGTCGGCGCGGCGCACTTCCTCGCGCTCCTCGCGCAGGGCGCGGGTCTGCTGCCATTCGTTGGCCTGCTGGGTGCCGCGGCGGAACAGCGCCGGCAGCTTCATCATCCAGCCGCCGATGCGCTCCATCACCGCGAACCAAGACAATCCGGTGGCCAGGGTCACCGAGATCAGGAACAGCGCCAGCAGGAACAGGCCGCCGCCGAATTCGCCCAGACCGGTTTTCAGCGAACTGCCGACCAGCCGGCCGAGGATGCCGCCGGCATGGGCCTCGTTGTGCGCGGTGGGCAGGTACATGCGCAGGTGCAGGATGCCGGTGGCGGCAATCAGGAAGCCGACCATGCCGACCAGCCGCAGCGCCGGCCCCAGGTCGGCCTCGCCGTCGCCATCGCTGTCCATGCCGAACAGCGCGATCCAGGCGATCGCGCCCAGCAGCAGCGGCAGCACGTAGGCGGTGTAGCCGAACATCTGGCGCAGGAAGTCGGCGATCCACGCGCCGACGGCGCCGCCGATGTTGTGGATCGGGGTCAGCACGCTGCCCGCCGCCTGCGACCAGCCCGGGTCATCGGACGAATAGGTGAACAGGCAGGCCAGCAGGTACAGCAGCAACGGCGCGATGGCGATCAACGCAAGGTCGCGCCACAGCCGCTGCCGGCGCGGATTGGGCGGACTGGCCGCCTTGCGCGCCGCGCTGGCGCCTTTCGACTTGCCGCGCTCAGGAAGTTCTTTTGCCAACTTCTGGATCCTTGCGTTTACTTGGGCGTACTTGAGATATGCCGCTTATGATATTGATATTTCAGAATTAATGTAGGTGATATTGCTGAAAGTTCACGCTTGCGCGGCATCCAAAACGCAACCATAATGGTTCCAAACAGGTTGGAATTCAAATGCCTACGACCCTCACCCTGAAAAACATCCCCGACGCGGTCTACCAGCGCCTGAAGGCTTCTGCCGAGATTAACCGGCGCAGCCTCAACAGCGAGGCCATTGTGCGCCTCGAGGCCGCGCTGCTGGCCGCACCGGGCGACGCCAGACGGCGCATTGCCCGCGCCCGCGCCGTCCGTGCGGGACTGTCTCCTGCCCGCTTCGCACCCGAAGACATAGCGGAACTGAAGCGGCAAGGCCGTCCGTGATCGTCGTCGACAGCAATATTCTGGCCTACCTGTATCTGCCCGGCGACTTCAGCGTGCGGGCCGAGGCCTTGCTGGAGCGGGAACCCGAATGGGTCGCGCCGCCACTGTGGCGCAGCGAGTTCCGGAACATCCTGCTGGGATATCTCCGTCGCGGCAGCCTGTCCTTCGATCAGGC
>JBDHQQ010000219.1:0-3313 GCA_039807145.1 Pseudoxanthomonas sp. | reverse complement strand
AGGTAACGGTCGCGGACCTCGTCGTAGATGAAGGCGTTGGGCGCGTACAGGACCATCGCATCGCTGCGCTGTTCGGCCTGCAGCGGCTTCAACCAGGTGTGCACGTCTTCGGCCGGGAATTCGGCTTCCAGGCGTTCCAGACAGCGGGGCCAGGCGTCCATCTTCGACTACGGAACCTTATCGTTCGACGACGGATCCGCGCTGCTGCTGCGGTCGGGCGACCGTGCGCGGCGGATCCGGAAAGCGGGCCGGCCAGCCTAGCACGAAGCCTTCGCGGGTTGCCCCGCGACGACCGGCCACGGAATGGGGAAGCGCATCGGGCAGTTGACGCCAAGTCCATGGCTCCACTAGAATTTCCGGTTCTTTCCCATTGCAATCCGCCCGAGGGCCCCATGGCCACCAAGCGCACCTTCCAACCGAGCAACCTCAAGCGCAAGCGCGACCACGGCTTCCGTGCCCGCATGAAGACCGCCGACGGCCGCAAGATCCTGGCCCGTCGTCGCGCCAAGGGCCGCAAGGTCCTGTCCGCCTGATCCCCGTTCGCCGCCGCTGGCGGCGAGACGTCGGTTCCGCGATGCGTTGTCCGCCCAAGCCCGCGCTGTCGTCCAGCGCGGGCTTTGTCGCGCCATGAAGCCGGAAAACCCTCCCGAAATAGCGGCGCGCTTTCCCGCCGTCGCGCGCGTGCGGGCCAAGGCCGATTACGCGCGGGTATTCGAACACGGTAAGCGCACGGCCGACCCGCTGCTGGTGCTGCACCGGCTGCCGGGCGAATCGCCGGCGCGCCTCGGTTTGGCGGTATCGCGCAAGGTCAGTCCGCGCGCGGTGGTGCGCAACCGCATCAAGCGCGCGCTGCGCGAACAGTTCCGTTCGCTGCGCCCGCGCTTGGCGGCCGGCGACTGCGTCGTGGTCGCGCGTTCCGCCGCCGCCGCCGTTCCGCCGGCACGGCTGCGCGAGGCCTTCGCCAGGGCGCTGGTGCGTGCGGGCGCTTTGCCGGACATGGCGGCTACAATGCCGCCTTCCTTGAATTCCCCTTCTTCCCACACCAACAAACCGGATGCCGACGCCGGTTGAGAACGCCTGTCCGATGAACCAGACCCGTGTTTTGCTGATGATCGCCTGGCTGTTCGTGGCCGTGATGCTGTGGATGGAGTGGGGCAAGTTCAACGCGCCCAAGGTCGAGGCGACCGCCGCGCCGGCGGCCGCGATCAGCACCGCGAACACCGCCGACACCGTGCCGACCGCCGCGCCGGCAACGGCCTCTGCGACCACCGGCGGCACCGTGCCGGATGCCGTGCCGCTGGCAGGCGCGACCTCGGCGCCCGCGCCGGCGGTTTCGGCCGCACCGCGCGTCGTGGTCAGCACCGACGTGCTGCGCCTGGTGCTGGATGGCGGCAGCGTCCTGCAGGCGGACCTGCTGCGGTATCCGCAGGAGAAGAAGCCCGGCAGCGCGCCGGTGCGCCTGTACGACGCCGATGCGGCGAAGTTCTACGCCGCGCAGAGCGGCTGGACCAGCGCGGCCAACGCCGCGCCCACGCACCTGAGCGGCTTCGTGCCCGAACAGGCCGGCGCGGAACTCGCGCTGGCCCCGGGCCAGGACGAAATCGTCGCGCCCTTCGTCTGGCGCGGCCCGGATGGCGTCAGCATCCGCCGCACGTACACGTTGAAGCGCGGCGACTACGCGGTGCAGGTGCGCGACGAAGTGTCCAACGCCGGCGGCGCGCCGTGGCAGGGCAACATCTATCGCCAGCTGCTGCGCGTGCCGCCGCAGGTCAGCAGCAGCATCACCCATCCGCAGTCCTTCAGCTTCAACGGCGCGACCTGGTACGACGGCGAATACCAGCGCCAGCCGTTCAAGGACTACCTGGACGACGGCACGGTCGACAAGGCCACGACCCAGGGCTGGATCGCGCTGCTGCAGCACCATTTCTTCAGCGCATGGATTCCGGACGCCAGCGACAAGGTCGTGATCTCGCTGGCGGCGCCGAACAACGGCGCGCAGGCGCTGATCCGCGAGACCGGGCCGGCCGTGGCCGTCGCCCCGGGCCAGCAGGCCACGACGTCGGCGCGCCTGTACGTCGGTCCGAAGCTGATCGCGCAGATGAAGGCGCAGCGCGTGCCGGGCCTGGAGCGCGCGGTCGACTACAGCCGCTTCGCCCCGCTGGCGCTGATCGGTGAAGGCCTGTTCTGGATCCTCAACCACCTGCATGCGCTGCTGAAGAACTGGGGCTGGGCGATCATCGGCCTGGTCGTGGTGGTCAAGCTGGCGCTGTATCCGCTGTCGGCTGCGCAGTACAAGAGCATGGCCAAGATGCGCCTGTTCCAGCCGCGCATCCAGCAGCTGAAGGAACGCTACGGCAGCGACCAGCAGAAGTTCCAGCAGGCGATGATGGAGCTGTACCGCAAGGAGAAGATCAACCCGATGGGCGGCTGCCTGCCGATCCTGGTGCAGATGCCGATCTTCCTGAGCCTGTACTACGTGCTGGTGGAATCGGTGGAGCTGCGCCAGGCGCCGTGGTTCGGCTGGGTGCAGGACCTGACCGCGCAGGACCCGTACTTCATCCTGCCGGTGCTGAACATCGCGGTGATGTGGCTGACCCAGCGGATGACCCCGACCCCGGGCATGGACCCGATGCAGGCGCGGATGATGCAGATCATGCCGCTGGTGTTCGGCGTGATGATGGCCTTCATGCCGTCGGGCCTGGTGCTGTACTGGGCGACCAACGGCGCGCTGGGCCTGCTGCAGCAATGGTGGATGGCCAAGCGCCACGGCCAGCCGGCAGCGGCAGCCCCGGCGAAATAGCCCGCAACGAGGAAACCCGCCGCACGGCGGGTTTCCTCTGCATTGCCGTTCCGGTGAGAAGAGCAGCCGGATGAATCCGGCTCTACAAAGCGGGTACGCTTCTGGCGGAACCTGAATCCCGAAATCCTCGATGCCGCAACACGACACCGACACCATCGTCGCCATCGCCACTGCCGCGGGTGCCGGCGGGGTGGGCATCGTGCGCCTGTCGGGGCCGAAGTCGCGGGACGTAGCTGCGGCGATCTGTGGAAAGCCGCTGCAGCCGCGAATCGCTCACCGCGCGGCTTTTTCCGATGCGGACGGCGAGACCATCGACGACGGCATCGCCCTGTCGTTTCCCGCGCCGCACAGCTTCACCGGCGAGGACGTGGTCGAACTGCAGGCGCACGGCAGTCCGGTGGCGCTGCGCCGGCTGGTCGCGCGCGCGGTCGCGCTGGGCGCGCGGCATGCGCGCGCCGGCGAGTTCAGCGAACGCGCCTTCCTCAACGGCAAGTTCGACCTGGCCCAGGCCGA
>JBDHQQ010000218.1:0-3320 GCA_039807145.1 Pseudoxanthomonas sp. | reverse complement strand
TTGGCCTTGAACGGGCTGCCTTCGTACCAGTTGGGCCAACTGTCGCCACCCGCCAGTTCGCGGCCGACGCCGTACAGGAGTTCGAGGTCCTGCAGGGTGCCGTCGAGCTTCCAGCTGGCAGCGTCGTACTCGTCGCGCGGACTGTGGTAACGGTCGCGGGCGTAGGTTTCGGCGGCTTTCCTGCCGGCCTCGACCCCGCCATCCAGAAGATCCACCCCGCCGCCAGCGTAGAGCGCCGGAACGCCGGCCTTGGCGAAGTTGAAATGGTCCGAGCGGAAGTAGAAGCCGCTCTGCACCGCCGACTCCGCGTGCAGGGTCCGCTTCTGCGCCGCCGCCAGGGGCTTGAGGATGTCCTCGAGCTCCGAGCTGCCATAGCCGGTGACGGTCATGTCGCGGGCGCGGCCATTGACCGACATCGCGTCGATGTTGATCACGCCGGCGATCTTGTCCAGCGGGAAGGTGGGATGGCTGACGTAATACTGCGAGCCGAGCAGGCCGGACTCCTCCAGCGTCACCGCAAGGAACACCACCGAGCGCTCCGGCGCCGGCTGCTGGTGGACCATCGCGTCGGCGATCTCGAGGATGCCGGCCACGCCGGTGGCGTTGTCCACGGCGCCGTTGTAGATGTCGTCGCCGGCCTGCGCGCCGTGTGCCTGGTCCGCGTGCCTGCCCAGGTGGTCCCAATGCGCCATGTAAAGCACGGCCTCGTCGGCGCGCCTGCTGCCGGGCAGGACGCCCACGACATTGCGCGACTTCTTCTCCGCGATGCTGCTCTTCAGGTCCAGCGACAGCGTGGTACGCAGCGGTACCGGCTTGAATCCGCGCCTGCCGGCATCGCGATAGGCCTTGTCCAGGTCGAGCCCGGCATCGGCGAACAGCTGCCGTGCCGCTTCCGCACTCAGCCAGCCCTGCGCCTGCAGGCGTGGCTCCTTGTCTTCGGCAGCCGGCAGGTCGTACTGCGCGCCCCCCCAGGAGCTGCGCACCACGTCCCAGCCGTATGCCGCGCCCGCGGTGTCATGCACGATCAGCGCCGCGGTGGCGCCCTTGCGCGCGGCTTCCTCGAACTTGTAGGTCCAGCGCCCGTAATAGGTCATGCGCTTGCCCTCGAACAGGCGTGCATCGCCCGCGTGGAAGCCGGGGTCATTGACCAACATCACCACGGTCTTGCCCTTCCAGTCCTGGCCGGCATAGTCGTTCCAGTCCTGCTCCGGCGCATCCACGCCGTAGCCGACGAACACCATGTCGCTGGCGTCGATCCGCACTTCCGGCTGGCCGCTGCGGGTGCCGACCACCATGTCGCTGCCGAAGGCGAGCGTGCGCCGGGCGTCGCCATGCACGAGTGTGAGCACGGTCGCGGGATCGGCGATGGTCTCGGTCATCGGCACTTCCTGGAACCAGCTGTCGCCGTTGCCCGGTTGCAGGCCGATGCGCTGCATCTGGTCGCGGATGTAGTCGACGGTCAGCTGTTCGCCGCGGCTGCCTGGCGCGCGTCCTTCGAACGCATCCGATGCCAGCGTCTTCACCAGTTCGGCGAAGTCCGCGGCGTTGATGCCGGTGGAGAATGCATGTCCCGGCGCGGGGGCGGGCACCGGCGCCTGCGGCGGCGTGGCCTCTTGCCGGCACGCGGCCAGCGCCGCGCCCGCGGCGAGGCACAACAGGAATCTGCGGGGCATGGAACCGGGCTCCGGATGAAAGGGGAAGCCCGATTCTAGGCAAGCCTGCCGCGAAGCGCTCAATCCTTCGGCGCGGCCTCGCTGTCGAAGCGGCGCACGGTGGCACCGCTGACCGGGCCGATCGAGGCGCTGTCGTGCACGTACAGCGTCACTTCGCGTTCGAAGTTGAGCGGGCCGTCGACCTTCGCGTTGGGGCCGATGATCACCCGCGGCTTGCGCGGGGGCGTCAGTGACAGGCTGAACGACGGCTTGGTCACGCGGATGCCGCCCTTCACATGCGAGCCGATGCCGACGGTGATGTCGCCGTTCACCGTTTCGATGTTGCGCCCGACCTCGGTCCCGACCAGGCCGATGCCACCGTTGACGGTTTCCACGCCGCCGCCGATGCGTCCGCCCTGGTCGATGAAGATGCTGCCGTTGACGGTTTCCACGTCGCCGGAGAGGACCAGCCCGCGTCCGGCACGCACCGCGCCGTTCACCGTCTCCAGACTGCGCGCCTGCACGTTGTCGTCGGCATTGATGCTGCCGTTGACGGTTTCCACGCTGCGTGCCTGCACGCCCTTGGCGAGGTGGATGCTGCCATTGACGGTGTCCAGGTCGCGGTAGGCGGTGCCGGAGTCGGTACGGATGCTTCCGTTCACCTTGCTGATGTCGTCGGACGCCATCGCCAATGGGCTGGCCAGGCCCAGGGCCAGCAGAAGAAGGAATCGTTTCATCGCGGGTCTCCGTCGGGATTTCCTGTGGGCGAGCCGGGATGGCACCATGGCTGGATACAATCCGCATCTGCCTGAAGTCACTGGAATGCCCTTGCGACCCTCCCGCCGCCCGCCCGCCCGCTTCCCGGCACCGCCGGCCTGGGCCGCCGGCTGCCTGCTGGGGTTGTCGCTGCTGGTGCCGTCCGCGCCGGCGCAGAACACCCCGCGCGATGCGGAAAAGAAGCTGCAGCAGGTACGCGGCGAACTCAAGAACGTGGCCCAGGAGCGGCAGCGCCTGCAGGCCGAGCGGGAAGCGGCGTCGCGGCGGCTGCGCGAGGCCGACCAGAAGGTGGCCCGCAGCGGCCGGGCGGTGGCCGACACCGAGGCGGCGATGCGCCGCGAACAGCAGGCACTGGCCGGGCTGCAGCAACGCCGCGCCACGCTTGAAGCCAACCTGTCGCGGCAGCGCGAGCAGCTTGCCGCGTTGCTGCGCGGCGCCTACCGGCTGGGCAACCATGCCCCGCTGAAGTTGCTGCTGTCGCAGGACCGCGTGGCCGACGCCAACCGCGAACTGGCCTATCACCGCTACCTGCAGCGTGAGCGGGCGCGGACCATCGCCTCGCTGGCCGGCGATCTCCAGGCACTTTCAGCGAACGAACAGGAGATCCTGGCGCGCAGCCGCGAGCTGGAGCAGGCACGCGCGCAGCAGCGCGAGCAGGCCGCGGCGCTGGCCGAGGACCGGCGCAGGCGCGCGCAGCTGGCGGCCGAGCTGGACCAGCGCTACCAGGACCGCAGCGAGCGGGAGAAGGTGCTGGGCAAGGACGCGCGGGCGCTCGAGCAGCTGCTGTCCAGCCTGCGCGCGGCGGCCGCACGCGCCGAGGCCGAGCGCAAGGCGGCTGCGCGCCGTGCCGCCGCCGAGCAGTCGCGCCAGGCGGCCACGGGGGCGACACGG
>JBDHQQ010000043.1:0-16876 GCA_039807145.1 Pseudoxanthomonas sp. | reverse complement strand
CGGCGAATCCGACCTGCAGGTTGGGCGAGGCGACCGCGTGCAGCTCGGCGGTGTCCGACACCAGGAAATCGTTGCCGCGCACGTCGAACCGCAGCGGCGTGGCGTTGCTTTCCAGCCAGCCCAGCGCGCCGTCCACGCTGAGCACGCCGCCGGTCGCCGCGCCGCCGGTCGCGGACTGCGACTTCAGCGTGCCGCGGATCTTCGCGCTGCCGTCGGCCAGCGCGGCCAGGGTCGCTTCGCCGTCGGCCAGGGTAATGCCCAGCGCCGGCAGCTCGCCGGTGAACTCGGTCAGCTTCGCCTCGCCGCTCAGCGCCGGCTGGCCGCGGGTGCCGGCCAGGCCGATGTGCCCGGCGAGCACGCCGTCGGGGCGCACCAGGTCGGGCGAGAACAGCTCCAGCCAGAACAGCCGCGAGTTGTGGAAGTAGATGTCGCCGGCCAGCGGCGCGTAGTCGTCCCAGCCGGTGCTCACGCGCGCATCGACATAGCCGTCGCCCTTGAAGCCGGTACCGAGCCGGCCGCCGATCGCCTGCGGCGTGGCTTCCACGTCCAGGGTGAAGTTGTCGTAGCGGACCAGCTCGCCACGCGCATTCTTGCCCAGGCGGATGCCGCCGTCGGGCGAGGCCAGATGCAGTTCGCCGCGCCAGGCGTTGCCAACCGGCTTGAAGCTGGCATCCAGGGTCATCGTGCCGCGCAGCTGCAGCGGCCGACCCGCGTTGGCCGGCAGCCACGGCTGCACCAGGGTCAGCGGCAGCGCGTCGGCGCGCGCGCTGGCGCCGTTGCGTGGCCAGTCGGCCTGCACGCACAGCGAACCGCCGCCGCCGGCGAGGCAGCTTTGCGACAGCGTCCACGTGTTGCCATTGAATGCGTAGTGCCCGGCCTGCTGCAGCGTCCACGCTTCACCCTTGGCCGGCGCGATGCGCAGGGCTTCCAGCGCGCCCTGCCAGGTGCCGTTGCGGCGCTGCGCGGTGCCGGACAGGGCCAGCGCACCCATCGCGTTGCGCGCGTCGCCGTCCAGGCGCAGGTTCTCCACCGCGCCGCGCGCGTCCAGTCGCAGCGTGTCCAGCAGCAGGCCGGCCTGCACGCCGCGGGCCTGCACGGCGAGCTGGCCGCCGTCGCCCTGCCACGGCAGGCGGCCGTGCAGTTCCAGTGCCTGCGCGGCGTAGTCGTTCCACTTCAGGTCGGCGCCGGTCAGGTCGGCGTCTAGGTTCGGCGCATCGCGCTGGCCGGTGACCTTCAGTGTGCCTGCGAGATGACCGGTCGCGTCCGGAAGCAGGTCGTCGAGCTGCAGCGGCTGCAGCTTCGCGTCGATGTCGAGCGCCGCACCGACCTTGCCCTTCGCTTCGACGTGGCTGCTGCCCAGGCGCAGCGCCAGTTCGCCTTCGCCGTCGCCGCCATGCAAGGCGAACTTGCCGCGCCCGTCCAGCGCGCGTCCGCGCAGGCTGCCGGCGAGCTTCGGTACGTCCAGCGTGGCGTCGAAGCCTTCGCCGTTGCCGGCGGCGGGATCGCGCGCCGCGCCGCGGCTGGCGAAATCGCCGGAAACGTCGCCGTTCCAGCCGGCGACGAAATAGCCCGGGTCGAAACCGTCGAGCTTCGCGCCCATGTCCCAGCGCAGCGTCGGCGCCCAGCCGACGGTACCGGTGGCGTCGAGGCGACCGCTGGGCATGGTCGCCAGCAGTTTCTTCAGGACGACCTGTTCGGCGTCGCCGCGGCCGTCGAACTCGAGCTTGGCCTGCTGCCCGTCGCGCAGCAGGGTGGCCGTGCCGATCGCGGCCCAGGCCTTGAGCTGGCCGGCGACGCCGAAATCGCCGCTGCCGACGATGCGTGTCTCCGGCGGGTCGCCCCACGCCAGTTCGCGTGCGTTGATCGCGAAGCGGAACTTCGGGTTCTCCGCATCGGCGAAGTCGGCGGTGCCGCGCAGGCTGGCGGTGCCGTCCAGCAGGCGCAGCGCCAGCGGTTCGACCGTCAGCACCTTGTCGTCGCCGATGCGCACGCGCGAGGGTTCGATCGTCGCGACGAAGTCGCCCTGCTCGACGCGGCCCTGCAGCGTCGCCGTGCCGTTGACGCCGTCGGCGCGCAGGTCGAACGCCAGCGGCATCGGCGATTCGACCAGGCCCAGCAGGGCGGGATCGAGCGATTCGGTGTTGCCGCGGAAATGCCATTCAGGGTTCTTCTGGCCGCGCACCGTGGCGGTGATCCGCACCGGCGCGGGCGCATGGCCGGCGAGGGCGATGTCCATCCTGCGGCGGTCGCCGCGCATCACCAGGCCGAGCCGCGCCGGCGTGCGCCCGGTGGCGGCGGGGAATACCGCGGTCGCGGTGAGGTCGGCGCGATAGCGCTTGCGCGGCGCGTATTCGCCGTCGACGGCGAAGCGGCCGCGGTCGCTGTCGATGACCAGCTTCTGCGCATCGAGGTAGCCGTTGCCGATGTCCACGCCGCCGCGCGCGCGGCGCACGTCGAGCAATGGTTCGCCGGCCTGGCTGACCTTCAGGCCATCGACCTTCAGCGCGTCGGCCTGGATCGCCAGCGGCATTTCGATCTGCGGCAGCACGTCCGGCCACTTCGGCAGTTCGAACGGCTCGTCGCTGCTGGGCACATCAAGGAGGGCGTTTTCGATTTCCAGCGCGTCCAGGCGCAGGCGCTTGCCCAGCAGCGGACGCAGGTCCGGGTCGAGGTGGACGCGCTGCGCGGCGAAGTGGATCTTGTCGTAGCGGAAATCGACGCCGTACAGGGTCAGCGGGCCGGCCAGCGGCCCTTCGACGCGCTGCCAGGTGAAGCTGGAACCGGCCGGCAGGCGCGCGGCGACCTGCGCCAGCAACACGTCGCGGCCGGCGATGGTCTGCAACAGCCAGTACAGCAGCACGCCGGCCAGTACCAGCAGCACGCCGCTGCCGATGGCGCTGCGGATCGCCAGCGTGCGCATGCGCTTGCGCCGCTTCGCACGCAACTCGGCGATGCGCGCCTCGCGTTCTTCCGGGGTCAGGTCGTCCGGCAGCCGTCGCCGCCACAGCCTGCGCCCGAAGCGATCGCGATCGGCGGGCAGGTTCATGCGGAAACTCCGGCGCGTGCGGTTGCTGTTGCGCTTGCTTCAAGGCCCCGTCCGCAGCGGCGGAGACGGCGGGTAAACCCCGCAGGGGCGGCGCGCACGATGCGCGCCGTTTTCGGAAGGCACATGGATGTGCCGTCCGAAAATTCCCGCCGGCTCCGCGAACCCGGAGCGCGTAGCGCGGAGGGCGCGAGGAAGGGTGTGCTTTCTTTGGTCACTTTCTTTGCACAAGCAAAGAAAGTGACTCGCGCGTCAGCGCGAAAGCTTTGCAACAGCCGCAGGCCGGTCAATGCTTTTGCAAGAACCATGCAGAAGCAGCCGAGCATGCTCGGCTCTGCAAAGCTGCATTCGATGTGGTATCGCGACGGAGATGATGTCGGCTTCGGTTCACCCCCACCCCAGCCCGTCCGGCCCGGCGCGGCGCGCCGGGCGTTCGAATGGCCTGCGCGGCAGTGCCGCGCAAGCAGGCCATTCTCACCCCCCCTCAAGGGGGAGGGGGCAAAAGCAACGCAAGAGCGGGAATTGGCGAGCGGAGCAGGTAGTTTCACAAGTCCGCCCCGATGTTGAGGTACAGCTGCACGGCCGAATCCGGATCGTTCAGGCCGCGCGCGATGTCCACGCGCACCGGGCCCACCGGCGAGCGCCAGCGCAGGCCGATGCCGACGCCGGTCTTGAAGTCCGGCGTGTCGTCGAACGCGCTGCCGCTGTCGACGAACACCGCGCCGCCCCACGGGCTGCCGGGCAGGTAGTACTCGTATTCGACGCTGCCGGTCAGCACGTGCTTGGCGCCCAGCGCGAAACGGTTGCTCAGGCGCGGGCCGACTTCGCGGTAGGCGTAGCCGCGCACGCTGCGGTCGCCGCCGGCGAAGAAGCGCAGGCTGGGCGGCAGCGACACCAGGTCGCTGGTCCAGGTCGTGCCGGCCTCGCCGCGCACCAGCAGGCGCTGGTTGTCGCCGATGCCGTGGTACCAGCGCGCGACCAGGTGCAGCTGTGCGAAGCTGGTGTCGGAACCGGCGCCGCCCGCGCCCGCGCGCAGCGCGACGTTGCCGCTGAAGCCGCGGCGCGGGAACGCGCGGTCGTCCACGCCGGAGTACTGGCCGCTGATTTCCGGATAGAACAGGCTGGCGTAATTGAAGTCGGGCAGGGTCTGGTCGTAGCGCCAGCGTTCGCGCAGCGCGTGCACCGAGGCTATCGCGATCCACTTGTCGCTGAGCTGCCCGGAGCGGCTGCCGATCAGCTCGATGCGCCGGGTGTCGATGTAGTCGGTCTGTTCGTCGTAGGCCTGGAAGGCGATGCCGTACCAGCCGTCCAGCCACTTGAACGCGGGGATGCGGTACAGCGTGGTCAGGGTCTTGCGCTTCTGCGCGTAGTCCAGCGCGATGCTGGCCTTGTGCCCACGCCGGTTCACGTAGCGCCGGTCCAGCCCGGCGCGGATACCGGCGCCGCTTTCGGTGCCGTAGCTGACGCCGAAGGTGTAGACGTCGCGCTTGGCCAGCTCCAGGTTGACGTCGGTGGGCACGCGCCCGTCCTCCGCATCGTCGATGTTCGGCTGGATGTCGACGGTGCCGAAGTAGTCCAGCCCGATCAGCGACTGGCGCAGGCGGTCCAGCTTGCCCTGGTGGAAATAGCTGCCTTCTTCCCAGTACACCAGCCGGTCCAGCAGGCCCGGCTTGAAGTAGTCCTGGTGGAAGCGGGTCGGCCCCATGTCGTAGCGGATGCCGCTGATCCAGCCCAGGTCGATGTCGGCGGCACGGTCGGCGCGGGTCACTTCGACCCGGCGGGTGGTGAAGTCGGCGTCGAAGTAGCCGCGCTCGGCCAGCCGGCGCACGATCCGGGTCTTGCTGGCCTCGTAGGTGGTGTGGTCGAAGACCTCGCCGGGCTGCGGCTGGAATTCCTGCAGGTCTTCCTTCAGGTACTGGTCGTCGCTGCCTTCGCCCTCGATGGCGATGTGCGAGTTGCGCACGCGCACCGGCTCGCCCAGCTTGACGTGCACGGTGACGGTCAGGTGGTCGGCGGGGCGCTGCCTTCGCGCCTCGGTGGCGTTGCCGGTTTCCGCTGTGGGCGCGTCGCCATCACTGTCGTCCTGCGGCCGGTCCGGGCGCGGCGCGTCCACGGTGATCTCGGCCGCGTAGTAGCCGAACGGTTCCAGCGCCTCGCGCGCCTGCGGCACGGCTTCGCCCAGCAGGTATTCCAGCCGCGATTCGCCCACCCGCTTGCCCACCGCGTCGTTCAGCGCCAGCGCCAGCTCGATGTTCTCGATCATCAGCGCCTGGGTTTCGTCGTCGGGGTCCAGCCCCTTCACCACCACCTTGTCGACGATCGCCGCGGACCACGCAGGGACTGCGGACAACAACAGGGCGGCCAGGACGAGGAGGGGGGCGGGTCGCATCGCCAAAAGCATACCGGCCGCGGGCTGAATCGGGTTAACGCAGGATGATGCTTTTATTGTCGTTCCCTTCTCCCCTCGGGAGAAGGTGCCCGAAGAGCCTGCCCCGTACTTGATACGGGGGCGGATCAGGGCGTGGCAATGCCAACTCTCGGGAACGATCCGTCGATATGGAAGTCCACGCCTTCATCCGGCGCTGCGCGCCACCCCCGAATCAAGCGTTCGAGGGCAGGCTCTTCTCCCGGCGGGAGAAGGAAAATCAGGTCAATTCGACAAATGCTCGATCGCCGCCACCGCGCGGAAACGGTCGGCTAGGCGCTTCAGCAGGGCCAGGCGGTTGCCGCGCAGCTTCGGGTCGTCGACGTTGACCATCACGCCGTCGAAGAACGCGTCCACCTGCGGGCGCAACTGGGCAAGGCGGTTCAGCACCTTCACGTAGTCGTGGCGGTGCAGGGCCTCGTCGGTGTCGCCGAGCGCCGCGGCGACCGCTTCGCCGAGCGCGGCTTCGGCCGGATCGGTCAGCAGGTCATGGTCGATGCGGTCGGGAATCGCGATGTCGGCCTTCTTCAGGATGTTGCCGATGCGTTTGTTCGCGGCGGCCAGCGCCTCGGCTTCCGGCAGCGCGGCGAACTGGCCAATGGCGTCGAGGCGGGTGTCGAGGTCGTACAGCGAGGCCGGCTTCAGCTCGGCGACCGCGTTGAAATGCGAAGTCGGCACGCCCTTGTCGGCGTAGTAGCCGCGCAGGCGGTCGAGGATGAAGTCGTAGATATCCGAAATTTCGTTTGCGGAAACGGAGTAACTGCTGACCTGACTACCATCCAGAATTCCAGCCCCCTTGCCTTTCGCTTCTTCGACAGCCTTGATCTTGGCAATGAGCGTCTGGCGACTGCTGGCTTGAGCGGTCAACTCGGCTGCGGAATACAGCAAATCGTGAAGATTTAGGTCCAAACCACTCTCAATCACCGTCCGCGCCAAACCCAATGCATTGCGCCGCAATGCAAACGGGTCCTTGTTGCCGGTCGGCTTCAATCCCGCAGCAAAACCACCTGCGAGTGTGTCGAGCCGTTCGGCAATCGCGAGCACCTTGCCCAGTGGCGACAGGGCGATGTCGTCGCCGGAGAAGCGTGGCTGGTAGGCCTCGTCGATGGCCAGCGCGATTTCCTTCGGTTCACCCGCAGCCTGCGCGTAATGGCGGCCGGCGATGCCCTGCAGTTCCGGGAATTCGTTGACCATGCGCGACTGCAGGTCGTTCTTCGCCAGTTCGGCGGCGCGGCGCGCCTGCGCCGGATCGACGCCGACTTCCCTGGCGATGGTCTCGGCCAGCGCGGCCACGCGCTGCGCCTTGTCGGCGACGCTGCCCAGCTTGGCCTGGTAGGTCACGTTCTTCAGGCCTTCGCCCATCGCGGCGAGGCCCTGCTTCAGGTCCTCGTCGAAGAAGAAACGGGCGTCGGCGAAACGCGGACGGATGACGCGCTCGTAGCCCTTGCGCACTTCGGACACGTCCTTCGAATCGATGTTGGCGATGCCGACGAAGAACTGGGTCAGTTTGCCGTCGCGCAGCACCGGGAAGAACTTCTGGTTGACCTCCATCGTCTCGATCAGCGCTTCCTGCGGCACCGCCAGGAACGTCGGCTCGAAGCTGCACAGCACCGCCTTCGGCCATTCGGTCAGGCACACGACCTGTTCCAGGTTGTCGTCGCTGATGCGCGCATCGCTGCTGGCCTGCTTCGCCGCGGACTCGACTTCATGCACGATGCGCGCGCGCCGCTCGTCGGGGTCGGCCAGCACGCGTGCGGCGCGCAATGCGTCGAGGTAGTCGCCGGGCTGGTTGATCCACACCGGTTTGTCGTGTTCGAAGCGGTGGCCGCGGCTCATCCGGTCGGCCTTCGTGCCGAGGATTTCCGTGTCGACCACGGCGTTGCCGAACAGCAGCACCAGCCAGTGCACCGGGCGTGCGAACGCGTATTCGTGCGCGCCCCAGCGCATCGGCTTGGGAATCGGCATCGCGGCGATGGCTTCGCGCAGGATGTCCGGCAGCAGCTCGGCGGTGCGCGCGCCGTCCTTGACCGAGCGGTGCACGAAGCGTTCGCCCTTGGCGTCGGTCAGCTTTTCCAGCTGCGTCCATTCGACGCCGCACTTGGCCGCGAAGCCCTTCAGCGCCGGGGTCGGCTCGCCGTTCGCGTCCAGCGCGATGTTGAGGTACGGGCCCAGCACCTCCGAAGCCTGCTGCGGCTGTTCGGCGGCCACGCGCGGCAGCAGCACCGCGAGGCGGCGCGGCGTGTACAGCGGCTTGGCGTCGCCGCGCTCGACCGTGATGCCGCGCTTATCCAGCGCCGCGAGGGTGCCGTCGAACAGCGCCTGTGCCAGCCCCGGCAGCGCCTTGACCGGCAGTTCCTCGGTGCCCAGTTCGATCAGCAGGGGTTGCATGCTCATGCCGCGGCCTCCGGCTGCTTCAGGCCCGGGAAGCCGAGTTTCTCGCGCTGGGCGAAATACGCCTTGGCCACGCTCTGCGCCAGCGCGCGCACGCGCAGGATGTAGCGCTGGCGTTCGGTCACGCTGATCGCGCGGCGCGCGTCGAGCAGGTTGAAGCTGTGGCTGGCCTTCATCACCTGCTCGTAGGCCGGCAGCGGCAGGCCGGCCTCGATCAAGCGGCCGGTTTCGGCTTCGCAGGCGTCGAAGCGATGGAACAGTTCGGCCACGTCGGCGTGCTCGAAGTTGTACGCGCTCTGCTCGACTTCGTTCTGGTGGTACACGTCGCGGTAGGTCACCGGCGCGCCGTCGGGGCCGTGGGTCCAGACCAGGTCGAACACGTTGTCGACGTTCTGCAGGTACATGCACAGCCGTTCCAGGCCGTAGGTGATTTCGCCCAGCACCGGCCGGCATTCCAGGCCGCCGGCCTGCTGGAAGTAGGTGAACTGGGTGACTTCCATGCCGTTGAGCCAGACTTCCCAGCCCAGCCCCCAGGCGCCGAGGGTCGGCGATTCCCAGTTGTCCTCGACGAAGCGCAAATCGTGCACGCGCGGGTCGATGCCCAATGCCGAAAGGGAATCCAGATATAGCTGCTGGATATTGTCCGGGTTCGGCTTCATCACCACCTGGTACTGGTAGTAACGCTGCAGGCGGTTCGGGTTTTCGCCGTAGCGGCCGTCGGTGGGACGGCGGCAGGGCTGCACGTAGGCCGCATTCCAGGGCTCCGGGCCCAGCGCGCGCAGGAAGGTGGCGGGATGGAAGGTGCCCGCGCCGACTTCCAGATCCAGTGGCTGGATCAGCACGCAACCCTGCGCGGCCCAGTAGGCGTTGAGTTTCTGGATCAGTTCCTGGAAGGTCGGGCCGGCCATCGCTCGTCTTGCGCTGCGGAAAAGCACGCTAGTATACGGGCGAACCCCCATCCGCCCGCGTTTTCCCGTTGAATCGCGCCGTGAACGCCCGCCGTTTCCACAAGCCTTTCCTGATCGTCGAAACCGGCCAGCCGGTGGCCGCGATGAAGCGCTACGGCGGGTTCCCGCACTGGATCCGCGTGGCCGCCGGGCTGGCGCCGGACGAAACGGTGGTGGCGAACGTCGAAGCCGGCGATCCGCTGCCGCGGCGCGAGGGTTTTGCCGGGGTCATCGTCACCGGCTCGGCGGCGATGGTCACCGATCGCCACGACTGGAGCGAGCGCAGCGCCGAATGGCTGCGCGACGCCGCGCACGACGGCATGTCGCTGCTGGGCATCTGCTACGGCCATCAGCTGCTGGCCCACGCGCTGGGCGGCGAGGTGCGCGACAACCCGGCCGGGCGCGAATCCGGCACCGTGCGCATCGACCTGCATCCGCAGGCCGGCGACGATCCGCTGTTCGCCGCGCTGCCGCCGCGCTTCCTCGCCCACGCCACCCACGTGCAGACCGTGGCCCGCCCGCCGCGGGACGCCACCGTGCTGGCGAAGTCGGAACAGGATGCCTGCCACGCCTTCCGCTGGCGCGACCGCGCCTGGGGCGTGCAGTTCCACCCCGAATTCGCCACCCACCACATGCGCGGCTACGTGCACGCCCGCGCCGACCACCTGCGCAGCGAGGGTCGCTGCCCCGACGCCATCTCGCGCGGGGTGACGGCCGCGCCGCAGTCGCGCAAACTGCTGCGCCGCTTCGTGCGCCACGCGCGTGGCCTGCACGCGAAGTAAGCGGGCAAGCGGGTGGAAAGTCAGCCGCCCGCTGCGCGGGCTGTCGGTTAGAGGCGATACTAGGCGGGCTTCCTCACTTCTCATTCCTTGCAGGCGGCGAAGCCGCCGACTGACCCGCCCCCATGACACCGATCAACAAGCTGCCGGCCAGCGCCGGCGCGCAATGGCTGCTGGATGCGTTCGCCCTGCTGCGGCGGACGCCGTGGGGACTGGGCCGGCTGGGCGTGACCTGGGGTGGCCTGACCCTGGTTGCATTGGCCGGCGGCGCGCTGCATCCGACGCTGGGCCTGGCTTTGCAACTGGGGCTGTCGCTGCTGGGGCCATTCCTGTTCGCCGGCCTGCTGTGGGCGGTGCGCGACGTCGATGGCGGGCAGCCGGTACCGCCGGGCGCGCTGTTCCGTGAAATGCGCGGCGACCATGCGTCGGCGTTGCTGGCCACCCTGCTGCCGCAGCTGCTGATGGGCATCGGCCTGGCCGTGCTGTTCATGGCCTTGGTCGGCTCGGACGGCATGCAGCGCGTGTTCGAAGTCGCGGCGAAGATCCAGGCCGCACAGGCCGCCGGCCAGCAGCCCGATCCGGCGCTGGTCCAGGACCTGCCGGTGGGCCGCGTGCTGCTGTGCCTGCTGCTGGCGATGGCCGCGGTGCCGGTGGTGGCGTGCCTGATCTTCGTCGCGGTGCCGCAGGTGATCTTCTCCGGCAGTCCGGGCCTGGCCGCGATGCGCACCAGCCTGCGCGCGTGCCTGCACAACCTGCCCGCGCTGCTGGTGTACCTGCTGCTGCTGTTCGTCTCCCTGCTTGCACTGAGCGTCGGCGTGCAGATCGTGGCGATGGTGCTGCAACTGCTGCTGGGCACGACGGCGGCGGTGTTCGCCGCCAACCTGCTAATGATGGCGGTGCTGATGCCGCTGCTGGCCGCTACGGCCTATTTCGCGTGGAAGCAGATGTTCGGCGCTTCCGGCCAGGCCGCTGTCGCATCGACGTTGCCGTCCGACCGGATCGAATTGTAGGAGCGCCCATTCGGGCGCTCCTACGGTCGTAGAGCCGGATTCATCCGGCTGCTTTTGCTGCTTTTGCCTTCCGACGAAGAGCAGCCGGATGAATCCGGCTCTACGAAATCAAGCGCAGGCGCAACCGGGCAAATCGGTTTCGCGGCCGCCGGCGCGATCAGGCTTCCGTTGCCTGCCTGGGCGCCACCCATTTCGCCGCCAGGATGCCGGCCTCGTACAGCAGGCACATCGGCAGGGCCAGCATCAGCTGCGAGATCACGTCGGGCGGGGTGATCACCGCGGCGACGATGAACACGCCGACGATGGCGTAGCCGCGCGATTCGGCCAACTGCTTCGGGGTGACCCAGCCCAGCAGGGTCAGGATCACCAGCGCCACCGGCAGCTCGAAGCTGGCGCCGAAGGCGAGGAAGATCACCAGCACGAAGTCCAGGTATTTGCCCGGGTCCGGGGCGATGGTGACGATGTCCGGGGTGAACGCGGACAGCGCATGGAACACTGCCGGCAGCACCAGGAAATAGGCGAACGCGCAGCCGACGTAGAACAGCGTCACCGCCGAGACCAGCAGCGGCAGCGCTAGCTTCTTCTCGCGCAGGTACAGGCCCGGCGCGACGAAGGCCCAGGCCTGGTACAGCAGCCACGGCGCGGCGGCGAACAATGCGGCGAAGAACGCCAGCTTGACCGGCGCGAAGAAGCCCGAGGTCGGGTCGCTGGCGATCATCTGCGCGGCCTGCCCCGACGGCAGCTGCCGCAGCATCGGCAGGGCCAGGTGCGCGTAGATGGTCTTGGCGAACGGCAACAGCGCCAGCAACGCGACGGCGACGCCCAGCAGGCCGCGGATCAGCCGCGTGCGCAGCTCGATCAGGTGCTCGACCAGCGTCGATTCGGCCTGCGGATCGGGCGAGGGGCTCATGGGCGCGGCCCCGGCGGGCCGAACAGGTCGGCCTGCGGATCGTCTGCGGCCGGGGTTTCCGGCGCGTCCGTCGGCGCGGGTGCGGGCGGCGCTTCAATGGCGGCGGCGGGTTCCGGCGTCGCTTCGGCGGGCGGCGTGTCTTCCCCGCCCTTCACCGACAGCGCGTCGCCGAGGTCATCGCGCACCTGCTCGAATTCCTGCTTCACGGCTTCGCCGCCGGCGCGGATCGACTGTTCGGTGTCGTGCATCGCCTGCCGGGCCGCGTCCAGGCTGCGCTTCAGTTCGTCGGCGGCCAGTTCGCGTTCCAGTTCGTCCCTGACCGAATGCCACTGCGCGCGCGCGCGACGTACCCACAGGCCGGCGAAGCGCGCCGCCTTGGGCAGGCGCTCGGGACCCAGCACGACCAGCGCCACCACGGCGATGACCAGCAGTTCGGTGAAGCCGATATCGAACATGGCGGGCGCTTGCCGCCGCGCCTATTGCGCGTTGCGGTCGCTTTCCTTTTCCCTGCTGGCCGAAGCGTCGTCGCGCGACTGGTCGCCCAGCTGGGCCGGCTTGTCGTCGCCCTTCATGCCTTCCTTGAAGCCCTTGACCGCTTCGCCGAGGTCGCGGCCGGCGCCGCGCAGGCGCTTGGTGCCGAAGATCAGCAGCACGACCACCAGCACGATGATCCAATGCCAGATGCTCAAACCGCCCATGTCGTTGCCTGCCGGAAAGTGGAATGAAGGCGCGCAGGATAACGCACGCACGCGCGGCCGGTCAGCGCCGCGCCGCGGAGCGTGCGGAAATCAGGGCGTGGTCAGTGGCTGGGTGGTGACCGTGCCGTCCTCGACCGGCTGGAAGCCCTGGGTCTGCGCTTCCGTCGCGGTCGGGCTGGCCGTCGGCGCGCCGGCGGTGACCACCGGGCGCGGCGCCTTCGCCGGTTCGCCGCGCGCGACGCGGGCCGCGGCGGTGGATTCTTCCAGCTGGTCGCGGAACGCGATGATGTCGGCCGACGGCGCGCCGGCGCGGCTTTCGAAGATCGCCCGCGGCGTGGCGTTGGCGCCGTAGGCCGCGGTGTCGGCCGCGTCGTCGATCTGCAGCGCCGCGCCGTCGAGGGCGACGCCGGCGAACAATCCGCGCGCGCGCGACCACGACCAGATTTCGGCCTTGAGCTGGCCGTCGGTGGCGGCGGCGGCGTTGCGGCCGACCGGGCCGGCGGCCACGCCGGCATCGGCGCCGAGGGTGAACTTGCCGTTGACGATGGAATCCAGGCTGCGGTCGTTGCGGAACACCAGCACCACGTCGGACGACTGCACGCCGGCCTGGAAGCCGATGCTGCCGCCGGTCAGCTTGACGAACACCGGCTGCGACCAGGCGCCGTCCGGGTTCTTCACCGACATCAGGCCGTGGCCGCGGCGGCCGCCGAGCACCAGGCCGGCCTTGATCGTGTCGGGGATCACCACGATGGCGCGGCCTTCGTCGAGCAGTTTGTCGGGAATGCCGTTCTCGGGAATCTTCTGGATTTCCTGCAGCACGCGCACGGCGTTGCGGGCGCGGGCGTCTTCCTGTTCCCCGGCGTGGGCGGCGAAGGCGGCGGCGAGCGCGGCCGACAGCAGGAGGGTGCGGGGCAGGCGCTTCATGGGGAGGCTCCGGAGATGTTTCGGAAGGAAGGTTACGCAAGTGTCTGATAAACGACGGTGAATGGGTGAATGCCGGCTGAGCCGTTGAAGCAAGGCAAGGGATGAGGGGCGAGAGGTGAGAAAAGCGCTTTCGCCGGTTTCCCTCTCCTCTCCCTCACTCCTGCTCCTTGGCCTCTCCTGTCACAATGAATGCATGCCCCACGCACCCGATACCGCCTTGCTGGTGGTCAATCTAGGCACGCCCGAGGCACCCACGCCGTCCGCGGTGCGGCGTTACCTGGGCGAATTCCTCGGCGATCCGCGCGTGGTCGCGCTGCCGCGCTGGCTGTGGAAACCGCTGCTGCACGGACTGGTGCTGCCGCTGCGCGGCGCGCAGTCGGCGGAAAAGTACGCGCAGGTCTGGCTGCCGGAAGGCTCGCCGCTGGCGGTGTACACGCAGCGGCTGGCCGAGGCGCTGCAGGCGCGGCTGCCCGATTGGCGGGTGGTCCACGCGATGCGCTATGGCCGGCCGGCACTGGCGCAAGCGCTGCACGGGCTGCGCGAGGCCGGCGTGCGCCGCGTGGTGGTATTGCCGCTGTACCCGCAATATTCGACGACGACGACCGCCTCGGTCGCCGACGTCGTGGAACGCGAGGCGCGCGGCCTGTCGGTCGTGTCGATCGACGACTATTCCGCCGACGCCGGCTGGATCGATGCGGTCGCCGGTTCGATCCGCGCGTGGCGGTCGGATCGCGGCGCGGGCGAGCACCTGCTGTTTTCGTTCCACGGTCTGCCGCAGCGGCTGGCCGACGCCGGCGACCCGTATCCGCGGCGCTGCGAGGACAGCGCGCGGCGCATCGCGGCGGCGCTGGGCCTGCGCGACGAGGCGTGGACGCTGGCCTACCAGTCGCGCTTCGGCCGCGGACGCTGGCTGCAGCCGGCCGCGCCCGACGTGCTGGCAGGGTTCGCCGCGCGCGGCGTGCGCCAGGTCGACGTGGTCTGCCCGGGGTTCGCCGTCGATTGCCTGGAAACGCTGGAGGAAATCGCGCTGCGCTATGCCGAGGCGTTCGCGGCGCAGGGCGGCGAGCTGCGCTACATCCCGTGCCTCAACGCGGGCGCCGCGCATGCCGACGCGCTGGCGGCGCTGGCCCGGGCGCACGCGTGAGGCTGCGGGAGTTCGTGGTCGATGCGGCCTTCGGCCGGCTGGCCGGCCTGCGCGGCGGCGAAGGCGGTGCGAACGTCATCGCCCTGCACGGCTGGCTCGACAACGCCGCCAGCTTCGTGCCGCTGGCCGCGTGCCTGCCGGAAGCGCTGGACTTCGTCGCCCTCGACCTGCCCGGCCACGGCCGCAGCGCACACCTCGGCCCGGGCGCCGAATACACCGCGACGGGCGCGATCAACGCGGTGCTCGACGCCGCCGATGCGCTCGGCTGGGAACGCTTCGCCCTGCTCGGGCATTCGATGGGCGCCGGCATCGCCAGCATGATCGCCGCCGCCGTGCCGCAGCGGGTGACGCGGCTGGTCGCGATCGAGGCGCTGGGCGCGCTGTCGGAGCGGGTCGAGCGCACCGCCGCGCGGATGCGCGAGGCGATCGCCGCGGCGCGCGCGCTGCCGGGCAAGCAGCTGCGCGTGTTCGCCGACCTCGACGCACCGGTGCGTGCGCGCATGCAGGCCAACGGCCTGAGCGAGGCGACCGCGCGTTTGCTGGTCGAACGCGGCGTGCGGTCGGTCGAAGGCGGCTGCGTGTGGAGCACCGATCCGCGCCTGACCCTGCCCACGGCGATCCGGCTGGATGAAGCGCAGATCGACGACGTGGTCGCGAACATCGGCTGTCCGGCGCGGGTGATCTACGCCGATCCGCCCCAGGCCTACTTCCCCGAACCGCTGCGCAGTCGCCGTGCCGCGCGCCTGCCTGCCGGCGAACTGTTCGTCATCCCGGGCACGCACCATCTGCACATGGAAGACCCGGCCGCGGTGGTCGGCGTCATCGGGGATTTCCTGTCGGGTTGACCGAACCGTTGGCCGCCGAACCGCTTCCAGCGGGTCAGGGCAGGCGGGTCTTGGCCTCGCGGAACGCCAGGGCCAGGCGCACGTCCCCCTTGCGGATCGGCGCATCGCCCGACCACCAGGCATCCGCGTAGCGGGCCAGTTCCGGATCGGCACGGGTCACGCTGGCCAGGACGCCGATTTCCTTGGCGTTGGCCGGCAGTTCCTCTTCGCGGTAGAAGCGGTGCAGCGGCACCTGCTCGCTGTCGAACAGCAGGACGAAGGTCAGGGTCGCGGCGATCAGCCCGGCGACGACGATCCCGTAGCCGGCCAGCAGCACGCCGAGATTGGCGCTGGAATGGCCGTAGTAGCTGACCAGCCCGCCGGTCGTGAACAGTCCCGCGGCATGCACGAGCGGGTAGAGCTGGCGGCGCTTGGCCTGCGCGCGGCGCAGCATGGCGCGCGCCTCCAGCAACGCCTGGGGCAGCTCGGTGCGGTGGGCGAGGTCGCGTCGCGCGCGGATCAGGTCCGGGCTCTGCGCGGGTACCGTGGCTTCGGGCGCCCAGTCGATGTCGATGGCGTCGTCCGGACTGGCAGGGTACGTGGTGAAATCCATGGCGGGTGACCTCGAGGTGATATCCCCATCCCGCAAAGGTCGTGCCAACTGTCACAGAATCGCGTCCGGTCCGGCCAGACCGGCAGGCGGGAACGCAAGTCGTTGAAATCCAAGAGGCAAGCGGCCCCGGCTGCCAGTCCGGCGGGCGGTATCGGAAGGGAGCCTGCGATGCGGGGCCGGCGGGCCGGCGCCGGGATACGTCACTGACGGCCCTGCCGCGCCATGGTCCTGGCGTCCGGGCCGGCGGGGAAACCCCGGGTTCGGCGCGCCGGCCCACCCGCGCCGGCGGGGGGCCGCACGATGGGTCAGAGGTGCCGCTGCGGGTCGCGCAACTGCACGGTGACCACGCTGCCGTCGCCGCGGCGATGCGTGGCGAAGGACAGGGAAACCTCGCGCCGGTCCTTGCGGTACACGCGCATCGCGTTGCCGGTGGCGTGCTGGATTTCGGCCGACTGCTGCCAGCCCCCGGCGGACATGCGCTGGCCGCTTTCGGCGAACAGTTGCGGCACCGTTTCGGGCGTGACCAGGGTGGTCACCACCAGCGAGCCCAGGTCGGACACGCTGTCCACCCGGTAATGCGCGGGCAGCGCCACGTCGCCGGGGAAGTCCGCCGGCAGGTGCAGCGACAGCAGTGCCGGCGCCGGCGGCCGTTCGGCCATGGGCCTCGCATCACCACGGCAGCCGCTGGCCAGCGAGGCCGCGAGACAGCACAAACCCACCACGACCAATGACGACGCACGCATGCAACCGGCTCCCCGGGACGGCTCGCTGCCGGCCCTACGCCATCGACAACGACGAACGGCGGATCAGCCGGCCAGCGCGCGCAGGCTGGCCTTCAGCCGCCGGCCTTCGGCGTGGAAATAATCGCGTTCGTTTCGCCACTGCGGGAAGCGCGCCTCGACCTCGCGCCAGAACGCGCGCGAGTGGTCGGCGTGGATCAGGTGGCACAGCTCGTGCACCAGCACGTATTCGAACGCCGACGGCCGGCCCAGCACCAGCGACAGATCCAGCGCGACCGCGCCGTCCGGACTCAGCGAGCCCCACAGCGACGACATCGCCTTCAGGCGTACCCGCGCCGGCGCGCGCGGCAGGCCGGGCAGGTAGCGCGGCAGCCAGCGGCCGATATCGGCGCGCGCCTCGGCTTCGTAGAACTCGCGCGCCGCGCGGC